>JAIBBV010000045.1 GCA_019694465.1 Oligoflexia bacterium
AAAGGTATTGGTGACAAGGCGATTGAAGCGATTATTGCTGCGCGCGCCAAGGGTTCATTCATCGATTTGGAAGATTTTGTTGAGCGCGTAGACCTACACGCAGTTAACCGTCGGGTATTTGAAAGCTTAATTAAATGCGGCGCCTTTGACGCTTCTGGCGCAACGCGGCGCGAGCTTTTTGAGCGACTCGATGATGTTCTGCGCTTTGGCCAATCACTTCAACGCAGTGATGATACCAATCAAATCTCGCTATTTGGTGGAAGTGGACAAAAAGCTACTATTCCACGTCGCAGCGGGAACCGTCCGGAGTGGCCGGTAAATCAGAAGTTGGCCTTCGAGCGAGAAGCGCTTGGTTTTTATATCTCAGGACATCCACTTGAGAAATTTAAGCGCGACTTAAAGCGCCTGGGAGTAATCAATACTAGTGATATTTTGGCCAAGGCCAAGCAGCCTGAACTAAGGGTAGGCGGAGTAATTACTGCCCTCAAACTCAAGAACACCAAGAAAGGTGACCGTTATGCTAGCTTCATGCTGGAGGATTACACTGGGTCGGTTGAGGCAATCGCGTGGCCCGACACTTACAAGCAGGTAGCGCACATATTGGCGGCGGATGACCCGGTAATCTGTTCAGGGCGTGCCAACGTTTCCGAAGAGCGCTGTACTTTCATAGTTAATAAGGTGGAGTCACTGGTTGCCCTGCGCGATAGAAGTGCCACGCAAGGGCTATTAATGCTAACGGGGAATGATAATTTCGAAGATCGTCTGGATGCACTACTATCAGTACTGCAGAAGCATGCCGGTGCTTGTCCCGTAAAAGTGAAGGTAGAAATAGACGACGCTGAGGTCTCGCTAGTGTTGCGCGACCGTAGCCAGGCTACTGTAGCGGTGGCTCCTTCGGAGGCCCTGTGCGAGGAAGTAGAGCAGTTATTTGGGCGACCAGTTCTATCATTCTTTTGATTTGTTAGAGGCGAACATGGCGAAGAGCGGGACGCAAGATAGCTTACTTCCACCGCGCTGGATTTTAGGCCTATTTTGCTTGGCCTTGGTGGCATGGTTGCTTGTGTCGTTGAAAGAAATAGTGGTCATGTTGGTGCTGGGCTACTGCATAGCCTACGTAATGGATCCGCTTTTGACATGGCTGGAACGTCGAAAAATTTCTAGAAGTTACGGTTGTGTTCTAAGCATGATAGCGGCTGTTGTAGTCTTGCTGCTGCTGATTTTCACTGCGGTGCCCACAGTCGTGCGTGAGTTCGACAAGTTGGCTGACAATTTGCCAACTTATATTGAACTTGCCAAAGAACGTGGTGTGCCACTTTTAGAGCGGATAGAGCATTATTTGCCGCATAAGACTGGCCAGGCCGCGGCGCAGGGAGCAACCGAATCCTGGATGCCACAAGTCGATAAGGATACGCTGCGGCGAGTGCTAGCAGCTGTAGGTAGTACTCTCTTGCAGGGCTACTCGCTTACGCTGACACTACTAAACTTTCTTCTGCTTCCCTTCATCGCCTTTTACTTAGCCGTCGATTTACCACTTTTCCACTCGTGGGTTCTAAAAATATTCCCGTCTCCTTCGCGTCGCAAAGTTGTGAACATTGCGACTGAAATTGATAGCTATGTGTCAGCATTCGTGCGCGGTCAGCTAACGGTTGGATGTATTCTCTTTATCCTCTATGCTTTTGGATTGTGGCTGATTGGTGTAGAGCTGTGGTTCCTCCTCGCTATTATCTCTGGCTTTGGGGCAATCATACCGTACATGGGTTTTTTGATGGGCATCGTGCTGAGTTCGATCATGGCGCTTGCCACGTTTGGAGATTTTACTCATTTGGCTCAGGTAATAGGGCTGTACTTGGTGGTGCAGTTTTTGGAAGGGTGGGTCATCACTCCCAAAGTGGTAGGTGAGAAGGTCGGACTTTCTCCATTGGTAATTATTATTTCCATTTTTGCCGGTGGCCACCTATTTGGCTTGCTGGGGGTGTTTCTGGCTGTGCCTGGCGCGGCGGTGTTGCGGGTACTATTGAAGCATGCCCATGGATGGTTGCTGGAGCCGGCCTAGGGCGGCTGTGAGATGCAATGGGTAAACACAACAACACATTTGATTCGATTTTAGTGCGAAAACTTATCGACATCGCCCTGGCGGAAGACTTGCCAGCTGGTGATGTTACAAGTGATGCATGTGTGCCGGTGCGGCATATGAGCGTGGCGACTATCCGTGCTAAGCAGACACTGGTTGTGTGCGGATTGCCGTTACTCGCTTTGGTAGCACAACGTGCTAGGCGCAGAATAGCTATTAGGCTTGCATGCAAGGATGGCCGGCTAGTCAAAGCTGGGACAGTTTTAGCTAAACTCCAGGGTCGTACGCGAGATCTGTTGGCCCTGGAGCGGACAATGCTTAACTTCCTGCAGCATTTGTCCGCTGTCGCCACGGTCTCGCGTAGGGCACAAGCCGCGGCTGAAGGTCTAAAGGTGTTGGATACTCGTAAGACCACGCCTGGTTGGCGAAGTCTTGAGAAGTATGCGGTCAAAGTGGGTGGTGCCTGTAATCACAGAGCGAGTCTTTCAGATATGGTCTTGGTTAAGAATAACCACATCGATGCAAATGCTGGAAATGTGCGTATAACTTTGCAACAAGTGTTTGAGCGAGCGCCACGCAATTTACAGGTAGAAGTAGAAGTGCGCTCGCTTGCAGAATTGTCGGCAGCACTGGAATTCCGACCCCACCGCATCATGCTCGATAACTTTTCTGATGCTCAAGTAATGCGTGCTATGCGTGCTATGCAGCATTTAGAGTTGCGGCCTATGATTGAGGTGTCAGGGGGGGTGCAGCAGGCGAGATTGAAACGTCTTAAGCGCCTAGGTGTAGACTGTGTATCTATGGGAGCTCTGACAACGCAGGCTGGCAGCGTGGATATTTCGATGCGTATAGAGTCGGTATGAGCCACTCCATGCGGATTCAGGCTTGGGAAGACTTAATTCGGCAGCATTGCGCTTTGATTGAGCCGATTGTCTGCCTAGAGCAGGTCGGCTCGACCATGGACGCTGCGCGTGAGCTTCGTCCAGCCAGCCAAGTGGGATGCGCCTTGGCGCTAGCGCGTCAGCAAATCGCTGGGCGAGGAAGACAGGGGCGAGTGTGGGAGCAGTCTGGAGTTGGCCTGTATGCAACCTATGTGTTGGGGGCGAAAACAACGGCGAGCGCTCTAGTTGGTTTCTCGCTAGTGGTTGGCTGTGCCTTACGTCGTGTATTGTCGGCCTATGGGGCGCAAGTGTGCCTGAAATGGCCAAACGACATCTTGTCACTCGATGGTCGTAAGTTAAGTGGGGTTCTGGTGGAGCTGGTAGGAAACGCAGACTATCAACGGCTACTAGTTGGGATTGGAGTTAATCTTAACTTAGCACCGGCCCAAGTTACTTCGCTTGGCCAGGTCGCCGTAGCCTTAGGTGATATTGGTGCGCGCGTGCCAAGCATTCCGGAACTCGCCGCAGATATTGGAGCTGAATTAGTTGGAGTGTGGGGCATCTTCTTGCGTTCGGGGTTTGCCGCTTTTCGGGACGAGTGGATTAGTGCTGCCTATGGCTTGGGCCGCGAAGTAATGTTGGATGCAGGCCAGGAAAAAGTTTGTGGGTTGCATCGCGGAGTAGATGCTCAAGGCTGTTTGCAGCTAGAGGTAGCTGGAAATATATCGACATTCTGCGCAGGCCACGTTTCGATGATTCGGTAGTAGCGCAGCTAGAGTCAATACTACCCCTCTACATGCAGATATTGTTTTTGAGTTACCTGTGCTATATCGGATGCATGTTGCTCGCATTCGACATTGGAAATTCCCACATCGTGGTCGGTGGTTTTGATGGGCAGAAATTAGCCTTCGAGTTTAAGTTGGATTCTCGGGTTGGAAGAACAGCCGATGAGTATGCCGCCATATTGTTGCCTTTGCTTGAGCACGAAAAGAGGCCAATCAATACATTCACGCATGCAATAATCGCAAGCGTTGTGCCAGCGATGACAGTGCGAGTTCAAGAGCTTGTGCGTAAGTACTTCCGAAGCGAAGCGTTGGTTGTAGGCCCCGGTCTTAAGACGGGTCTGGTAATTCGAGCTACCGATCCAGCTAGTGTTGGAGCCGATCGTGTCGTGAATGCTGTTGCAGCCAAGGCCCTGTTCGGAGGCCCTTGTCTGGTAGTTGATTTTGGGACCGCTACTTCATTTGATTTGATAAATGCGCAGGGTGAGTATGAAGGTGGAGTAATTGCGCCAGGTCCGATGGCTTCCTTGGAGAGTTTGGTGCAGCATACAGCGAAGTTGCCGCGAATCGATTTAATGTGGCCAAAAACTATTATTGGAAAGACTACTCAAGCTGCCATGCAGTCGGGGGTGGTGGTCGGTTATACGGCGCTGGTTGATGGACTTATTGAAAGAATAAGAGCCGAGGTAGGGGAACTAAAGTATGTTTTAGCGACTGGGCCGGATGGAAAGCTATTTTGCGAGCACTCGGCGCAGGTTCAGCAATTTATTCCAGACTTAACATTGCAGGGATTGCGCATTATCGCGGAGCTTAATCGTTGTGTCTGACCAGCCAGAGCAGATTAATGAAGCGATCAGAGGTGTGTTGGGAAGACTTAGCGGTTCTCCTGATATTTCAGCTGAGGAAGTTAAGGCTGCTGAAGAAATTGTGCAGTCTACTGGTGATCCTAGTGCTGGCCTTCCTGAAAATTTAGCCAAGGAGAATGTGCAGGCCCCTATTTCAGCCGCAGGTTCTGAAGACAGCCGTGATATCCGTTCTGAGATCGCGGAAATGGGAGTCCCACAAAAGATCAAGTTAGCCTTATTCGGAAATGCAGTTTGTAGAGCAATTCTAATTATGGACGGTAGTCGCATGATTCAGCAGTTTGTGCTTAAAAATCCAAAACTGCAGGGAATCGAGGTGGAGGCCTTCGCGCGCAACCCGAATATGTCAGAGACTGTGTTACGCTCAATAGCAGAATCCAAAGTGTGGATGAAGAATTATTCTATAAAGCTAAGCATCGTGTCGAATCCAAGAACACCTGGTGATGTGGCGCTTAAGTGGCTGCGGTACTTGCAAGACGCGGATATTAAGAAAATAGCGCGTTCAAAAAACTTACCTCAGTTGGTTGTTAATACAGCCAAAAAGCGCCTGGCCGACATAGACCGTAAATAACTTTCTCTGATCGATCAAATGATTTTTCTACAGAGTTCCTCTGAAGAGCTCATCAAAGACGGTGGCTATGCGGGTGGGGGCGCTGTCGCGATAGAAGCCATTCGCTACTTTAGCGATGCGCTTAAGGTCGGTGAGGTCGGCCCCGCCGCTGGCCAGTCCAACCACAAAGACGTTCATATCGTAACGAATAACTTTGTCGCTTACATAATTTAGAATGCCTTGTAGAGAAATCTCAGAACTCTTGTCGTCTCCATCGCTAATTAGGACAATATTCTTGCGATATCCTGCGTACTCAGGCCCTGTAAGCAAATCAATAGCGAGTTTTAAGCTATCATAAATAGCACTGCCTCCAGCCGCTTCAGTCTCGTCTATCCGCAGCATCAGTTCCGGAGCTGCCGTGCCAAGTGGCGCCGCCAGTCTAGGTTGGGCTGAAAACGAGATAAACCCACTTTTTCCACCAGCATCCATGCGCGCTAGTAGCACTCGATATGCCTCTTTGGCTAGCGAAAGGGTGGGGCCCTGCATGCTGCCCGAGCCATCTAATATCAGCAACGTGGCTGCCGAACGCATCAAGCTTGGCCATTTCTCTAGGAAATACGAGACAACATCGCCTGAAACAGGCAGGTAAGATGTTTCAGGCAAATCAGTCCGGATACCAAACTCGGGCGTTAGTGGCGCCATCTCTGGTGAGTTGCTACGGGTCGGACGGAAGCCAAACTTCTTTGCTAACACTTGTGTTTGTTCAGCTGCCAGAAAGGATGCGAGAATGTTTAACGCTGCCCGGCGTGCTGGATTTACCCAATCAGCGTCTGAAGTGCAGAAACTGTAGTCCTGCCAAACTGAGCCTTCTTCAGGATATAGCGCCATTAGCGGAGTATGATCTTGTGGGTGGGCTTGATTGTAGACCGCCACCTGCTGTTCGGTAGTGATAGTAAATCTTACACGCTTTGTGCCAGCAGTAGCGGTGCGCTCTAGAAGCGTAGCCTCATCTAGACTGTAGTTAGAAATGCTGGCTTCAAGCTCAGCGAGGTTTTTTGCTGCTCGCTCCGATCTTAGAAGCTCAAGGCTTAAGGTGTTGCCATGAGTTAACGACGCAAAGAAGCCCAGCTGAACCAAAGCGGCAAAGCCGGTGGCGCTTTGCGGTGAGGAATGACTAAAGACAAATGAGCTAGCATCAGATGTATTGGCCTGCCGCCACAATTTTGTTTCCGCTAACGTTGTCCATGATACCTTTTGCTGCTGCCCTGGAAACACATCTACATTTTCACGCCCAACAGCCAGTACCACAGGCGTAGAAAAAAGTTGCTCGCAGTTACGCTGCGCAGCCCCTAAGTTTTCCAAATGCGTGTTGGTGTAATTCACTAGCGAGGTGGAAGGAGCTAGCCAGCCGTCGGCTTTAATCTCTCCGTTGGCTATTTTCTGCGCGGCTTCGACTCCAGGCAGTACAATGAATTCAAGCCCAATACTTGTGCCATCACTAAGATGCTGATTCGTAGAAGCAAAAAGATTCTTAACTTGCTCGGCATACTCCTTTAACTCAGGAGAGTGAACTAGTTGTAGATTAATAATGCGCGCTTGCACTGGAAAAGCATTTTCATCCTGTTTTTTATTTTTGCAGGCCTGAGTCGTGGCTAAGCACAGTGCGCCAAGAGCAATGGCGAGAAACAATCTACTCTTCTTCATTCGACTTACTGGCCCCTTTTAGAGAACGCACTATCTTTGGTAATCGTGGCAGACTGGCGTATATGCGCCGCCATGTTCTGGCTGGCAGCGCAGGGAATCCCATATAGTCTCCAGGTTCACTGATGTCACTTGTAATTCCTGAACGTCCTGCCGCGCGCACGCCCACGCCGATGCTCACGTGGTCAGCTACGCCGGTGCCGCCCCCAAGTACTACTTGATCTGCAATATTGCAGCTACCCGCAATTCCCACCTGTCCACAGATAATTACCGCTTTGCCAATCTTGGTGTTGTGCCCAACCTGGACAAGATTATCGATTTTTGTAGCCTGGCCTATTCGAGTCGCTCCCAGCGCTGCGCGGTCAATACAGCTATTGGCGCCTATATCTACGCCCTTATCGATCACCACCTGGCCCACCTGAGGGATTGGCTTAAGCCCCAATTTGGGGTCTGGGATATAACCAAATCCATCTGCGCCAATCACGGCTCCGGGCTGAATTGTGCAGTTGTCACCAATAGCGCAATCTTCACGCAGAACGGCACCAGAGTGAATTACACAGTTCCTCCCAACTGTAACACGCTGATACAGGCAAACATGCGGATGCACAGTTGATCCATCTCCAATCGACACGTCGGCTCCAATGCTTACAAAAGCACCCACGTTCACACCCTTTCCAAGCTTAGCACTTGGATGAATATCAGCTCGCTCGCTTATTCCAGATTGGGTGGCAGTCATTACAAAAAAATGGGGGATTAGGTCAAAAAGCGCTGCTTGCGGGTTGGGCACAAAAATTAAGGGCTTGGGCGCCTCTTTTAGTCGTGAGCGCAGCGAGTCCACAACAAATGCAGCACTAGCCTGAGTCGATTGCAAGAGTGAGAGCACTTTGGCGGGACTATTCTCTCGGATGAAACTAATACAGCCCGGGCACCCCTCATCCAGTGGACAAAGGCCGCTAATTGCTAAATCAGCTGAGCCTTGCAGGACACCCTTACTAAGGCTGGCGATTTCTCCGAGTGTAAGTCGCTTGTTACTAGTAGCTTGGCTCATAAACTTAGGCTTAGGAATCAAGGTATAACTACCTGTGCTGGCAGTCTATGTGAATAGTGCTAGGTGGGGAAGTTAGTGCTAGGACGTAGGTGCTTGAAAAACGGGCTTGGAAGGCCCCCAAAAAAAATGGCATCCAGCCTTTGACAGCTGGATGCCCCAGTTTCTGGATAATCCATGCTCGCCAAGGTCAGCCAATCGGGAAGCTAAGTATTACGGGGAGGGATGGCCGGGGCCTCAGCGGTGCCTGAACTTACCCTTCTAAGTATGATCGGGCAAAAAGCCGTTTCTGTCAATAGAACAATATGTTCTATCTCTACATAACATATTGTATTTATAACAGTTTTATCGATTCTCGCTGCTTTGGCTCTTAACCTGTGTAGGGCCTGCAGCCGCTGCTTGCACGAGCGAGCTGCGCTTTCGCTCAGCAAAGGCAACCACCCAAATGCTAATGGCATAAAGGAGGCATAGCGGGATTGCCATTAGTAGCTGCGACAGTACATCTGGTGGGGTCAGAATGGCAGAGACGATAAATATTACCACAATCGCGTAACGCACGCTTGAGATGAGGCCAGCTTTGGTAAGAATTCCAAAACGCCCACCGAAATAGGCTAGTACTGGCAACTCGAACACCAAGCCAAAAGCTAGCATGCCCTGAAGTACCATGGCCAAATGTTCGCTGATTTTAATATTCGGCGTTAGTCCAACTGACTGATACTCCTGGTGGAAGAAATCGAAAGCGACTGGAATAACGCCCGCATAGCAAAACCAAGCTCCCAAAAGAAATAGGGAGGTTGCGCTGACCACAAAAGGCAGCACCATCTTCTTCTCATGTTCGTAAAGACCAGGGGCGATGAAGCGCCAAATCTCAAAAAAAACTATGGGACTAGAAGCAAAAATTCCAACTGCTAGTGCCACCTTAAGCTTAATCATAAAAGCCTCAGCTGGGCCCGTGCCCACCAGAGGAGCATTAGGAAAGGCAGCAAAATAGGGAGCAGATAAAATTTGAAACACCTGGGTGGAAAAGTAATAGGCTATGATCGCTGTAACTAACACCGCCAGGGCTATATGCAGCAGACAAGAGCGCAACTCGGCTAAATGCTCAAAGAGTGTCATCTCAGCGCTTGGCGCCGCGCTAGTTTTGTTTAGGGCTGGCTGATTCATGAGGTCCTGTTTGTAGCGTCTCGTTCGGCTTGGCCTGCGCGAGCTCTCGACTTGATATTGAGCGCAGCTCGCGCAGTTCAGAATCAATGCGGTTTTTAGCCAGCTCGGCTGGGTTATATACGGAGTTATAGAACTCTCGTCGTAGGCCGTCTGAAGCACGCCTAAATTCGCCAGTAAGTTTCCCTAGCGTCTTGGCTAGTTCAGGCAGTTTGTCTGGCCCAAATAGCAAAAGCAGCACGGTGAAAATTACGAGCAACTCTGGTAGACTGACTCCGAACATAGTTAGTAGTAAGCAGAATTTGTAGCAAAAATGTGGCCGGCAGCTTGTAGTAATAGCCCGGAGTGCCACTACCACAACACCTTAATTGTATAGCCTTTTGCGGGGATTGACCATCGTGCCATACGAAGTCGGAAAATGGCTCTATTTTGGGGGAATAACCCTCATTCTGCTTGGCGCCATCATTAATAACTTTCCGCAGTTGCTGACTTGGTTCGGCAAGTTGCCTGGAGATATCCGTATCCAAGGGGAGAAGGTAACCTTCTATTTCCCAGTAGTCTCCATGCTATTGCTTAGCTTGGGCTTTAGCCTAATCCTCACTCTTGTCCTTAAGTTTTTCGGACCTCAGGATTAGGTTGTCTCAGTGTTTATCGTACTAAAAGTATGACGGCGCTTGAGTAGTGTCACGCCCTTTGAATTTGTGACGCAGCCTCGCAGTGGGCCATCAATTTTTCATTTAATAACCCTGACAAAAAAGTCTCCTGTTGTCCGATTGTTTAGTTCTTGGGACAGGAGTATCCTCCTAGCTGCTGCCGCAAGGTAGCCATTCTTTTAATTCTTGGCTTCGGGTAGAAGTCTCAACGCAAAAGTCGCTCTCGCTGAATTCGCACAGGTGTATAGTAAACGCCTCTTTGATAACTTGTTGTGTTAGGCACAAGCTATATGCGGCCCAACTTGGCTCGGCCAAGAAGCTCGGCCAAGAACATGCAGCACTTAGAAACTTAAATACTCCGCCTTTGCATATTCAGCGAGGGCCGACTCAGCGTTGGCTCTTAAGGTTTCTGCAGTATCTTCAAGCGTGCGTAACGCTTGGAGGGCCTGCAGCCCTTCAGCTTTCGTTCTTTCCACTCTGTCCGTGTGTAGCGGATAGAGTTCCTCGTCCCAACCCCCAGTTCTCGGAGAAGAAGAAGAACATGCAAGTACCCCGTGAGAATCCGGCTGACAGGCTCGTGCGTCGCTCCGTCGAGGAGGCGGCAGCGCACACGACCGATGGCAGCGCAAGGCCTTTCCGTGTCACCCTCGAGGTGGATGGGAGGCAGGTCACCTTGGACTATCGTCCGGGTGAAGAGAGTTCGTTCGAGATCTCCGGCAGACGTTTCGGTTTCGGAGCCGGGCTCGGAGAGATCCGTGCGGCGGCCCAGCGGCTGCAGCTCGATATCTGGCAGATGGTGATCAATCCCCTGTCTACGACCAGCTTCAGCGACTACGTTGTGGTCGCCATGGGCCAACGTGCCGGGCAGGATCGCATGCGCATCTTCGCGGAGCAGTGGGGGGTCGGTGTTGACCCGTTCACCCACTCGCACGACGAGCGCGTGGCAGTGCTGGCGCTGGCTCCGCCGCTCGAGTTCGTCGTACCGCTCCCGTCGACCCACTCGCTGGCTGGTCTGGTGGAAATCGCGGTTGTGCTTCAGCACGACCACGTGACCCCGTCGCAGGCAGCTATTCGGTGGGTGAACGGGCACAAGGTCATCGGTCGTCCGAGGCCCTTCACCTACGGTCTCGGTAGCGCCACTCGCGCCGCCGTAGATCTCGAGAAGGCACTCGATCAAGTCGCCCGAGCCGCTGCGCCCCAGCCCGTCCCCGCGGCAGCTGCTCCCATCAGGACCCCCGCGACTGCTCACTGAGGTCCCGCAAGCGTCTCTGCTCTTTGAGCGAGGCGCATCAGTACCCGGCCCTGGCACTCCGTCGCCTCTTAGAGACGATTGCGTGCTGGGGCCGGGAGACGTTCACTTTCAAACTTCTTCAAACAGGGTGAAGGGAAGAGGCAACTCTTCTAGGATTTTGCATAGGATATCCGAGCCAACTTCTGAGGTACGGCCCTTCACCTTTTTCTTGCCTTTTCTGCAAGAGAACTCCCCATATTGATCTTCCCCGCGACAGCGCACAAAATAGTCGCATGTCGCTTTCGTTATACTCTTTGGTGCGCCCAATCCTCTTCTCTCTCCAACCAGAGACAGCGCACGAACTAGTGATGAGCTTAGCTTCAGTTGGACGTTGTGGTCCGCTGCGAGCCCTAATTGAGGCTTCCTACCAGCTTGAAGATCCGCGTTTGCAGGTCAACCTATTTGGTCTCAAATTCCCTGGCCCAGTTGGGCTGGCGGCGGGCATTGATAAAAATATTCGCGCGGTTGAGCTTTTGTCGGCATTTGGCCCCGCTTCGATTGAAGTAGGAGTAGTGAGCGCAAAGCCGCAGCCTGGCAATCAGGGTGTCAGAATTTGGCGTTTTCCCGAGCAGCGTGCTCTCGTTAACTTCATGGGTAACCCAAATATTGGCGCGGATGCGGCACGCCTGAATTTACAGCGCCTGCGTTCAAGTGGGCTGCGACTGCCACCGATTGGACTTAATATCGGGAAGACAACAGCGACCCCGCTTTCAGAGGCTGTCGCTGACTGTGCTTACACGCTTTCGACGCTTGCTGAGTTGGTGGACTATTTCATCATTAATGTTTCCTGCCCGAATGTTGCTGAATACTCAAAGTTGCAAGAGCGTGAGCGCCTACTTGAGCTTTTAAGTGGATTACAAGCTGCCAATAAGTTTAGAAAGCCGCTGGTAGTGAAGCTCTCTGCCGACCTGAGCGAAACGCAGATCGACGAGGCCTTGGATTGCTGCTTGCAGAGTGGAGTAGCTGGTATAATTGCCTCCAATACGACTACCGCTCGTGACGGCTTGCCGTCCCACGCGCCAACCAAGGGCGGTATGAGCGGAGTGCCGCTTTATCCGCGTGCTCTTAAGGCTGTGCGTTATTGCGCAAGTCGGCTGCAGGGAAAACTCCCAATTATTGGGGTGGGCGGAATTAGCAGCTGTAACGATGTGGTAGAAATGCTTCGGGCTGGGGCCACTATGGTTGAGGTGTACACCGCGCTTGTGTATCAGGGGCCAGGTTTACTAAAACAGCTTAAGTTAGAACTATTGGCATACCTGGAACGGCAAGGACTGACTCACGTTAGCCAGCTTGTTGGTAGGCCCTAAATATTCTTGGCCCAACTGCCGATATATATAGGTATGCGCGGATTCTTGTTTCTTGGACTACTTCTTGGGCTTCTCTACTACGCTTTCTTGAGCAAAGAATCAGCGCAAGAGAATACGCAGCTTTTAAGTAGCGTACGCGAGCAGGTCAGCGACATTGCCGAGCGTGAAAACGAGCGCTTCTTGGCGGCCAAGAGTTGCGGCAGTGGTGACGATGAAGAGGCTTCAGACTGTTTGCAGAGATCTTACCAAGCTGGCAGTCACCGGCAGGATCAGGATAGCTCACGGACGCATAATTCATATCAATCTTCGCGCTCGGCGCGTTCGAATACAGGGACTTCGGCGCTCAGGCACTTGCCGCTGCGATCGGGCACGTCCGATGTCCCAAGTTTTTAAGAGCGCGTAACAAAATTAAAACTACTACGCCGAGCGATATAAGGCCTGCAAAAACTCAGGCTGCGCATGACAATACTCGATGTAGCTACGCTACATTTTGGTTGTTTTGCTTGCCTTCCTTGTTTTGGCTCATATCTCGCTTGGCTCGCCATGCTTTCATTTTGTTACGCTCTCTAAGTAGTGCCACCACTAGTCGGCTGGGCTTGTGCGCTCTACTGGTCAACTCGGCTTCGCCAGGGTGGCTCTGCTATTGCGAGTAAGTGCTCACTTGCTCAGGGTCTATTTGCTTGCAGCTCAAGCGTAATTGGACAGTGATCTGAGCCCATGATTTTTGTCAAAATATCAGCCGACCTCACGTGGCTCACTAGCGTCTTCGCAACAAAGAAGTAGTCGATGCGCCATCCCAAATTTTTCTTGCGCGAGCCAGCCCTAAATGACCACCATGAGTAGTCGCGCCGCGTGTCGCCATGTACATGACGGAAGGTGTCGACAAATCCAAGCGCTGTAAAATAATCCATCCACAAGCGCTCGTCTGGCAAAAATCCAGATAACTCGCGCTTGGTTGCTTCTTGCGGATGGTGAATGTCAATTTCACGGTGGCAAATATTAAAATCTCCGCACATTACGATGCGGTTCTTCTGCTGAGCTGGTAGACGCACTATGTAGTCGCTAAGCGCGTCTAGGAAGCGGTACTTAAAAGCTTGGCGCGTGTCGCCGGTGGTGCCGGAGGGGAAATAAATATTGTAGAGATCAAAGTCTTTTAGCCGCAGGATAAGGACACGGCCTTCATGATCGAAGACAGGCCTTTCAATGCCATGCAGCACCTCGCTTGGTTCTGGTAGCCCGTCACGCAACCAAGTAGCGACGCCGGAGTACCCCTTCTTAGTTGCGCACGAGTGGTAAAGGCGAAAGCCAGGGATTTTATAACGCGCATCCTCAAGAACGTCGGGGGAGGCCTTTACTTCTTGTAGGCAAAGCACATCTGGGGCCTGGCTAGCTACAAAGTCTAGCAAGCCCTTGCTCAGCGCGGAGCGAAAGCCATTAACATTCCAGCACACCAACTTCATCCGTTCTTCCTAAGACGGGCCATGTGCTGATAGGCCAAAAGTCCCGGCCAGAGCCGCGCGCCCAGCTGGCGTACTCGCGAGGCCATGGCAAATAGTGGGTTGTGCCAAGCCCAGCGCGGTAACGCAAACTCCGCCGGGGAAATACTAGCATCGAGTGACTGCAGTTGCAGGCTAGGCTGGGAGGCAAGGAGCTGCTTGAAATGCTGACGAGTAAAAAAGTGGTAATGTGTTTCGTCTAGGAGGCCCCGCTTTGTATAATGCCACATGCCGAGTAAGAGTTGGAAGCGTACGCTCCAATGCGCGACATTGGGCACTGAAACAAGCAGTGTTCCTCCCGGCTTAAGTAGCTTGCAGACCTGCTCAAAAAAAGCAAACGGCTCAGTTAAATGTTCGAGGACATCTAGCAACAAGATCAAATCAAATTCTTGAGCAGCAAAAGCATCTAAAGTGGGTTCGATGCGGATGTAGAGCGGGCCCGCAGCTTCGCGCGCACGTGGATCGATTTCCACTCCGTACAGCTCGGAAAAGCCCTTATTGCGTAGGGCCATTACAAATGAGCCATCACCTACGCCCACGTCCAAAACGCTGAAATTCTTCGCCAGTGTCTCGCATTGGCCAAGGGCCCAAGTATGACTTGAGCCGTAGAAGGCCTTAAAATGATAGCGCTCTTTAGGGGCAAGCTGCATAAAACTGTACATTATACGATAGCCGCTCTAATCAATAGCGGATCTGCCGCTGCATGGCGAGTGCCCTAGGATACATCGCAAAATTGGTCAATTTGCGGGGGCTTTTAGCCGGGATAGAGGTACTCCGGAAATGCCGCCGACACTTGGAATTGGGCGATATGATTGGGCGGGAGCCTGATTTTCATTGAGCCCTTGCTGGAATGGGCTCTTGTGGCCCTTTGTCGCTATTCGGTCTATAGTGGCGGCCGTCTACAGTGCTTACAGGCTATGTATAATCCGAATTTACACTTTCATTTTACCGGAATAGGCGGCTCAGGCATGTCAGGCCTAGCCGAGATTCTGTTGACCCTGGGTTTTAAAGTCTCAGGTTCGGACTTAAAGCGCAGCTCTACTAGCGATCGCTTGCAGCGTCTGGGAGCTATAGTTTCCCTTGGGCATGCTGCCGACAATCTTCCCGCCAGCGCTTCTTTGTTGGTGTACTCTTCGGCCGTATCGCCGAACAATCCAGAACTGTTAGAGGCCAAGCAGCGCGGCTTGCCAGTAATTCCGCGTGCTGAGGTTCTGGCTGAATTGATGCGCCTTAAGTATGGTGTAGCCGTAGCAGGGTCGCATGGAAAAACCACCACCACCAGCATGACAGCAGCAATTTTGGAGGCTGCTAAATTAGATCCTACGGTTGTTATTGGTGGGCAAGTTAAATCAATCGGCTCGGGCGGAAAGCTTGGCAAGGGGCAGTTCCTTGTGGCTGAGACGGATGAAAGCGACAGAAGTTTTCTCCTTCTTAAGCCCACGATTGCTATTGTCACAAATATTGATGCTGAGCATCTTGTGGCCTATAGCTCGCAGGCTGACCTGGATGCTTCTTTCGAGCAATTTGTGCGCGCGGTCCCATTCTACGGGCTAGCTGTGCTGTGTGTTGATGATCACAAAGTGGCTGATATCGCGGCGCGCTACACAGGGCGCAAAGTTACATATGGACTCTCTCCAAGCGCCGATATTCGAGCTGAGAATTTAGAGTTTACGCCTGAAATGACGTGCTTTGATGTGATTCGACATGCTGACAAGTTGATGCGGGTCGAGTTGCCGATGCTTGGGCGTCACATAGCGCTAAATTCGCTTGCCGCAATCGCCGTTGGATTAGAGCTAGGGGTGGCGCCGCAAACTATAGCGGCGGCCCTAGCGGGATTCTCGGGAGTGCATCGGCGCCTGGAGGTAGTTGGTGTGGCAGGTGGTGTCACGGTAATGAACGACTATGGGCATCATCCCACTGAGGTGCGGGCTACCTTGGCAGCTGTAAAGTCAGCCTACGCCGGCAAAGTCTCGCGCTTCACGGTAATTTTTCAACCGCACCGTTACACACGCACACGCGATTGCTTTGTAGATTTCCTGGATGCGTTTTCTGACTGCGATCGTTTGCTTATGACTCCCATCTATGCTGCTAGTGAGGAGCCTATCGAAGGGATTGATACACAGCGCTTGCTTGAAGCTATGTCGCACCCGCAGCGTGAGTTTGCAGCGGATTTAGACGCAGCGCTGGATCGAGTACTAGCCAGCGCTCAGCCGGGAGAGCTTGTGCTTTGCCTCGGAGCCGGATCAATTGGTGGACTTCCTGAGCGCCTTGTTTCTTCGCTGGAAGGGCGCGTTGCCGCATAGTCGACATGACTGAACTTGCACTCCTGCAAAGCCTTCAGCACGAGCTTAATAGGGCTGGTATCAGAGCGCGCAGTGGTGTGCTTGGGCGTGATTGTAGCACCATGTGTGTTGGGGGGCCGCTGGCGCTGTTAGTAGAGCCACAGTCAGAAGCTGAGCTGTGTAGTTTGATGCAGTTGCTGAATGCAAAGCGCGCTGTGCCACGTATCCTTGGAGCTGGTAGTAATATTCTAATTCCTGATCAAGGCGTAGCCGATGTGGTCATCCGTTTAGGGCGCGCTTTCCGCCAAGTGCAGGTCAATGCAAGACAGGTGCTAGTGGGTGGGGCCATGAGCCTGATGAGCTTGTCGCGTGATCTGAGTCAAGCTGGACTCTCGGGATTAGAGTTTGCCGGTGGAATTCCAGCTTCGTTAGGTGGTGCTGTGCGCATGAATGCCGGAGCCCACGGCGGGGAGATGGCGCAAGTTTTACAGCGGGTGCGCCTGTGTAGTGCAGAAGGCAATATCATAGAGCTGTCGGCTAGTGAGCTAGGACTGTCATATCGACGTTGTTTGTTGCCGAAGGGCGCGATTGTAGTCGATGCGCTGCTTGAGCTAGTTGAAGGAAATCGAGACGAGATCGCCGCACGGCGTCAGCACTTTCTAACCGAGCGAAAGTTACGCCAGCCTTTGCACCTACCAAGCTCTGGCTCAGTGTTCAAGAATCCATCCGCTGAGCGATCAGCTGGAGCCATCCTTGAAGCGGCTGGCATGAAGGGTAGGGCGCTTGGGGGCGCAAGTGTTTCATCGCAGCATGCTAATTGGATCGTAAACCAGGAGCGCAAGGCCAGTGCCGAAGATGTTAAGCAGCTTATTCAACTTTGTCGGACAGCGGCACTTACGCAGGCCGGAGTGGAGCTCGAGCCAGAAATTGTAGTCTGGTAGGGCCTATCTTGCTAACCAAATATTGAGGCAAATGTTCAGTCCCAACAACGCGCATGTCTCTGCTGGTGCGCAATTTGCATTCCTATAGCCCTGTAGTTAGCTAAGTGGTTGTTGAATCCCCGGTAACTTTGGTTCGATTAATAACACTCTGATACGACTGCCTTTTGCAAGGCGGCCTTTTGGTTCCGGGTTGATCACATTTTGCGGCTTGTCTGTATGTGGTTGCCCATAGTCCGTCGAGTTGCGCTAATTTTGTTGCTTCTGATCGGGCTTGCCCAGGATGCAAGCGCCGCGGGTGGGAGTCGCTCTAGCTTGGGACTACGGGCTGTACTGATTGAAAATAACCAGGCAGTAAGGCTGACCTGGCGTCGTCTATCTAGCAGGGCCACGCCAAAAGCCACCATCGTGCGTAATCGCTTGTCTGTAGCAGGTCGCACTCAAGGTCGGCGCGAAATTCGCGTATCGGGAAGGGCCAATGCATATGTGGATCGGCCTGGTGTTGGCACCTTCCGCTATCGCCTATATCGGCCTGGCTTATTACGCTCCTCCCGACTTGTAGGCTCGGTGACGCTTAGCATTCTATCAGGCCAGGGAACGCCTGTCCCCAGCGCCAGTCCTACGGCTACTGCTACTGCTACCGCTACTGCCATAGGATCAGCCACTCCAACTATACCTCCTACTCCGACAGCGACGCCGAACAACGGGGGTTCGGGGGGCGCTGGTAGTCCTCCAAATGTTCCAACCAACTTCTCTGTTCAAAATAGAAGTTCTAGTGAGCGCACTGAGACAATAATGGTTTCTATTCCGTTCGCGCAGGGCGCTTTTACTTCGACTGCAAGTTTGGGCGTTCAAGGACATAGCACAGCTTGGCGAGTACTGCAGCGCTGGGCAGATAACTCCATTCGAATCGCGCAGGCGCAGTTTTCAGACACACTTGCGCCTAGTAGCAACAATACATACAGCGTGGTTCAGGGCGTTTCGCCGATATTGGGAGCTTTCGCCCCGAATGCTTGGGTGGCTCAAATGGTAGGCGCATTGAGTGTTGGAGCGGAGGTGCGCGATCTTTTCGGGGTGGCTTATCGCGGATTTATTTCTGGCACCCCGGAAATTGTTTTTAGCACACCACTTACGCTTGGCCTGCGCTATCACGTTTATCACCGCGCAGCACCTGGAACAGGAATTGGGCGTGACTATTTGACCTCTACGTTTTATCTCACCCTGTTCCGCGATTCTCCTGCCATACTAGTGGACTGGATCATTGGCAATGATTACCTTGGCGCGGATGAGCCAAATGGTTCGAGTGATCCAAACCTATACGCCTTGGGAGCTGTTGATGTTGGAGCGGTGCGGTTCTTAGTACGTGGCGCACCGCTGGTAGCCCCATATCGCCCCGCGCAAGAGGCGATCGAAGCTGCCGAGTTAACCCCAGATGGCTACAGTGCCTATCGCGTGATGCAGCAGGATTACATTGATGATGGGCAGACTCGTCGTTATCGCTTTGCGCTGGGTATGATTCCTTCAAATGCACCCCAGTTAGATAGAGAGAAGTGGCAGAATTCTATCGCTGCCATGGTAAACGAGCCGCTCTATCCGCTTGCGAGCTTAGCTACGTGGCGTGCGACTGATGCTTTAGGGCTGCTGGGAGGCCCAATTCAGGGGCCATCCGATGCCCTGGCGCGAGCTCAGAATGAGTACGGCTCATTTGCTGGAAACGTAAACAATTTCGGAACCTGGGGTCCGCACGGTGATATTAAGGCAACGGCTACTACTGGTACGCCACGAAATACACCGCTGAGCCCTGCACTAGCGCACGCCCTTCAGGGAAATTACCCACTGCTAATCAATATGCTGGAGCAGGCGGCATGGGCGCAGGCTATGCGTCCTTACCACTTGTGGCAACTGCAGGTCCCCGACACTGGGCCGCTATTCCTTTGGGACATGCCACCTGTGAACGCCACATATCCATATCGCTCTCCGCAGTCCTTGGGGCGGCGTGCCTTTCTAAGTAGTGACCCTTACAGTGTCTACCGTACTCTGATTCCGACTGGGTTTGGACAGCGTGCGCATCAATGGACGCCTTACGACGTGGAGCATTGGAGTACAGATCTGTTATTTGATTACTACATGCTGAGTGGAGACGCTTGGGCATTGGAGGAGCTGCGCGTTCTTGGTCAATGCTTGAAGGGCCTAATGAAGCTGGAACCCAACTACTATACAGGCCACATTCAGACCGTGCGTTCAGAAGGGTGGACTATGCAAAGTTTCGCGCAGGTCTACCAGGCGACTTCTGACACGTCGATTAAGAACTTTGCACTTGCCCGTTTATACCAAATTATTGATCCGCAACGAATGCAATCTCACCAGAGCCGCGCTCTGAGTGAGCAGGGCTCATACGCCGGTACCGGTTGGCCGACCCCGCATGCCTTCATCATGCCTTGGCAGCATGGATCTGTACTGTATGGATTTTTGGGTGCGCATCGTTTCTTCCAAGATCCACTTCTATTTCGGATTGCCGAGGATGTTGCGTACACTGTGCAGTACTCTTGGATTAGCAATTACCAAGACCCATTTTTTGGCTTTGTCACAAATGGGCTGCGCTACTATGTGCCCACCTCCTACAATGGCCAGCCAGTGGCGGCGAACTATTTCGATACACCATACGGTGTACACTTTGGAGATTCGCCCCTCGGAGGTGCGCATTCCTTCCTAATCGGTGGACTGCAGATTCTTAGTCAGCAGAGTGCCGATCCTGTAGTTCGAGGACTCGCCTCGTACTATGGTGGTATATTGCTTGGCGCTACGCTTAGTAACAATGACCGCTGGGATAAATGGCACTACGTGCTTCCGCAGACGGTAGTGCCATAGGGGATAATTGCCTAGGTGTAGCTACACACACTTTTGCTCGAAATGAGTTGGATCGCCTCTGGGAATAATAATTTAGGAAGCGACCGATCGACCTTTGGACCGAGTCAGGCCGCTCTATTCAAGCGCCTGTTCGTCGCTTAATGATATAAACTCAGCCTCATTCATTTTTGACAAAAAAATGGATGAGGCTGGGCGAGCGAGATCTTGGCGTAGCCAAGTCGAGCCGTAGAAGACGAGTAAACCCTAAGCCCCGAGGGGCATACTATCGGCTGGGTTTGTGTGCTCTACTGGTCCACTTGGCTTCGCCAAGATGGCCCTGCTATTGCGAGTGAGTTTTTGTCAAAACTCACTCGCAATAGGTTCATTTCCAAGTTCCTGTTGCGCTGGGTCGACTAGGCTATTAGAAGCGCCGATATAATTGCAGAAGCATTGGCATCTTTGAACACGCTCGGAGGAGCCTTCACTAAGTGCACAGCCTGTAATGTAGGTGAAGAATCCGCCACAAAATCCCGCTGCGCGTTGAGTGTCTCTACATAATTCTCGCTGCACGTTTGGATTGTCGCTAACGACCGGGATTTCGATTATCAGAGATTTCGACTCGGCCGCCTGTGCTGTACCGGCGATACTGAGACCCGCGATTGCCGTGATAAGAACACGAGATATTGAGAGTGATTTCATGAGGGAACTCCTAACCTAAAGTAATAACAGTGCAAAACGCACATCATTGGTGTTATGCCGGGAAAGGCCGATGATGTCGCATTTAAGATAGTTGGTGGCCCAAGCCCCTTGTTTAAGAGCTTTTTAGAGCGCTCCGTGCGCGCTGTGTTCTCCATATGGCAATACCCAACTAATTGAAAGTACATGCGCTGCTAGCGTGATCCTCGGGCGCCGACACAACCAAATCCGGGCATCTCTATCGAGGGTTGCCCAAATATCGGCGCGAGGCTGCTCGCCGGGATGCAGTGACGCGGACCTTAGGGTCCGTGTCTTAGGCGCAGGAGAGAGCTTTTTTCATGTGATTTCATGACATGCGCCTGGTAACCGTTCCGCCAGTTTGGTTAAGTGTTTGTTATTTCTATCTAAAACTATACTTGGGTAATTTCCCCAAATTGTGTTACATACTGGTGCGCTGTTTGCATAACGGTATTGCAACCTAAATTCAGGTCTTTTGGCGCTGCGCCGGGAACTGATTGGGTGCCTACTTTGGGGTGCATAAAGCCGTTAACTATACTGTTGGAGTACTATGAAAACCTCGCGAATAATCTTGGCCCTTATTGCTATTGTCATGCTTGGAACTGGCGCGCTCGCACCGAGCAGCTCTTACGCCCTGCCGACTGCCTGTAAGAAGGTTGCTGCAGCCTACAAAGAAGCAAAACGCAAAAAGCAGCCAAAGCGATTGGATGCCATTCGTAAAAGTAAGGCCTTCGGTCGTTGCAAGAGCCGCATTTTAGGAAAGTCAAATAGTGCAGGTTCTTTGGCGTAGCACCCAAGGACTAGACTCTTTATAGAGATCTTTGGCGGCCATGCCCTCAGTTTGGGGACATGGCCGCCTGCATTTTAGTAATGCCTCCAATAATTTCCCCCAAAAATGCCGCCTGAGCTGCCTCCAAATTGGGGCTATTATCCTGACTGCCAAGCTAATATGCTTTGATAGCTATGCGGTTCATTTTGACATTCCTACTTTTTATTGCAGTTACTGGTGTTTTTCTGTGGAGACCGCCAAAGGCTTTGGTCCCGGCCATCCAGCATGTTGAGCAGAGTGCCCAGGATTTTTTAGAGGACAAGGAAGTTCAGCTTTCTGGCTTAGAGCTGTTGGATGCGGCCGAGGTGCGAAAACTTCTACCGATGCAGAACTCTTTTGCCTGGTGGCGCTTAAACGGCGAGGAGGTTGAACGCCAGCTTGAGCGGCATGCCTTAATTCAGGCTGCGCGCGTGCGGCCCTGCGGTGCAACGAGCTTGCGCTGCTTTCTGGTTGAGATTAGGGAACGCAAACCTGCCTTCTTAGCAAAAATTGGAGAAAAGATTTGGTTACTTGGAGCAGACGGTGGCTTTATGAGCCCAGTCCCTCCTAATAGGGTAGCTGCTGGTTTAGAGGTCGCTCCGGGGCAAAAGGCGATCTGGGTAAAGGGGCTTGGAGCAGCTTCGCCTGCGCCGGAGGCCGTGCGCCTCAAATTGCAATATGTTCGAAAGCTGGTGGACTTAGTCGAAGGCGGAGTGCCGGAGAAGGTTAGCGAGGTCGAGCTGATGCCAAGTGGCGAGACGGCCGTTCGCTTCCAGGGGCTAGGGTTTGTAGCTATTTTTGATGTTGATTCAAGTTCCGACGCTACGCGAATCACGGACGAAGCAGCCCGCCTGCAAAAATTGCTCCAGGAGCTTGGTCCCCGAAAGGCAGACCTTGCAAAAGTTGACCTGGCCTTCAATAAGATGGCCGTAGTTACCATGAAGCCTTAGTGCCTTCTAGATCGGGTAATTGGGGAGAAAACGCTTGCACCGGAAGCCAAACTACGGTTTTATAGCGATCGCGGATTTCCAGCAGGGAGCTCGTTCTTAGGAGGTTCATGGCGAGCAAATCAAATATTATTGTTGGGCTAGACATTGGGACCACCAACGTGGTGGTTGTGGTTGGCCAGTTAAATAGTGAGGGGCGGGTAGACGTGATTGGCCTTGGGTCCAGTCCATCTCGTGGCTTACGCAAAGGTGTAGTCATCAACATAGAGGCCACTGTTGAGTCCATACAGAAGGCTATCGAGCAGGCACAGACTATGGCCGGCTCTGAAATCAAGTCAGTTTATGCCTCAATCTCTGGTAGCCATATTAAGGGCTTAAATAGCCACGGTATTGTCGGTATTAAGCACAAGGAAGTTAGTCGCTCTGACGTTGAGCGAGTAATTGAGGCAGCTGAAGCAGTCGCCATTCCAATGGATCGCGAGGTTTTACACGTCCTGCCCCAAGAATTTATCATAGACGACCAAGACGGAATTAAGGAGCCAGTGGGGATCTCTGGTGTACGACTTGAAGCGCGTGTCCATATTGTGACCGGAGCGGTAGCTTCAGCGCAAAACATCGTAAAGTGCGCTAATCGCTGTGGTATTGCGGTCGATGATATCGTACTTGGCTCGCTTGCCTCTGGCAAAAGCGTGCTTTCTCCTGAGGAGCAGGAGCTAGGCGTTTGCTTGTTGGACATTGGTGGCGGGACCACCGATATCACCGTTTATCATGGTGGCGCCGTTAAGTTTACGGCTGTGCTGGCTGTAGGTGGCAATCACATCACGAACGACGTAGCAGCTGGGCTACGTACGCCAATCGCGGCGGCTGAGGAAATCAAGTGTAAATTCGGAGCAGCGCTCTCTACTCTGGTTAGTAAGGAGGAGACGCTAGAAGTTCCGTCTACTGGCGGACGCGCCCCACGCGTGCTCTCTAAGTCTGTATTGGCAGAAATTATAGAGCCGCGCGTAACTGAGATTTTTAGCCTGGTTCAAGCTGAGTTGGCCAAGGCTCGTATGGACGAGATTTTGACCTCTGGCGTGGTCCTGACTGGTGGTACGGCTAATCTGGCGGGTATCCGCCAAGTTGCGGAGCAGGTCCTCAGTATGCCGGTTAGAATAGGGAATCCAGCGGGAGTAGGGGGCTTGGCTGACTTAGTTAAGTCGCCTGAGTATGCCACGGCTACAGGACTGGTTTTGTGGGGGGCGCATGCGGCGAATACAGTCAGCTCAAGCCGCTCTCGTTCTGGTGTGGGGCGCACATGGCAGCGCGTTAGCGATTGGCTCGCTGAGCACTTCTGACTTTTCCACAGCTGTTGAAAATTACCCCCTCCGGCTCAAAATACTAGACGACATGGGCACATTTCGCAGTCGCCATTTCAAAAATTAGGCTTACGTGGAGTGCATAAAGGGATATCAACGGGTTAGGCAGTAGGACATAGCGTCTTTCAAGTTCTCCGCAAAAGCGATTATAGCAGTCTCACCATTATAGCGTAGAAGATTTTGCCGACTCGCATTATTTTCTTTACTTTCATTGCTAATTAGTTTAAGTAGCCTAAAGTAATTTGCCATTGTTGTGCGAAATAGTTAGGCGTGCAGTAGGATTTTCAGCGAAAGGCGAGTTTTCTTTTTTGCTTTTTTCGTTGGACCGAACTAAAGTTTCAGAACTCAATTTTTTCTTCTGAGGTAGTTGCGATGGAAAAGAAGCCGACAGATTCCCAGTCCCGTTGTGCCAGGATCAAAGTTTTCGGGATAGGCGGCGGCGGTGTTAACGCTGTCAACAACATGATCCGAAGTGGACTTGAGGGAGTCGAGTTCTTTGCGGCCAATACAGACGCTCAAGCGCTTGCCTCAGCCATGCCAGCTAACAAGGTCCAGCTTGGTGATGAGGTAACGCGTGGTTTGGGAGCCGGCGCTGATCCTGATGTCGGTTATGCCGCAGCCATGGAAAGTATCGAAGATATCCGTCGCGCTCTTGAAGGCGCAGATATGGTTTTCATCACAGCTGGTCTTGGCGGTGGTACGGGTAGCCGAGGATCTTCTGTCGTAGCGCAAGTTGCGCGTGAGCTTGGTGCTTTGACAGTTGGTGTAGTGACCAAGCCATTCCTATTCGAAGGTAAGCGCCGTATGCGGAATGCGGAGCGCGCGCTTGAGGAATTACGTAGCCACGTTGATACACTGATAACAATTCCGAATCAGCGCTTGCTCTCAATCGCGGGACGTAACACTTCGTTGCTTGAAACATTCCGTCGCGCCGATGACATCCTATATCAAGCCGTAAAGGGCATCAGCGATTTGATCATATTCGAAGGTTTGGTCAACGTCGACTTCGCTGACGTACGCGCAGTCATGTCCGAGATGGGCATGGCCATGATGGGTACTGGCGAGTCTTCTGGCGAAAATCGTGCAGTCGAGGCAGCCGAGAAAGCGATTTCCAGTCCATTGCTCGAGGATATCTCGATCCATGGCGCGCGTGGCGTTCTTATCAATATTACTGCTTCACCTGATGTTACTTTGCAGGAAGTTAACGAGGCTGCCGAGCTTATCCACGCTGAGGCGCACGAAGAAGCCAACATTATTTGGGGAATGGTTATCGACCCCAATATGGAGGACAAGGTCCGTGTTACTGTTATCGCCACTGGATTTGGCGATAAGAAGGGTGACGAGACTTCCACAACAGTTAGCATGACCCAAGTAGCGTCGGCTCCAAAGGAGACTCTCGCAGCTGGAGGTCAGGAGCGTCTCGAGATTCCGACTTTTGCTCGCAAGCAAAAGGAAAGTCAGAGCGGAGAGGTTATCAAGCTGAAGAAGTTGTCGGTGCTCTCCAGCGCGGAAGACGAAGAGAAGTACGAGATCCCAACATTCTTGCGTAAGCAGGCTGACTAAGGCTCTTGTGAGGCTCCTCGATGAGGAGCCTCACAAATAATTGCTGGCGCTTAGCTCTCGTTCCTTCCTAACGACGTGAGTTGACGCCTTCAGGATTCTTTACATCTGTTACCCCGGCTTTTGTCTGTTTTCAATAACGTCCGTTCCGGGGCGTTCTTAATGCAGGCTGCTATGGTTCTCCGGTGCGCGTTGATTCTCAGACCCCATAATGTGTGGCGCGTAAGATGAGACGATAAATATTCATCTCTATCTTTTGTTTTCCAATTCAGAGCTCAGGCTTAGCTGGTGCTTCAATCGGATGAAGCTCTCTCGTGCAGGTCTGATTACTGAGAGTTGCTAGCAGTCTTTTCCTTGTCTAGTGCACTACGGATTGCTTGCCGTAGTATAAAGCTACGCTTGGCGCCATCGGTAACTTCGACCAAATTGTCGTATAGCTGTGAGTCAACCAGTAGGGCGCCAATAGTACCGCTGCCACGCGCCAGAGCATCCGAGGCGACTTTCAAGTTATTAATCGTGTCGTTTAATTTCGCTATGGCCTCATCAATACCGCTTGGGCTTTCACCGTACACAAGGTCGTGCACCAAGCCATCTCCTTGCTTCACTTCGCCCATGATTTCCGTTAGCACCGCTGCAGCTTGCCCTAAGGAAGAGGCGGCCTTAGTTAAATCATCAATCGTCTTGGCGCCTTCATCCTTGTAAACCAAGGCATGCAGTATACCGTCGCCAGACTTAATTTTGGTAAGCACTTCATTTACGGAGTCCGCTGCGCCCTTAAGGTCAGACATAATGGCATCTCCGTCCTTCTTGGAGAACACTAGG
This sequence comes from Oligoflexia bacterium, assembly GCA_019694465.1. Lineage (GTDB taxonomy): Bacteria > Bdellovibrionota_C > UBA2361 > UBA2361 > JAFLCA01 > JAIBBV01. Next base: position 26,078 of record JAIBBV010000045.1, read on the forward strand.
CGGTGCAGCAGTCCGTCACCTTTCTCAATTTCTTGCGCCAGTTTACCAAGACTGCGAAATCCAATGCCAATTGAGTCGACCGTTTGTTTGTCGAAGTTTTTAAGAAAGTCTTTGAGAGTTTCGCTGATTTGTGCGGCATTATCTACCACTGTTGAGGCCTTGGTAAATAATTCACTTAGATCGCCAGCATCCTTACTTGGGATTGCTCCGCCGGGAAGCACGCGCTTTTCGCTTTTGCCAGGCAAAATATTAAGGATTCGATCTCCTAGCAGTCCTTGTGTTTGTAATGTCGCCAAAGAGTCTTCACGAATGCGGTCGATGTAATCCTGGTTAACTAAAAAAGCTACATCGATTCGCTGTTCAGTCTGATCGGGCGCAAATTTAAAACTTGAAACACGTCCAATCGCGATACCTCCCAACCTAACGCTGGCACCTTGAGTTAGGCCTTGAATGTCTTTGAAGACGGTGTGGAATTCCTGTTGATGCGAAAACACCTGCCGCTCTTGTCCAAGGATCCAAATGCCAACGCTAAGTAGAACGATTGCTGCGACAATAAACAGGCCTGCTTGTAATTCGTAGTGCGCTTTCATAAATCGACAAGAAGCAGTCTCATAAATACCGAATGCAGGGCACGCTTCGTAGTGCGAGTCCTACTTCTCCGGGTTGGCAATCGTAGACCAATCTTAGTAACGCGTTCATGAAATTGGTCCAAGTTATTCATCTTTCCAATTTCCATGAGCGAAATCAATGGCTTCCGGGTTTTCTTGCAATAAAGCCTCAGGTCTGCCGTCAGCTACTACCGATCCGTCATGAATTAGAATCCAGCGGTCCGAAATACGTCTGGCGCTTTCGAGATCGTGGGTGACGGTGAGCGAGGTCATCCCATACTTCTTATTCATGCGTACAATCACATCGTCGATTAGGCGTTTGGCGGTAGGGTCCAGGCCCGTAGTAGGCTCGTCGAAGAGCATGATTTGCGGATTGGTAGCCAGGGCGCGTGCTAGACCAACGCGTTTACGCTGGCCGCCTGAAAGTTGACCCGGCAGCTTACGCTCGATGCCGGGAAGCCCAATCATTTCAAGCTGCTCTTTGACGATCGCCCCAATTTGCTCCTCGTCCTCCATTCCTGTCTCGCGTAAGCCGTAGGCGATATTCTCGAATACAGACAGGGAGTCAAATAGGGCTGCCCCCTGAAACAACATTCCTACGTGTCGACGGACTAGACGCAGCTCATCCTCGGTAAGTTGAGGTAGGTTACGTCCCATTACCCACACATCGCCTCGAGTTGGTTGTAGCAGGCCAATAATCAATTTAAGTAATATCGTCTTTCCGGTTCCACTGGGGCCAAGCAGCGTAACCGTATCACCTTTGTCCAATGCGAAAGAGATGTCACGATGCACCACAGTGCTGCCAAATTGCATCCCTACGTGCCTTAATTCTATGAAATGCGGTTCAGGCACGAGCTACCCCAGCAGAATCAAAAGCTTGGTTAGGAAGAAATCAGAAATGAAGATTACAATCGATGAAGTCACCACTGCCGAAGTAGTCGTAAGGCCTACCCCTTCGGTGCCGCCACGGGTGTGCAGTCCCTTATAGCATGCAATCGAAACCATCAGGAACCCAAACACCATGGACTTAATTAGTCCGTCGAAGACGTCATGAATCATCACTGTGTAAAGGATGCCTCGATAATACCTGTGGCCGGTAATGTCCAGTTCGTATACCGCAACTATCGCCCCGCCCCATATACCGATTACATCGGCCAACACTACCAAGGCTGGTAAGGCAACTACGGCTGCTAAGATGCGCGGGCTTACAAGCTTTCGAATTGGGTTTGCGCCCAATGCGCGAATGGCGTCTACCTGTTCTGTTGATACCATTGAGGCAATCTCAGCGGCTATCCCTGCACCGACACGGCCACACAGCATTACCGCTGTAAGTACTGGGCCAAGTTCCCGTACTAGGCCTAGGCCAACTACGTTACCCACGTAGTTCTTGGCACCAAAGCGATGCAGACCGTAGGCTGTTTGAAGGGCTAGCACCATACCTGAGAATCCAGCTGTCAATAGCACCACAGGAATAGAGTCTCGCCCCATGCGCACAATCTGACGGCATACCTCTTTCAAATTGACGCCGTGACGGCCAACGTCCCTGCACACCTCAAGTAGCATGAAGCCATACGCGCCAAGTGAGCGCAGATGCATTAGGGGACGCCTCATGTTGGATCCGTTATTAGTTGGGGGTGCTCACCAAGGAACTCCAACATATTCGCCGTAATCGCTCCCAGCTGTTGGGGATCGCTGCCAGTGCTGGACCAGAGGATAAAATCGCGCACACAGTTTCCAACACCGACGCTTAAGCTTGCCAGCTTGATTGGCTGCGCATCAAGCTCAGCCTCGATTAGTGAAACCAATACTGAGCTACCCTTAACCTCGTGCGTAGTCTGCTCCTGAATGCGCAGCTGTTTAAGCCCAACCAGCAATCTGCGAGTGCTGGCAAGCGTATTCGGGCGTTTTGAGGTGCAGTCCTGAATGGCCGTCAAATAGGTAGGGGCGCGGGTACTAGTCAGTCGATATAGGTAGGGATCGTCCGATACTTGCTCCGTCGGCAGGCTGGTCGAAGCAGGTAGCTCGATTGAGGTGCTTTGGGGTGCACCAAATAGCAGGCTACAAGACGAAAAAGCTAGGGCGATGCTTGCGCATCCAAGGAGACGTTTGAAATAATAAGCTGGTTTGTAGGGCATAGAAAGTAAGAGCGCCGGTGCCCGAAATAATTAACACGCCTGGCTGCTCCAGTATATATCGCCTCATGATACATCTGCACAACGTCTATAAGATTTATCCCCCTGATCAAACGGCTGTAAAGGGCTTGGATCTGAGTGTTAAAGAAGGGGACTTCATCTTTATCGCTGGAGCCAGTGGGGCGGGTAAATCCACCCTGTTGAAGCTCCTATTTGCGGCTGAGGATGCTAGCAAGGGCGAAGTCGTTGTGGGCGGCCGTAACTTACGTTCTATAGATCGTGATGGCATCGCCATGCTTAGACGCGATATGGGCGTAATCTTTCAAGACTATAAGCTATTGCCACGGCGCTCGGTGGTCGAAAACGTAGCCTTTGGACTTGAAGTTTTGGGTGTTCAGGAAGACGAGCGGCGGCGCCTGGCGCTAAGGCTGTTGAAATCGATTGGGCTGGAAGACCGTGCTGAAGCTTTGCCTATGACGCTCTCCGGTGGAGAGCAACAGCGGGTGGCTATCGCACGTGCTTTGATTCACAAGCCAAAGATTATACTGGCCGACGAGCCAACCGGAAATCTTGACCCTGACATGAGCCGTGTTGTGTTTGACTTACTACTTGAAGCGAATGCAGCTGGCGTGACTGTTTTAGTGGCTAGCCATAACCTTTCAATAATTGAGGAACTAAACCTGCGCACAGTTGTGCTCGATCGAGGTCGTATTATCGGCGACTTCCATAGTCCGCGGGGTCTAACATGAGTGGAGGAATGGCGGCTTCTAACCAACAGACTCCACGCGTGGGCCTCAAGGCTATTTGGACTGAGGTTTCTACTCTGCCGCACGTGGCCCGCAAGATATACACACGACAGTTAGTCGAGCGAGCCTTTATTAATATTGTGCGCGCGCCAATGACTAGTTTGCTAACTTTGTTTACTACGAGTTTTGCGCTGTTTGTATTTGCAATTTTTGTCGTCGCTGTGCAGCAGTTTCGTGCAGGGCTAGTTTCAAGTCAGCGCGATGTGCCGGTTACAGTTTACCTTAAGGAGGCTGTTAGTGAGGATCAGGCTCGCGCGTTGGCCGTGCAATATCAACGCGATGCGGGAGTGGCTTCCGCGCGCGTAGTCGATAAGAAGATGGCGCTGGAGGAGTTCCGTTCTGCACTCGCGGAGCAAAGATCTCTGTTAGATGGATTGGACGAAAGAAACCCGTTGCCAATCTCAATCGAAGTTAAGTTCGCGTCTGATGTTGTGCACGAGGAAGCGGCGCGTAAATTCGCAAACGTGCACGGGGATGAGGCGGCAGTTGAATTTATAAGCTATAGCCACAGCATGGCGGAGCAGCTGTCGGCATTCTTGTCAGCCCTACGACTGGGCGGAGCGCTAGCAATTGTGGTGATATTGGTAATGACAGCATTTATCATGATGAACACAATTAAATTGGCTTTGTATGCGCACCGCGAAGAAATTGAGATCATGCGCTTGGTGGGAGCGACTGATGCTTATATTCGCACGCCTTATTTGATCGAAGGTGTTTTGCAGGGATTAGCTGGAGCAGTTGTAAGCATGCTCGTACTGGGAATGGCTGGTGCTGGAGTTAACCATATGCTGGCAGCCTCAGACGTAATCCACAATCTTGTGCCAAACCTTACCTTTTTGACCATTCCACTGGTGCTGCTTGTCTTGAGTGTAGGAGCGGCTGTCGGCTTTGTTGGTAGTTATCTGGCAGTGCGTAAGTTTTCGGTGGATTAGCTGCATGCTACAGGCTTGCTTAGCACTGTTGTTGCTTTTGAGTTCGATCGCATCTAGTGCGGCTGCTCAAGAGGACGTGCAAGCGCAGCTAACTATGCTCAACCAGGAAATGGAGCAAACCAAGGGCGCTTTAGCGGACCTATCTAAAAAGATCGGTGAGCTACGCATTGATTTGTCCACTGCGCAAAGAGGCGTGGCTGAACTTAAGGCACAGGCCGAGCAGGCACAGCGTGAGGTCGTAGCCTTGGCCGAGCAGCGTACAGCTTTGGATAGAGAGATAGCATCGCTCGACTATAGCCGGGACAAGCTGGCTGATTTAATGCGTCGCCGCGTGCGTATGCTTTATATGCGCCGAGATGAAAAGCCCATGCAACAGATTCTTAGTGTAGCCGGGGTGGGTGATGTAGCTAAGTCAGTTTTTTACTTCTCAAAGATCAGGCAGGCCGATCAGGCCGCGCTCGAAGAGCTAAAGGCAGGCACGCAGCGCTCAGCAATCAAACGTTCCCAGGTTGCACAAATTGAATCGAAGCAACGCACTGCACGTGGGCGTCTGGAGGCCAAGCAAGCTGCCTTGAAAGCCAAGCTATCCGAACGGCAACGCTTAATGGATGAATTAAAGGCCCAGCAAACTTCGCAAGAAGAAGGGTTATTGCGGCTTAAGGCGCAAGCCCTGCGCCTTGAAAGTGTTCTTGTCTCTTTAATGCAGGGTGGGGCTCAGGAACAGCAACCGCGTCGGGCTAGCGCAACGCGCCAGAGATCCTCGTTTGAGCAATTTGATGGTCTAGGGCTGCGGAAACTGAAAAATAGCCTGCAACAGCCAGTTGAAGGCAAGCTTTTGCTTGGCTTTGGAAAACGCCTGTCTACAGCCGACCAGCCAAGTAAGGGGCAATTGTATGCCACCCTGGCCCATGCTCAGGTTCGGGCAGTGGCCGCTGGTCGGGTGGTCTTCATTGGGCAAGTACCGGGGGTAGGGCAAGTTCTAATTATAGACCATGGTGCTAGGACCTACAGCTTATATGGCCGTATGTCTGAGGTGGGGGTTATTCCCGACGAGGAGCTCGAGGCTGGCACAGAATTAGGTAAGGTAGGGGAGCCAGATGCTTCTGGGGCGACGTTTTACTTAGAGTTCAGAGAGGGCGGACAGGCCTTCAACCCAGGCTCCCTTCTAAACTGACCAGCGCTGGCTAGGCTGCGTTCATGGCCTTTGCAGGCAGGGGATAAATAATGCTCTGATCTTCCGAGTTTACAGCACTCCCTTGCTTGAAACTTTTTGAAGCTTACTGCTATCTTACGAAGATGAGGCTGCTATAGCCTGTTTGGCTATCATGGTCTCTATTTCCCGCCAACATCGGCGGACACAAGATCTAGTTTGGCCCTTAATTCGAGACCGCGCATGCAATTTTTTCGGCTAACCCGCGAACGCATCTGGATGATGATAGCGCTGTCTCTTGCTCTAATGATCTTCATCGGTGGTAGTAGCTTGCCTGAGGGCAGCGCCAAAGAGTCAAAGGAAAACTCCCTTTTTGATAACCTTAAAGTATTCACTGATGTGTTGGCGCTTGTGCAGCGTGACTACGTGCGCGAGATCGATAGTAAGAAGCTAGTTGAGGGCGCGATCAAAGGGATGCTCGCAACTCTAGATCCTCATAGCGGGTACCTTGATCCTGACTTCTATCAAGACTTGCAGGTGCAGACGAAGGGAGAGTTCGGTGGTCTAGGTATCGAGATCACAATTAAAGATGGCCTACTTGTTGTCGTCGCTCCGATGGAAGGTTCGCCTGCGGATAAAGCTGGTATCCGGCCTGGAGATGCGATTGTTAAAATTGATGGACGATTCACTAAGGAATATTCGCTCGTCGATGCGGTAAAGAAGTTGCGCGGTTCGAAGGGGACTTCAATCCAAATCTCCCTCATGCGCAAGGGAACCCCAGATCTAATCGACGTAGTAGTAGTCCGCGATACGATCGAAGTACGCAGCGTGCGCGCGCGCTACCTAGGGGAAGGCTTTGGTTACGTCCGAGTTAGTCAGTTCATGGAGAAGACTTTTGATGATTTGAGGGCGGCGCTGGACAAGCTGCACCATCAATCGCCTGACTCACAGTTGCGCGGCTTAGTGTTGGATCTTAGGAACAATCCGGGTGGACTGTTGACGCAAGCCATAAAAGTTAGTGATTTGTGGCTAACTGATGGCGTGATTGTGTATACCGATGGGCGCGTTGAAAGCCAAAAGCAGAAATTCTTTGCGCATGCACGAGACACTGAACCGAACTATCCATTGATTGTCTTGGTTAATGGTGGGTCTGCGTCGGCTTCAGAGATTGTGTCTGGCGCCATGCAGGATCATGGGCGTGGTTTAATACTTGGTACGCAGACATTTGGCAAAGGTTCCGTACAGACAATTACTCCGCTTGAAAATGGCGGCGCCGTGACTCTGACAACAGCTTTGTATTACACCAAGAGCGGGCGCTCTATTCAGGTGACTGGGGTTAAGCCTGACATCGAGATTGATAATCCTGTCGAGCCGGACAAGGATTCAAAGAAACAACAGGATAAGACCGAAGGTACATCGACCATTATGCGCGAAGGAGATCTGCCTGGCGCAATCAGTAATCCAAACAATCAGTCTGAAGAACATTCAGGGATGAAGAAGATTAACAAGACCCCCACCATTAGAGGCGATCTTAACGCCATAGATCCAGAGCATGAGGACTTACATGATTGGTTCAAGCGAGATGCGCAGTTGCAGCGCGCCTTGGATCTACTTAAGTCGTTCAATATTTTTAAGAGTACTGGTGAAAAATAGCAGGTGAGGCACGACTGCGCTGTGTAGTTAGCTGCCCAGGACCTGTCTTGAATTTGGGGTCGCTATCGCATCTCGGAAAGAGGATTCCTCCGCGATATTAATTACGAATCCTGCGCTTCGCCGGATGACTAAGTGTCACTGATGCCTTGACGAAGTATAAGGCAGTTACTGTGGTAAGCGGTGGGCTGGATTTCACGTTGTTTTAATTCAGAACTGTCCATTAGGCTTAGGACGTCTAGCGCGCGGAGACAGAGACCGCCCAGAATGTTTACATAATCTTTTTTGCGCCCGCTTAAGTCATATAGTTTGCGAAGGTAACCACCTGATCTTTAAAGATAATTAAAAATGGGGAATAGACAGGCGCCTTCAAGGCTGTCATAAGCTGTTATA
>JAIBBV010000086.1 GCA_019694465.1 Oligoflexia bacterium
CGACTGTCGACCTGCTGAAGCGCCGCCGTCGTTGCCTGCTGCGCCACCGCCCGCCACTGGTACACAAGCGCCGGACTGACGCTGTGCTTGCGACAGACCTCAGACAGAGTCACCCCAGGCTGCCGAGTCTCTTCCAGAATCGTCCGTTTCTCCTCGGCCGTGAATCGTCGGTAGCTTCGTTTTTCCATCGCGTCAGCTCTCTGTTTCCGCATCCTACGCGCACAGCAATCGCCGTCGCCACGATGCTCTGCAGATGAGCCCGCCTTACAATCTTAGGAGCCTCCTACAGTCCAGGTTTGGGTGAAGCTACACAGGTACCGTTCGCTTCGATACGCCATCTGGTCAATGTTCAATAATGCGTAATCGGACACCGCTGGTAGCAGGAGTCCGTGGAAGTACTTGGCAGGCCGCTCATGGCGCGATGGGATATTTGACGATACCCGCATCATTGGTGGCGAATGTAGTGAAAATGTTGGTAGCCTTTGGTGGAAAATCTAGCAACTACTCATAGCGTGTGCGTCAGCCTAATCAGGACGACTAACACTGAAGGAATCTAGACACTCTCTCGCCTGGGGCGGAGAGTCAGCCAATACATCGTTGATTTGTTTCCAAGCATTCTTGGTGCAGACCCACCGTCGCATGACTGGCTGACGGGAATAGCGTTCTCCCACGGCACTTCGCAGGGGTCCTGCAATCCGCTCATACCAAGCCACCTTTTCGCCGTTCTTCAGCCAGACGGTCGGATCGTTCGGACATGGGTTCCAAGCAAAAAGAGTTCGCCAGACAGACGAGGGCACGATGCCAAAATCTTGGGCAATTAATGTGGCTATTCCACCCGCAATCCAAGTCAACCACATCCCAAATGGTTGAGCGGGCACGTAGATGTCATTTCGATAGAAGGCAAATGATCTTCCGCTAGGAGTTGTAGAGCCACCCAGGCGGTCCTTCGGTGGCTGTTGCCTGCTAGCAATATGGTTATAAGAATATTGAAGGTCGAGCTTGTCAGTGTAGGCGCTTATGAGAGCGCCAATAACCACACTGTCCTCCAGCAGATCGCTGGTGGCTAGTTGATTAAAGAAAATTAATAACTTCTCTTTCGTTTGAATATCGCTATCTATTAGCCAGAGAGATGGCTCCTGAGAAGGGGTAGGCGATCGTAGCGCAATAAATGGATCTTCGTTTGGCAGAAGTACTTGAGCAAACTGCGCCAAAGGAATATCTGACCAACGGCCACCAGAAATCTCGTCCCAAATAATTTCGCTCAATAATTTAAGATCCGTGCGACGAGAAATCATCATCCCCGAGCGTCGTTCCTTGGGTTCGTCATCCGGCGTGGACGAAGTGCCTTCGGCTGCCGACCAGCGATCTGTGAACTTTGTCTCTATATCGTTCAATTCTTCATTGACGATTATTCTGAGTCTTTCTAAATAGCCAGAAACACCGATGTTAAGACGTAAAGAGCCTAGTTTCTCTGAAGGAATCTCGGGAATCTTAGGGCTATTTACTATGAGGACATGATTCTTAGGCTGGCTAGCTGCACGCAGCACGCTTGGGACTACTTGCCTACTTTGTCGGTGGTACGCATCCAAAACAACCCAGCATTGTAGCGTAATCTGAATGTCCCTAATTTCAAGGCAGTGCTTTATTGCTGACTCAAGCACGGCAAATGTATCATAATTAGCAATAATCAGTCTTTCGACCAATAATAGTAAATAGGGTTTCGCCCGGAGGCCTGCTTCAGGCAGATGGCTGGCGAGCAGGTTCATAACGGATCTATCCGTCTCAAGCAGACACCATAGGCCCCGCAAAGCAGCTTCAATGCCGTCACCGCAGTCAGAATCTAACATTGGAGAAAGCACCCTGAAGACCAGGGTGCTCCACGCTGGCGGGCTCATTGCCACGGATCGCTCAGCAATCACTACTGCCTTGATGGCGGAGAGTTTGCCGTTTCCAGTGACCCAGGTTTCGTGAGTATGGAGAGTTTGCTGCAAGCCTGCTCGTAACGCCGACGCTCCTTGCGCTTTAGCTCGGCACAGGCATAGCGTATCCAGACAATCTTCCATATACTCTAGCCATATAGTCAAATTATTATGGTCTCCATTTTGCAATATCTTCTCAGCGCATTCCCAGCGAGCGGATTCACTGAGCAGCGGAATGATCGCTTCATACGCAACAACAATTCCGTCCCAACTCCAGTGGTAGCTCCGGTAAGACTCTTCCCGCAATGTTAGCAATGCGATCAATTCTTTCAGGTGCTCATCAAAATTGCTTGGATGTTCAGTTTCAAGCCGCCTAGCAACCTCGGCAACAGCCAACCAAATGCTACCATGCGCTGCGCCTGGATTATTTTCTATCCAAGTGCGCATGGCTTGAATGGCATCTTCTATAGATAATTTGATGTTATAGACAAAATCTGAAGGCTTAACAGTCGGCTCTGCTGTGGCCTTTTCATCGGAAGTCAATGAAGTTCCAAGTGGGCTCTTGATTGCCATATGCTCCAGAATCTTTGCATGACCCTCCCGAACAGCACAAATGAGCATCGCTTTGCGAAATTCAATGATGTGTTCTCGGTCATAGTACTCTGACCACCATAGACATCCAATGGCTAAAGACCATAACACTAATAGCTCTTCCTCTGAAAGATGAGATGAAGTGATAAAATTGGCGATTCCGTCCAACAGGGACCTATTGCCTTTGGTGGACCATATTCGTTTCCCCTGACCATCCTGGGCGAGGAGCAGGAGCCACAGATCTGCCACTGAGCATTGGCATGCCGCTGTAACAACAGCAGATTCAATACTGTCATCAAGTCGATTATCACGAGCGCGTGAGGCTTCGGCTGAGAGGGCTAGTAGCCTTAGCCCCTCTTCCCGCCAGGAAGCGGGAGCCACCACAGAGAGCGCTTTGAACCAGTGCAGGGGAGTGGAAAGGGAATACTCCTTATGGCCGGTGTATCCAACAGCTCCCCATAGTAATCGCTGGTGAGTAGCTGCCAAATCTTCGCTACGATTACATAGTTCCGCTAAGGGGCTGAGTGCTTCTATGGCCGCAAAACGGCCTGCGATGTCATCAGACCAAATTTTGCCAGTGTCCTTATTTATCCAAGCATCAAGCCACTTGTTGAGTAGTTCGTAGTAACCACAGCTAGCGAGATAATTCCATACTACTGGGGCCGTGGTAGTAATAGAATGCTTTGCAGCAGATGCCTTGATTATTTCTCTGGCTTCGTCTCTTGGCGCATCGCCTGCATATTCGATGCAGTAAATAAGTGTTTCCAATAGATCAATTGTAACTTTATCAATTGACTGCGTAAGCATCCGTACTTGTTCTAAATCGGGCGCTAACAGCGTCTGGAACACTCTTCTGATTTCATGCAACGTTGCTATATTTTGAGCGCGAAGTTTCGCCTTATCAAGGCAAGCCTTAAACCATTTTCCAGCAAGTGCCGAGGAGTAGCATAGCGCCGCAACATAGGGCCTATCCATTTCTCCTTGCATGATACCATAGTATTCATTAACAGCGTCTTCTCGAATGCCACTGGGTGTCCTGCCTGGGAGATATGTACCAAGAACAAAGGAAAGATACATGGTAGTGGATAGCAGAGACTCTGCCTCGCCACGAGCGTCGCGCAATAGTTGAAATCCATCCTTAAGGAGAGGGGCCACCAATGCAGTGTGGAGGTCCGGCAAATTTAATAGTATTGCCCAAGCGCCGGCGCGTACTCGGAAAGTAGTCGAGAATTTTTCCGGCTGACTGCGACATCGACGAAGCGAATAGGCGACCTCTTTCCAGCGCCGCTGCTCAGCGAGTTCCGTAAGAAGTCGCTCGACCTGTCCTGCAGAGGTGTCAGTACTCAACGATCTACGATGAGTCCTCATCCATGGCATTCGGTTCGGGCTCTGTGCCGCAGACTCCAGCGCGCCACCAATGAACGAGGCATTGAGGGAGCGCTCCCTTGGTGAGGCGCCCTTACCGAGTGTCATTCCTCGCAGCCAAGCGGTTTGATGGCAGGCAGTTCCCCATGCTCCAAGAAATGTTTGGAATGATTCGGTGAGTATCCGACCTAAACCAACTTCTCGCTCTTTGGGTATGTAGACCTCATCCTCCTTGAGTAGAGCAGCAACGTCGTGAGGAGTGGCCGCTCCGAACCAGCGCTTTAGGAGCCCACGAGCCCTATCGGACTCGTCAGCCGCTATCAAGCGCAAGGCATCATCAATGGCTGCCCGCAAAGTTGCTACGTTCCACGCCTCGCGCAGTGGAACTCGTCCCTCTGCCATCAAGACAGGCGGGAGTTGCTCGTTGCGCTCGACCGAGGTACTTCCTGGCCTACCTATCCACGATACTGAACGATCTAGCTGCCGGAGGGTCGCTAGCGCGCACTGTACTTGGTGCAGGTATTCCCAGCTGCGCATTCCAATGGCAGCGCCAAAAGCTTCTCTTGCTTGCTCTGCCAATTCGCCTATCGCCTGGCCTGACAGATGAGCTTCTAGCACAAATGCTGTGTTGAAAACTTTGGCCTTATCCTGTTGGCGTTTAGAAAGATCAAGTAGGCCAAATAAACTATAGTGGCGATGCGTAACAGCCGCTGGACTATTTAGATAATAGTCAGCCATCTGGCCGGCAATGTAGGACAATCGTTCTGGCTCGACTTGCATCTTTTGCTGTAAAAAAACACGAACATCGTTGTGCAGAATGCGGAAGCCACCAGGCTCTTCTATTAGAAGCGGTCTCAGTTTTCTCAAAACCTCGTTCCAGGTTGGAGTGGTTAAATTTAGATCCTTGAATATGCTTTTCAGCATGTCTCCAGTAAGGCGCTCACTGGTGAGTGAGATACAACCAGCCACACTATAACCCACAAATGGAACTCTGTTCTCAACTTCGTCAATTGCCGAAGACCAAATATTTTCGTAGTATGAAGAAACTCCATCTTTAAGATTTCGTTTTTCGAGTCTTTGTTGTAGCTCCGTAATATCTGCACAGGTGTCTAATTCATGAGCGGCAAAAACAGCAGCAAGCGTGCTTCCGCCTGCAACGCCACAGATAATTCGCTCTGCGGCTGCGTGTTGCTCGGTCGGTAGCAACTTACCATGCACTGCGACTAAAGGAGCAATATCACCTGTCTCAACAGGTGGGACTTCAAATGCGCGCACATCAGAATGTGCTTGCTTGAGCCAGCTCGGATATGCCTCGTATCCTGGCTGTCCAGCAATGAGAAAGCAGACGCCGCTTGGTACATTGTCTGGAGTTACCAAAGTCGCCAAAAATGTTAAGTCTTGTTTCAGGCTAGCCCGTGCTGCGTGGTCAATGCCATCAATGGCAATTACAATTGTGCGCGCTTGGTCAGTGGCAAGCTGGCTCGAAATTCGCAAAACATGATTTCGTAGTTCATCTGCTGATAGAAAATCATTTCGTACGGGAATTCGATATTTTGCCAGACGGCCTCTTAGCAAGCTGCGGAGTTGTATCAGTAAGTCCCCCCAGAGTGCTTCTGGCTTTGCTGTTCGCCCTGCATCTGATGGTAAAATAGGAGAGTTCGGAGTTATGGGCCTATATGAATGAAACCTTAAGTCAATCACTGGGTCATGCCGATTAGTAAGGGCACTTATGATGCTGGTCTTCCCATAGCCTGGTTTACCCGATAGGAAAACAATCCGATGCGAGCGCTTTTTGAGAACATCTTCAAGATCAGTTACTAGTTGTGTTCGGCTTCGAAAAAATGGTTCTGGAGGAGCTAGATAGTGATCTCCTACCGATTCGTTGCGTGAGAGGCTTAGCGCATCATAAACATCCTCAATGGTAACAGTCTGTTTCTTGCCTCGTGATGTTGTAGCCCACCTGCGAAGGCTGGTATCAAGATCAGCAAGAACAGTCTGGGCCTGATTCGTATTGATTCCGAAAGCATCGGAGATCTTCTTTAACAGCTTCTGCCCTAGCTCTTCGAGCGTAGGTTGACTATAATCGATATCAAATCGCGATAAAAATTGAAACTTTTTATCCGCATCCACAAGAATATCTAAATGGCTAAGTAGCTCCGTCCATGCCGCCTCATACTCAGTATCAAAACTTATCTCTTCTAATTTAGAAGATTTTTGAAGTTTTGATTTTAGGTCGGGCCAGAATGTGGCCAATGAAGGACGCTTATGTTGAGTGGATCGAGTATAGGGACGCTGGCCCGCTTTTCGATTTGTATACAATAGCGCAGTACAGTCCGAGGAATGCTGGCTAGCTTCGTTCCAAGCATTGGCGAGCTGGGTCAGCAAGGACATCTTCTCGATTTTGTCATCGTCACGAACTTTCGCATCTTCATCAATCGTCAATAAATCTCCAAAAGTTATAGAATCATCAGCTCGTGTATGTTTTACTTGTACCAATTTCTGGTTGCCTCCTCGGTACTTTACGACTATATCATCGAGGCCTTTCAGCCCCTCTGCTTGAAGTGTTACGGTCTCAATGCCGATGTCAGGGTTTAGCATATCGATAATGTATACCAACCCGACTGAAGATTCGTACCAATAGGGATCATGTAAACCAGCGGTAGGATTGCTTACTTTTCCCATGGAGTCGGCTCTCTTTCTGTTGGCGCTAGTTTGCTTAGTACCTAGCAATAAGACAACATCAACACTGTATAGAGCAGAAGGCAGGAGCTGGCGTTGCACCAAATGCAACCTTGCTGCCAGTCTCGATGTTAAGGATCCGTATTTGCTGGACTCTTGTGCGACGCCTGCCGCACGAGCGGATGCCGCCTGACCTACTCTCCCTGATCCACAAGACCCCACGGCGCCAAATGCGTCGCCCACCCACGACGCCGGGCGACTTC
>JAIBBV010000087.1 GCA_019694465.1 Oligoflexia bacterium
ATGGATGCGCAAACAGAAACGAGCTTGTAGCTCGCGGCGTGCCCTGCTCAACTGAGCCAACAGAAACTCCCAGCTGTGAGGCCAGGCCCTGGAAAACCCTTCCCAGATAGATACTGGGCTGTCCTACGCTTCGATAGTGGCTAACGCATCCACGTTCAGCGCCAATGGTCCCGCCTAAAACATAAACACCGGCGTTCCCCTCATCTACACTGTAGGTGCCCCCTGCGCCCGGAATAGTTTTAATGGTACCACTTAACTTGATGCCAAATTCCCAGGGGTCGACAACTACACTGGCAGACCTACCAACTTTTCCAGGACAAATATCGAATCCAACACTATTGTAATTAAAACTAAGCGCTGAGGCTCCAGTCTGATAAGCGCGTTGACCGACCCGTTCCTTACCTTGCGAAAAGCGACTGTCGTCGAGGACGAGTGTGCCAATTGAGCGAATACCCAGCTTTTTAATACGACGAGCGAGAAGCCAAAGCGATTCAAGGTTTAAGCTAGGATCGCCACTCCCAACAAGGTAGAGACGTTTTGCCGAGTCTCCATCTACTCCATCCGCCCAAGCTTCAGTCTTGAACTGATACTCAGGGCCTAGCGCTTGGAGTGCCGCAGCTGCGGTGACCACCTTAGCCACACTGGCTGGCATTAACAGGGAGTGCGCATGACGTTCGAATAGTACTGCTCCATCATCAACGGCCTGAACTTCGACGCCGATATCACCTCTCACGTAGGCTTTAGCAGCTTGCGCCAAGCGATCGCGTAAACTGTCTGCTTGAGCTCTGAAGGCGCACAGGCAAACACACATTAGAATCGCAATAACTTGAAAACGGGGCCTCGACATTTTTCCCCCTTTCTCCCCAATCGACAATTAAAGCGGCAAATTGCAATACATCAGAAAACGATGCGCATTGCTTTGCATCGCTAGCGATACAAGCCCATTAAGCATGCCATAGAGCATGCTGGTAATTGGCTCTATGCTCATCATGCCTGGTAACGCTCAATACCAACAGTGTGGAGCGCAGGCTAGGCATAGCGCTATACTGCCCGATGATGACTAGATCTGCCAACAGCAACTGTTATGAAAAGTGTGTAGAAGCTATTTCAAAAATAGCTTCTAGTCGCGCCAAGGAGGGCGCGGCAAACGCCGAAGGCGTTTGTAACGAGGCGAGGCATGGGCACTTTGGGCCCCATGCCGAGCTCGGAGCGATTCAAAAATGGACAGGAGTCCATTTTTGAAGTGACTTGTAGTGTGCTAGGCTGGCTCGGTGCCGCTAACCATTCACAACCAGACTATACTTTCTGTCGTGGTCCTGGCAGTAGATGCTGCCATGGCTTGGGCTATTCTTTTCTCGCTTTCGCATGCGCGACGAGGCCATAGCTGCCATCTCTCTGCCGGAAGCTTGGCGGTATTATTAGCTCTTGCAGTAGCAGTCTTAGTCGTAAGCCCTCATACAGCCTCGGACCTATCGGTCTCAGACACGATTGAGTACAGTTCAGCTGCGCATCGTCTTTGGTATGAGGGTACTTATTCATTGGGCCTTGCTGGGCAGGCCTGGCCCCCGCGCTATCCACCATTTTTCTCAGCCTTTCTGGTAATGCCTGGGTACATGTTAGGCGGCTCTGAGCTTGGGAACGGAATAGTGCTTATAGCTGTGTTAGCTGTCATGGGCGTGTTGGCTGCCTTTCTTATTGGCGCCAGGCTTGGGGGAGCTCCTGCTGGGATAGCCGCCGGGGCCATTCTACTGCTTATCCCAGAGTACAGGAATCTGTCGCACACAATTTGGATTGATGTGCCGATAACTACTATAGCGCTTTTGACTGTACTGAACGCTCTCGAATTTGGTAAATCGCTCAGCCAAAACCGTCTATTACTAAGCACAGGAATTTTGATTGGCTTGGCCGTGGGCATGCGCAGCACGTGCATTATCCTGTTGGTACCTTTTATTTGGCCACTCTGGCAAATGCGTACAAAGTTAAGGCCGCTGGGATTACTTTGTGGTCCGAGTATTGTTACTGGCCTATCTACGCTTGCATATAATAGCAAAGTTTTTAGCTCACCCTGGCGCAGTGGCTATCACTACTGGGTTTCTATCCCCTATGATTTTCCTGGTCTTACGTTTTCATTGCGCTATCTTTCCTCGAATATTGAATTGATACTATCGACTGCAAGCTTTGTCCCTGGGGCGCTTTTTCTATTTGTTGGCTTTGGTCTGCTACGCCATCGTGAATTGCCGCAACTTGAGATGTCTGAATGGCGCAAACTTGTGGGCTGGACCATGATCTTCGGTGCGCTTTTGGCTCTATTTTTCCTGCCCTATTTTTACTGTAGCCGGCGATTCTTCTTGCCCTTTAGTGCTCTAACTGTAATTGCAGGTGTAGTTTATTTAACAAGTGCTGCGACGTCCGAACGTTTTAAAGCTTGGCTTGATTCCGCATTACTACTTGCCTTGGCGCTGGTAGTAGCAGGGAGAATCCTAGCAACTCCACAAACTGCACACCGCGATATTGCTGAGCAGTTGGCGCAGCTTCCTAAGGATGTTGTAATAGTCTCAGCCATGAATCCGGCATATCTTGAGCGGCTGGTCCTAGCTGGCACGAATAGGCAGTTTGTTCCGCTTTCGCGGGAGGTTGAGTTTGCCTCCAAGGTTGTCGCGCCCGAATCACTTGCTGGACACATGCAGGCGCCGGTTGATTGGAAGCCACATAGGAGTCAAGCAGTACTTACGGCCGGCGCGCGTGATGTATATGAGTGGACTGCGCTGGAGCAACCAGAAAAAGTTGCAGATATGCTGCGCGCTGGAAGGTGTGTTTTTCTGGAAGCACGCTTTGCATCGAGTGCAGAAATCGAGGCCTTTCGTCAACACTTCAGTCTGACCTCAGTCGGTGGCGATCTGTTTGGGTTGGCGCTTACATCTAACTGATATTAATCACATTCACGGCTGCTCTAAGTACCCAATTTGTGTAATTATTTTACATTTACCTGGATCAACTGCCAGCCCTTAGCCGATATACATATACCAGCCTAATAAATTTTGGAGGTATATGTGTAAAATTCGGCGCAGTCGCTGGCTTTTTTCTTCTCTATTAGTTTTAGTCGTTGCTTATGCTCAGGTCCCGGCGGAAGCACAGCCTCTAATACAGGGATTGGTCGAAGCTTCCGAAGAGTCTCCGTGCAACGTATTGGTGGGCACTAAATCTGAGGGCGCTTGGTTGTGTGGCGTCTACCAGCACCCATACATGGATTGGCGTGTGGAGGGAGCTATTGCGGGTCAGCTCTGTCCAGTTCCTCTTAAGCAGATGGTGCAAATGGTGCGAGAGCTCGCCAGCAATAAAAGCGCTCCGCAAGTTAAGCTAAACGCCTTTGCTATTGAAATTTTCCCACTCCTCCACCCAGACGATAAGCCACCCTACTCTTGTATTAAGTCTGCGCTATGCACTTGTGAAGTGTTAACAGTGATATTTCCTGGTGCTACTTGCCAAGTATCTGGGGGTACGGATGAAGGGGGAGTGGGTCATGCGTTTGCAAAGGCAACCATTCCTGGCATTCCTGGAGAAATAGCGATCGACTCATTGAATGCAATTGCCGTTAGTATTGGGCAATAGTACAGCGATTTCAATCGCGCAAGCGCAACAAAAGTCTTAGGAACTGACTAGACTGACGCGCAGTCCCACTTGCTCAAATTAGAGCGCTGAACGACTGCGAGCTTATTTCTTCTTTGAAGTGCAGCGTGAAGCATCGAGGTCTTCGTCGCTTAGTCCGAGGGTTTCCTCTTCATTGTACTTCACGAAGGCCTTGTATTGTTCCGGAACTGCGGAGTCTTCATAAATTGCTTCGACTGGGCATTCTGTCTCGCAGGCGCCGCAATTAATGCATTCGTCTGGGTGAATCATGAGCATGCCTTCTTCCCCATCTGGGCTGAGGCCAAGGCTAAAGAGGTCGTTATATTTCTTTTTCTTAATATTATAGAAGCAGTCGACTGGGCAGACTTCAACGCAGGAGCGATCCTTGGTGCCGATGCAAGGCTTTGTTACGACGTATGCCATTGGTAGGACTCCGAGTTAATAAATATAGCCACTGCGGGTGCCAAGAAGTGGGCCCTGCAAGCAGTGTTTATCGCAATAGTTTCAGGCTATTGCGTCAATATATTTCTACATACGCCGGTGGATTGCAAGCTATGAGGCTGTGCTGGAGTAAGAAAAAAAAAGAGGCGATTCAAAAAGCCTTTGTATCGCCCCCTACTCGCAGAAAGGATGGTGTCATGCCTAGTACCTAAGGTAATCGACATGCTGGAAAATTCTTTAATGTTTCGGCGCTTTTTTTGTTGAAATGATTTCAATCATGATTTCAGTATGTTAGAGTCTCAGGCGCTTGGCCATGGCAGCGACTTCTGATATTTAGGGGTGCTTAGTGTCCAAGGTGCGAAGGCGTATTACGTTTCTGTAATCCGGCTTTAAGTATGCGGCCAGCAAGAATCTCCGTGGTCCATTTACGCGAAGATTTTGGTCGCAGACGAGGCGCGCGAGCGAGGGCGAATGAGACATTACTTTAGGTAAGTCGCAGTGAGCCCGAGCGCAGCGGAACGAAGTATGCGGCCAAAATCTTCGCGTAAATGCGGCCCGATAGCCAAGTTGGCTAAGGCAACGGTTTGCAAAACCGTCATACGCCGGTTCAAATCCGGCTCGGGCCTCCAATCTTTCCTTACGCTAGATAGTCGACATCGTTTCATAATTCGGGAGTTAGCGGTCGAAAGACCGCTTCCCTCGAAGCCCGAAAAAAACGGTTTATCCGTAAATCATCCGTAAATGACTTTTGAGCCCTCGGCGGTTCGAAACCATTTCCGAGTTCTTCAGAGCCATCACCGGATACGAGGCTCTGATTGAATCGGATGGTCTAACACGCCGACCGAGGACTAAGGGCGGGCTGAAACTATGGGCACGATCAACGAGAAAAAGACTAAACGAGGTAAGGTCGTTTTTGACGCCGAAGTGCGGCGCACTGGCCAGCGTTCCCTTTATAAACGATTCAATAGACTGACCGATGCTAAAGCTTGGGTTCAAGATACTGAATCAAGCCTACGATCAGGCCGCGCATTTGCCCAAACAGAAGCGCAGCGTCATACACTCACCGAAGCCATTGAAAGATACATTTTAGAAGAGGTCCACAAAAAGCCAAAGGTGCTTCAGGATCATCTTCGATGTTTAGCCTGGTTCAAAGAACAGGCAGGCTCAAAATACCTGAGTGAAGTTACCCCGGCTCTTCTATCCCAGCTTAAGGGACTCTTCCTAAGAGGGATTACTCGCTTCAATGCACCACGAAAGCCGCAGACATGGAACCGCTACCTATCGGTGCTTAGCTGCGTTCTCCAACTATGTGCTCAAGACTGGGAATGGATGGAGTTCAATACCGCCCGACGAGTCAGGCGCGAGCGGGAAGCTCCAGGGCGTGTACGCTTTCTTTCAAATGAAGAGCGAGAGAAGTTACTCGAAGTTTGCCAAAAAAGTTGCTCTGCAAATTTATACCCAATTGTGGTGTTAGCGTTATCTACCGGCATGCGACGCGGCGAGATGCTCTCACTTACTTGGGATCAGATTGACCTTGGCAGTGGTGTGCTGATCCTCGAAGAGACAAAAAATGGAGAGCGTCGTCGAGTTAGTATTCGAGGCCGAGCTCTTGAGGTGCTCAGGAAGCATGCAAAGGTCAGGCGAATTGACACCAATCTGGTTTTTCCTAGCGAAACCAAAGATAGCCATTTCTCGCTTGATAAGCCTTGGTATCGGGCACTCCGTGACGCGGGTATCTCCAATTTCCGTTTCCACGATTTGAGGCACTCGGCAGCCTCTTATCTCGCTATGAACGGTGCCACCATGCTTCAAATATCAGAAGTTCTAGGTCATAAGACCCTACAGATGGTAAAACGGTACTCGCACTTTGCTGAGAGCGAGATAGCCGACGTCGTGGAACGGATGAATAAAAAGATCTTCGGTGATTGATGCAGTTAGGGAAGAAAGAAACAATCGTCTTTGGACTATGTATGACAGTGATCCCACTAATGATCACCTCATGGTCGATTAAGGCCGGACTACTTTTTGCTGTGGGCTACCCCCTTATTGCCCTTCTGCCATGGCCAAAGTCATTAACGATGATCACATGGGTGTGTGTTTGGATTTACATCTGGTTAGGCTTTAGCGTCTCTTACTATCATGCGTTGATCCGTGATGTTGATTTAGTGACCAAGGGAATCAACCTAATACTTCCTACGGTATTCGGATATTTTATGTTTGGGTGGTGCCGCTACGGTGCTCCTT
>JAIBBV010000046.1 GCA_019694465.1 Oligoflexia bacterium
TTAGGCTTATCTGGCAGTTGGTTTGTAAAGCCTGGAGCGCTGGTCTACACGCACTCGACCGCTTGCTTATGAGCGCTCCTCCAAAGTCAAGCCGCGAACGTTCGGAGAGTGAGGATGAAGATGACGAGCAGGAGGCATTCAAACTGCCAAGGACTCGTAGTAGGGCTTCTTCTGCGCTTAGCAAAAAAGTCGAGACCTTGCGCGAGGAGTCTAGTTCACCTTCTGAAGGTGAAGATCGACAGCCCGCTTCTGATTTAGATCAGGCTGATACTGAAGAGTTAGACCCTGACGAGGCACCGGCCTTAACATCCGATGACAGCAATCGTATTGTCGTAAAGCGTAGAGACGCTGAAGAGCGCGCTAAGGTTGCCCAACTCGCTCGGCAGAGAAAAAAGCAAGAGGAAGTTGAGGAGGATGTCGGCGAAAACCCAAGATTCCCCGGCTATGAACTACCAGACGTGGCTATTCTAACACCAGGTGAGCCTAGCGTTGGCGGGGAAGATGACAACGAATTGCGAGAAAAATCGCGTCAGATTGAGGGCAAATTAAAGGACTTTGGGATTTACGGCAAAGTTACGCAGGTACATCCTGGTCCGGTCATTACTCTTTTCGAGTTTGAACCTGCCCCAGGCGTCAAAGTAGGAAAGATAGCTGCTCTACAAGACGATCTCGCGATGAGCCT
Organism: Oligoflexia bacterium; assembly: GCA_019694465.1. Lineage (GTDB taxonomy): Bacteria > Bdellovibrionota_C > UBA2361 > UBA2361 > JAFLCA01 > JAIBBV01. The sequence continues at coordinate 683 of JAIBBV010000046.1, forward strand.
GCGTGCTAGCTCGCTGCGCATAATTGCTCCGATCCCAAAGCGAGGCACAGTTGGCATCGAAGTCCCTAACAAACACAGAGATATTGTGCGCATGCGCGACGTTCTAGAAAGCGAAGCGTTCCTTACAGCCGAGTCAATTTTGAGCGTACCTTTGGGCAAAGATACTTATGGCGATCCGGTGGTTGTCGATATCGCAACCATGCCGCATCTACTCATGGCTGGAGCAACTGGAACCGGGAAATCTGTATGTATTAATGCAATTCTTGTTAGCCTCTTATATCATGCCAGCCCAGCCGACCTAGGATTGATTCTGATCGATCCAAAAATTCTTGAGCTCAGCGCATATGAAGACATACCGCACCTGCGTGTGCCGGTAGTTACGGATCCAAGACAAGCCAAAGGCGTGCTACAGTGGGCAGTTAATGAAATGAATCGGCGCTACAAAATGATGCAGCGCTACTCAGTCCGAAATATCGATGCTTACAACGCCCTAGTTAAGGGAGAGGTTAGTCCGCTTGCCAACGAACCCACTACGCCAGCGGGAGCCGACGTGGTGCAACTCCCAGAAGAAAACGTTGTGGAAAGTGGCACGATTGAAGCAAAGGAAGACCCGAATGTCGAGGAGAATGCTGAGCCGCTGGCAGTCGAACGTTTAGAGCCACTGCAGAAGATCGTAATAGTGATCGACGAGTTGGCCGATCTTATGCTCACGGTAGGCCGTGATATCGAGGAGCTAATTACGCGATTAGCCCAAAAGGCGCGCGCCGCCGGCATTCACCTTATTATTGCTACCCAGCGCCCATCAGTTGATGTCATCACTGGCTTGATTAAGGCTAATTTCCCTGCGCGCCTCTCATTCCGAGTCACTGCACGCGTAGACTCGCGAACCATTTTGGATCAGATGGGAGCTGATAAGCTCTTGGGTCGAGGTGATATGCTATTTTTGCAGCCTGGAGCAGAAGCCCTTCGCCGCATCCACGGCGCCTTCATTTCAGACGCTGAGGTGAAGAAGGTTGTGGATTCAATAAAAGCCAAGGCCAAGCCACAGTACGACGAGCGGATACTGGAAATTTGCGAACGTGCAGTGCAGGAAGGAGAGCAATCTGAAACCAAGGACTTGCTCAATAACCCTGATGAATACGACGCGGTGTACGATAAAGCTGTTGAATTGGTACTAGAAAAAGGCCAAGCATCAACATCGATGATTCAGCGTGCCTTTAGGATTGGATACAATCGCGCTGCGCGAATCGTAGATATGATGGAAAAGGAAGGTATAGTTGGCCCAAGCGATGGCGCAAAACCTCGCGAAGTGATCGTACCAACTCATGATGCTGAATCAGGCAATTAAAACTTTAACTGCAAGCCGCCTTCCCGAGTCCACAGCAGTAGGTGACGCTAATCTGGGTTTGAGAGTCTAACCCAAAAATTCATTAGAAATAGCGGTCTTAGATCGATTAAGGACTGAGCATGCGCACCCGCGTTGGTATGGGTCGCTCTTTGATAGGCGAGAATGGTCATTCTCTCACGGGAAATGAAACATCGGTCCATTTTTGAGCTGTAGTAGTTCTCTAGCTAAGTTCAAACAACTTGAATGTAAATTGTGTTGTTCTTTCAATGGCTACTTTCTTTGTTCACACCTGTGGATTGTCACAACACAAACATAGCATGAGACTTTAAAAGGGATTATTCTAAAATTCGTAGTTCAGCCCACTTTTCGATTGAAATTCCATCCGAGCATGCTATTTAGGAACAAGAGTGAGGTGAACGAAAACGTTCCCCAACACGAGTGAGTGATGACCACAGCCGTTTCATTTCGCTTCGGCGTTTTGAGGCGGGGTTAGGTAATGAAGAAATTCCTTGCTTAGCTCGTTGTCAGTCACACTGCTGGGATGTTTTGGTTTCGGGCAACCGACTCTCATGGCAAGCGTCCGACGGGGCGACCCGACGGAAAGATTCTTGTGCTGTATACTTCGGTATACACGTAAGTCTCGACAAAAGCCTTCACCGCTATGGCCCTAACGGGCGGTAGCGGACTGAGAAAAGCTGTAAGCGGTGAACCTGGCAACAGTAGTATCCGCAGTTAGCAAAACTGATGTGGGCGAAGCCGGAAACGGTGGAAGCCCCGGAGAGAAGAATCCGCGTAAGCGGGGACCGTGAAAGCGGGCAAACCTCTCTAGGGATAAAGCTCCAGACAGAAAAGACCGCGAGCACGTGCGGTCCCACTCAGAAGACGAAAGAGCTACCATTGGAGATCTTCACTTCGACGATTGGGCTTTAGTTTACCGCAAGGTAAACGCCCTCGTTGATGATCGTCCTTGGTGTGCGCCTGCTCGGAGACTTCGGTCATCGGCCAGAACGCAGCCAGGTAGGCCATCTTGGCGCCTCGCAAGGGGCGTACGCTCGGGAAATTAATGCTTTTCGAGTATGATGGCCGCTCTCGTATCGGAGCTCACCCTTTGATTCGAGCGACTCCTCCGCAAGAGGAGTTGGCCCCTAAACGGGCAGGCTTAACAGCACGATATCGGTAACTTTCGGGTTGCCGCATCTCGGACGACACGGCGATTGGGCGCACGATCGACAAAAGGTGAAAGTTGATCTCTCCTAGCACGAGCGGCTTTACACCATGCGCGCGGCGCGGCTTACAGTGGAAACACGTCAAAGCCCGCCGCGCTTCCTTTTTGTACCTATGCGAACTTTGCTGCGCAAAGATTCGCATTACGGGTTAAGAGATCCTAACAACCTGTTGTACCTATGCGAACTTTGCTGCGCAAAGATTCGCATTACGGGTTAAGAGATCCTAATAACCTGCTGTGCCTATGCGAACTTCGGCCTACAAGTACGGCATAGTCCATTAATCTCGTGGGCTTAACTTGCCATGTTTGCCTAACTTATTAAGATGACTTATTATTAGCGGCTATGCGTTTTGCCGTTACCGCTACAATTTGCATGCTCTGCTTCTGCTGCTTCGCCCAAGCAGAGCAATTGGCCTTTACTTGCAAAACGCCAATTGCAGCCAAGTCCGCGCAGGAACTACTCATTGCCGCTCAAAGGCGCTATTCGCAGGTTTCAACCCTAGAAGCGCAGTTCGCTCAGGATTCCTTCATGGCAGCCTTGGAGGTATCCGAACGCAGTAAAGGGACGGTCTGGTTTAAGCGGCCCGGTATGATGAAATGGTCCTACAGCTCACCTGAACCTCAGGTTTTCCTAATCCGTGACCAAACTATGTGGTTCTATCAGGAACGCGAGAAACAAGTGCTTATTGACAACTTCAAGGACGTCATGATGAGCGACCTTCCCGTGGCTTTTCTGATGGGCATAGGAAACCTAGATAAGTCCTTTCAAGTTGAAAGCGCCTGTAGCACCTCTCAGGGCGATTTGCTTACACTCACGCCCCGCACAGGAATAGAGAACGGCAATCTTCAACAACTGCAATTGCTGCTAGATAAGGAACATCGCCCAAGTGGCGCCAAGATTAGAGATATTGGCGGCAATACCACTAGCATTCTTTTCGCCGAAGTGAAGTTCGACAATTCGCTTGAAGAAAGTAACTTCGCAGTAAATTTCCCTAAGGGAGTGGATTTAAGTGACCGCAGATTAGAAAAGGCACCCCGTAACCAAGGCTAGGCAATGACGTCAAGTTTCAAGATTCTGGATCAGAGTGAGTCAGGCGCGCCAAGTTGCGGTAGCGGTGTAAGCATGAACATCCGCCCAGACGCTCTGGTACAAGCGGGGTCTAACTATCGTGGACGTGCGGCAGTAATCACCTTGGGGTGCGCAAAAAATCAGGTTGATTCGGAGGTAATGCTGGGAGTCCTTAAGAACTCTGGTTACGAAATCGTGAGCGAGCTTGAGCTTGCTGACGTTGCGGTCGTCAATACATGCGGCTTCTTGGAAAGTGCAATAAAAGAGAGTATCGATTGCATTCTGGAAGTGTCAGAACAGAAAAAGTCTGGGCGTCTTAGGAAGCTTCTTGTGGCTGGCTGCTTGGTTGAACGATACCGCGGCGACCTCGCTTCTGCCTTGCCGGAAGTAGATGCCTTCATTTCAGTGGATGACGTGCTGAATGTATCGGAAAGAGCTGATGGCAAATTAAAGGATATTCTGCACGACGGCTCGCGTCCTTATTTCTTGTACGATGATAGTATGCCGCGGTTCCTATCAACCAAGCGCCATACTGCATACGTGAAAGTATCTGAAGGCTGCGATAGGCCGTGCACATTCTGCATTATTCCGAAACTTCGAGGCGCGATGCGCAGTAGGTCGATCTCATCAGTAGTGAAAGAAGTGCAGATGCTCGGTGCTCAAGGGGTAAGGGAAGTAAATTTAGTGGCACAGGACCTGACATCCTTCGGCAAAGACCGACCCGGTGAGCGCCTGGTAGACCTGCTTTCAGCTCTCAATGCTGAAACTAGCGTGGATTGGATTCGATTGCTGTACTCGTACCCGATTGGAATTGACGAGCAACTACTGCGCCTGATCGCTGATAGTAGTCGAATTTGCAAGTATCTCGATCTACCTCTACAGCATAGTAGCGAGAGGCTTCTAAAGATTATGAAGCGCCCGATTGGACGCTACGCACCGCGCGCTCTGATAGAGTTCATCACAGCGCAGCAGCCCTCAATACACCTGCGCACAACTTTCATCGTTGGGTTTCCAGGTGAAACAGAAGAAGATGTTGATGATTTGGTGGAGTTTGTCGCCCAGGGGCATTTTACCAATGTGGGTGTGTTTACATACTCAAGAGAGCAGGGCACCCCAGCTTTCGATATGCCAGGTCAAATTCCACAGAAGGTAAAGGATAAGCGGCGCGAGCGAGTCATGCTGGCGCAGCAACAGGCAGTTCAAGGTCGCCTCTCGGCCTTTATTGGTAGAAGAATTCCCGTATTACTTGAAGGTCAGCATGAGGATACCGATTTACTACTCAGCGGCCGTAGTGAATTCCAGGCCCCTGACGTAGATGGGCAGATCCTCATTAATGACGCTGACTTGCCTTTGGAGCAATTTCGAAGCGGCAATATGGTTGAGGTGGAAATAACAGAACTAGCTGGCTATGATCTGGTAGGAAAAATAGTTCGTTCCCTCGATGCTGATAGCCCGCAATCTGCTTCCGTGGCATAATGATTATATGAGTCATCCGCGCATCGGAATCTTTATCATCGCCTATAATGCGGTGAATCATCTAATCAAAACAATTTCACGCATCCCGCAAGCGACATATGAACAAGTCTCAGAGATTTTCGTGATTGACGATTGCAGCGCGGATAACTCCTATTATGCGGCGCTTGGATACAAGCATGAACATCATATTGAAAAACTTACAGTTCAACGCAATCAGCGTAATCACGGCTATGGTGGTAATCAAAAAGTAGGATATCGCTATGCCCTAGAGCGAGGTTTCGACATTGTGGCGCTGGTGCATGGGGATGGTCAGTACGCCCCCGAGGCGCTGCCTTTCTTGCTTGAGCCGCTTGTGAAAGGTGAGGCGGAAATGGTTTTCGGCTCCCGTATGTCTCTCCCGGGAGAAGCGCGCCGCGGAGGAATGCCTTTCTATAAATTTATCGGCAACAAAATTCTTACTGGCATCCAAAACTACTGCACAGGACTAGCGCTAAGTGAGTACCACTCCGGATATCGGCTCTACTCCACAGCAGCTCTAAAGCAAATTCCCTTCGAAAGCTTCACTGACACTTGGCACTTTGATACCCAGATCATTTTAGCCTTGGCTGAGCGCGGGCTACGTATTGTTGAGCGGCCAATACCAACTTACTACGGCGATGAAATTTGCCACGTAAATGGCATCCCCTACGCGCTCAACTGCATACGTACCAGCTTAGACTACCTAGCGCATAGAAGGCGCGGCGAACTTATGTTTCCTAATTCAGACGCAATTGTAGCACCCGACATAAAAGCGAAATAAATTAGCTAGTTATGTCACATGATATTGAAAGAATCGAGGCTTAGGTAGGTCACACCGAAGTGCTTCTATCCCATAATATGTTTGAGTCTGCCGTCGCTTTGCCTTATACAGAACACGCAAGGGCGGCATACATCGCGCAGTACATTCGGGCAATTTATAACGATTCGGCCCTTTTTTTTCAGGTTGCGCTAGGTACTTGGTCACGTTTAGGCAGTTGATAATCAGGTTTTGCGAATCTGCTTGGCAGGGGAGCATACAGATATGAGCATTAGCCTAAGACGGGAGCCAGTACGCCAAAGAGACATCGTTTCATTTGGACGTCGTACCCCTCGATTCAATTTCGAGGAAATTAGATCATTGGTGGCAGCTGAGCGCGCTCTTGAGTTGGATGATAGCACCGAAATCAAGTCCTTCGACTTGGACAGAAAGCTAAGAACTAGTAAGTCACTCTTCTTGGAACATGGCGCTGCCCAGGTTTAAGCCTAGGCCCTCCCAATAATTTGGCAAAATCCCCAGCGCAGCTAGGGAGGACCTTTCAAGAACGCCGTCCACAGATCTACAGCACTTCGCGCGTACCTTAGCAGGAATCGATTCTAGGCCGTCAGGACCTGGCCTATCTCAATAGAAAGCCCTTTTGGGAGCTCCATTTTCGCGCTAGCTTTCGTACTGGCAGTATTGCTTTGTTGATTGTCGCCACAGGCGGCATGCGGCTGCCTATTAGTGGAGTCTAGCGATGCCTAAAAATAAGAATCTCGAGGCCTTAAGAACTCTTGGCCAGTCCATTTGGTATGACAATCTCTCACGCGACGTACTTAAGTCAGGAGAGTTGGCCTCGATTATCGATGCGGGCGTATTGGGCCTTACGAGCAATCCAACCATCTTCAAGAATGCCATAGCTGGCAGTGATAATTATGATGACGATATGAAGCCACTGGCTCGTAAGGGCATGTCCGCAGCTGACATTGGTGAAGATTTAATGATCTCTGACGTGGGCGCTGCAGCGGACCTTTTGCTGCCAGTCTTTACTTCCAGCAAAGGCGTGGATGGATACGCCAGTATCGAGGTGTCGCCATTCCTGGCTCGCAACACAAAGGGCACCATCGAAGCCGCGCGTCGTTTGTGGTCGAGACTTAATCGACCAAACATAATGATAAAAATTCCAGCCACTACAGAAAGTCTGCCGGCTATCCGCGCAGCGCTTGAAGAAGGCATAAATGTAAACGTAACGCTCATCTTCTCGGTTAGTGTGTACGAGCAAGTTGTAGAGCAATATATGACCGCCTTGGAGACACGCCTAGCCAAAGGACAGGATATATCTGCGATTTCATCTGTTGCTTCGTTCTTCGTGTCGCGCGTGGACACAATTTGCGAGAAAGCCTATGACGCGTTAGTCCAAGCTGGTAAAGCAAAAGCTGAAGACAAAACCAAATTCCGAGCAAAAATTGGGGTGGCCAACTCCAAGCTGGCCTACGAGCGCTTCGAGCAGCTGTTCTCCTCAGCGCGTTTTTCAAAGCTAGCCAAAGCTAAGGCTCTCCCGCAGCGGCCACTGTGGGCAAGCACCGGCACCAAGAGTCCAGACTTGAAGCCGGTTCTATACGTCGAGGAGCTTGCAGGGAAGCAAACAGTGAATACCGTTCCACCTCAGACATTAAAGGCGCTTATGCAAGGCTTGACGGTTGAACCTCGGCTACATCAAGGCCTGCCTGAAGCTAAGGCCTTGGTGAAGCATTTGGGTGAGCTGGGCTTAAATTTCAATCAGTTGATGCTGACGCTACAGGAAGAGGGCGTGAAGCTTTTTGCTGATGCCTTCCAGGAACTACTCGATTCAATCGAGAAAAAGCGTCAAAGCTTCATCAAATAATCACTAAGTAGGGGATAAAAATACATGGAAAATCCATTTGCTGAGGGTGAAAACCGTATTATTCGGCCACCTGGTACAGCGATAGTAATTTTCGGCGCCACAGGCGACCTTACTCATCGTAAGCTAATTCCAGCTCTTTACAACCTTGCCTATGACGACTACATGCCATCTAACTTCGTAGTTGTAGGCGCAGCTAGGACTCCACTTAGCGATGAAGACTTCCGCAAAAACCTATTCGAGTCGGTTAAGAAGCATTCGCGTCGTACAATAAATGACGAACTGTGGCAGCGCTTCTCGCAGAATATCTACTACCAACAGCTAGACGGCACATCGTTAGAGAGTTTTGTTAAGTTGCGAGAGCGCCTTCAGTCTCTAGAGAAGAAGCGCGCTGAGACTCTCAATTATCTATATTATCTAGCCACCTCCCCAAGCTTCTTTGGTCCGATTGCCACTAACTTAAGAGGCGCGGGGCTGGTCGAAGATCCCAAGGCAGCTGCACGTAGCACATCACTTATCATCGAGAAGCCCTTCGGACACGATCTGGCCTCTGCACGCGAGCTAAACTCAGTCCTCCGCAAGAGTTTTGCAGAAGAACAAATCTTCCGTATTGATCACTACTTGGGAAAGGAAACCGTCCAGAACATTTTAGTATTCCGCTTCGCAAATGGTATTTTTGAACCTCTATGGAATCACAATTTTATTGATCATATCCAAATTTCCTTCTGCGAGGACATTGGGGTTGGCAGTAGGGCCGGCTATTTCGATCAATCGGGCATTCTTCGTGACATCGTACAGAATCACCTACTTCAAATTCTAGCATTGCTGTGCATTGAGCCCCCATATTCACTTAGCGACGCGGATGCTATTCGCGACGAGAAGGTGAAGGTGTTGCGTGCTATTAGACGCCTGAAGCCGGAGGATGTAGCTCGTCAAACCGTTAGGGCGCAATACACCAAGGGGTTTGTTAACGGGGAGTCCGCGATTGGGTACATGGAAGAGAAAGGTATTGCGGCGACCTCCCAAACCGAGACCTTCGCTGCTTTGCGCCTAGAGGTTGATAATTGGCGCTGGTCGGGAGTTCCAATTTATGTGCGAGCCGGTAAGCGTCTCGCCAAACGTATTACTGAAATCTCAATTGCCTTTAAGCGCGCGCCCGAGTCGCTATTCCGTGGGCGTCAGGTTGGAGAACTCGATCAGAATATCTTGGCGATTCAGGTTCAGCCGAATGAGGGTATCTCGCTAAAGATTTGCAGCAAGCCACCTGGTCCCCGCCTACGGGTTAGACCAGTGGTTATGGACTTTACCTATGGCCACTCATTCGGGGTACCTTCCCCAGATGCATACGAGCGCCTATTGCTTGATTCAATGAAAGGCGATGCCTCGCTATTTACTCGCGATGATGAAATTGAGGAAGCGTGGGATTTACTTGCTCCAGTACTTGAACAATGGGCTCTGCCAGCCGGTGGAAAGGTGGCCCGACCACCGCTACACACTTACGAAGCTGGCACATGGGGACCGGCTGCCGCAGCAACATTGCTCAAGGAACAGAAGCACCGTTGGAGAAGGCTGTAGTGTATGGTTGACACACAATATAGCTATACTCCGACTGCGCTGGGGAAGATATCTGATACGCTCACGAGTATCTTCGCTGAGTTGCAAGGAGAGGACGCGGTATACAATCGCTCGGCGAATTGCAATCTGATTATTTTAGTATCTGGTCCGCAGAGGCTCCCAGCGCTTGAGCAGCTGATTGATGCTTTATCATTGGCGCACCCATCTCGTTTCTTCGTAGCATTCCCGGACCCATCTACATCAACCGTACAAGCTTCAATTTCTGCGCGTTGCCATGGGCTGTCGAAAACAGAGCACGTCTGCTCAGAGGTTATTCGATTAAGCGCTGCGCCCGCCGCTTTTGCTGGAATACCAAGTGTCATCCGGGCACATATGCTAACTGGGATGCCAACCGAAATATTCCTTTACGATCCAGATGTTGACATTGCGCTTATCCGAGCTGTAGCGCCCTTGGCAGACTCTATCTTTTTGGACTCGCAAAGTTTCTCTACGAACTTCCAGAAACTAGCTGAGCTACTTCCTCTTACAAGGACGGTTGTCGATTTTTCCTGGGTCGGTTTGGGAGTATGGCGTGAAGAGCTAAAGCTGGGCGTCAATCGCTGCGCAGCTGGTCTAGGGCGTCCACAAGTGCGCTCTATCGAAATCGGGTTCGAAGGACCCTCAGCTGCCCAGCCTGGAGCCCTAGCGCTTCTTTTTGCCGGTTGGGTGGTGAATCGTCTTGGAGCAGCAGTCCTAGAGTGCGGTATAGACAACTGCATTCGTCTTTGTGGCGCGGATGGAAGTGTAATAGAGCTTAAGTTTGTTGGCTCGCGCAGCGACCAAACAGAGCGGCTAAGCAGGGTTCGTCTTACGCTGGAGGCAGCCGGGAAGGAGTTCACTGTCGAGATGCTTCGTGCTAAGCTTCTCGAAACGACGGTGTCCGGCAAGGATGTGCACCGGGCCACACGACCGTTCGAAGATGAGAGCTTCGAAGGTCGAGTTCGAAGACATTTTTTTATCGGCGAATCTCTTGCCAACTATTCAGGCGCAGTTCGGGTGGCGTTAAAGATTAGAGAAAGCCTGCAGAGCCATTAGTGCGAGTCGCCTAGAGAAACCGCAAGCGCTTAGATGTTGCTGTGCTTGTGTTAATGTACGACAGGACTTACTGCTAAGCCCAATGAAATCACACATTGAAATTATAGAATCAAAACTGTACGCCGGGGCGGTAGCAGACGAGATTGTTGCATGCATTGGTGAGGCTATTGAGGAACGCGGCCAGTGCTCAATAGCACTAGCTGGCGGCAGTACGCCAAGCGCCATCTACCGCGCTCTGACGAAACCTCCCAGGGTTGAGTCGGTAGCTTGGGGGAAAGTAATGCTTTTTTGGGGCGATGAACGCTGGGTGCCTAGGGATGATAATCAGAGCAACTACCGCATGGTCCAAGAGACTTTACTTAGCCAGCTTGGTACAAACGCACCAAAGGTGTTCCCGGTTGATACTAACCTGAAAACTCCTCAATTGGCCGCCCGGGCCTACCACGATTTGCTCATAAAAGAGCTGGGTCAGAATCCATCATTCGATTTGGTCTTACTAGGAATAGGAGAGGATGGTCATACTGCCTCAATCTTCCCTGGCTCCACTGTTCTGTCCTCGCCAAACTCTGAACTATGTAGCGCAGTGACGCACCCGGAGGAGAATAAGCCTCGCATTACCTTAACTCCCGCTGCTCTGCTGTCTGCAAAAAGGATGCTGTTTTTGGCCAAGGGTGAGTCGAAGGCCTCTATTGTGCAACGAGTATTAGAAGGAAATGAGGATACCTCACTTATCCCCGCGCGGATTTTTCTGCAGCGACAAGAGCGCGTCGATTTCTTTTTAGATTCGGAAGCCGGAACGAAACTAACCAAAAGGACGACCTAAGGTGTTACGGCTTAGTATTTCCACCTGCAGTGAGGAGTTTCGAACCGCATTTCGTCATTGGCTGCAGAGCAATCAGCCGCCTAAGGCGAATGACGCGTCGTTGTCAGAATTTGTTCGGGTTGGGCGAGCCTGGCAGGCCCAGCTCGCGCAGGGCAATTGGGTGGGGGTGCATTGGCCTAAAGAGTTCGGAGGCCGCTCCTTGACTCTGGTCGAGGAATCTATCGTACAGGAAGAACTCGTGCGCATGCGGTCCCCCCAGCTACTAGGCCTTTTTGGGCTTACTATGGTTGGCCCAGTCCTAATTAAACATGGTAGCCAATCGCAAAAGCAGCGCTTCCTTTCTAACATCCTTAGTGGAAGCGACATTTGGTGCCAAGGTTTTTCTGAGCCAGGGGCAGGCAGCGATTTAGCGGCTATTAAGACAAAAGCTAGAGTGGATGAGAAAGGCTTTTACGTTAGTGGCCAAAAGATCTGGACTAGTTTTGCGCATATCGCTCAGTATTGCTTCTTGCTTTGTCGAACCTCAGATGAGGATGAAAAGCATAGGGGGCTTTCTTATCTCCTCGTCGATATGAAGACGCCTGGCATCACCGTGCGGCCGCTGCGCCAAATATCTGGTGATGACGAATTCAACGAGGTCTTTTTCGACGAGGTTTTTGTTCCCAAGGAAAACCTCGTTGGCGAGATTGGATCAGGCTGGAAAATTGCCATATCAACGCTAATGTATGAGCGAGTTGTGCTCACCTTTGCACGCCAGCTTCAATCGGAAGTCGCTCTGCGTGAACTCCTGGAGCGCTGCAAGCCAGACACTGACCAGGGCTTAAAGCGTGAGCTGGCTAAGGAGCTGGCGCGAGCCTGCGCTATTCGTGCGTTGGCGTATGAGCATTTATTAGGTTATTCCGCTGGCAAATCTCCCGGCCCAGAGGGCTCCTTAGACAAGCTGCTGTGGTCGGAGTCCTTTCAATCCATTTGTAAGTTGGCGCTCAAGTTTGCGGGCACGGAAGCTCTGCGCCTAGATAATCCAGATATGCACCGCTACTTGTACTCAAGGGGAAGGACCATAGCGGCTGGTACTTCCGAAATTCAACGCTCGATCATTGCCGAGCGAGTGCTAGGCTTGCCGAGACGGTAAAACTATCTCCACTCTTTGCATTCCGAAGTAGTGGATTAGGTCTTACTCGTCGTTTGCCTTGATGCACAGCGCTAGACGCAGCCCGTCGTAGTAGGCATACATCTTAAGAAGGTAGTCATATAATTTTTGCAGCTCAGGCGCGACTACTCTTAGCGAGTCAACGCAAGCTCTAGTTTGATGATATTCACTGCCAGTTTCGTATGCCATTTCACTTGACGCACAGTTCAAGGCTTCGTAGCAAAGTGGAATTAAGCGCTTTATCTGTTCACTTTGAGAGCGATAGAACTCGCTTAACTCCTTCATCTGCATACACAGGCGCTCCCTTGAGTCGGCATCTGTGGATGTTGACTGCGCCATTGCCATCGGACAGGCGCACAAGAAAAATACGGTCAGCACAGCAGTAGTAACTTGCTTAAGCATAGATATAAACCATGTAGAAGATTAGAGCCGCGGGGGAGAAAATGGAGGGCTCTAAATATGAAATGCCACCATCACAATTAGATTATGCAGGCCTGATTACGAGATGTTGCATAGCGCAAAAGTTTAAGCCTTGTGAGAGGGGTGGTGCTCGGATAATCTGGCCAACATGAAACCTACTCTCTTAGTTTTGCTAGTTATCTGCCTTGCGGGCTGCTATACATTGCGAGTTGAGCGGCCAGTTCCCTCTCTGCCAGCACATGAGGTGCGAGAGCATTTCTTCGTGCTAGGCTTGGTTGGCGAAAAGACTCTGGACTTGGCTAGCGAATGCCCCAAGGGAGTTGCTAGCTTAAGTGAGCAACTTACGCCGGTTGATTTTCTTTTGTCGCTGGGGTCGGTCGGCATTTACACGCCAAAAACCATAACTTACCGCTGCGCTGCATAATAATATGAAGACTAAATCTCTTGTACTGCTACTAGCCGTTTCCATTATCAGCGGCTGTTATCGCATTAACTACAAACTCGGCTCGGATTCTGATTCGGACAGACCGCTTTACACAACGCAAGCTTGGAATAGCTATTTTGTGTGGGGCATGATTCCTACTACTCCAGCCTATCAAGCTGGCGACGTTTGTCAGCAGCGGCGGCTTGTCGAGATGCGCTCATCTCTGAGTCCGCAGAATGTGTTAGCTTCAATATTTAGCCTTAATATGTACTCTGCTTCGACAATTGAAGCTAAGTGCTTGCGCTAAATGCGCGCTTCAACTTGCTTAATCCGCTCAAGAGTGTGCCGCGCGGTCGGGACTGCAAGGCCGTAGCTATCAGCAATGTGGACGATTCTCTCCAAAATATAAAGAGTCTCTGTTCTTGACCCCCGACGCACATCCAATAGGGTGGAATTTAGGTTTTCTGCATGATTGGCAATACCTGAAAAGAATGCTTCGTTTGTGGGACTAGTCAAATCAAAGTGCTCACAACGCGCTACAGCTCGAATCTCATCCAGTAGCAAAATCGCTTGCTGTTTTAGGCCCGAGTTTGTTAGCAATTCTCCATTTTTTACGTTCTCGATAGTGCACAGTGAATTTACAACCGCATTTGCAAGTGCCTTACGCCACTCTGCAAGTGCAACCGTCTTTTCAAATGTGAGGTCGGCACCTGTCAAACTAAGCAGATCCCCAATTGCATGTAGCTGTTTCTGATGCTTAGCGGCGCTAGAAATAGAAAATTTGAGGTGGCCGCTCTGTACAACATTCCCGCTAGGATCAAAGGCGAAGCCTGTAGAGCACAGTACTCGCACTAGCGGGGTACCTGAGCCAATTAGCTCTGCTACCTCCTGGTACACCCCCAAACCATTGCAGCACAGAACGACGCAGTCAAACTCACTTATTCGACCAAGCATTGGCTTAAGCGCTGCTTGTAGGTCGTAGGCTTTGCAACAAAGCCAGAGTTGAGAAGTCGCACACAGGCGCTTTGGGGGCAGGGAGGTTTCAACCACAGGCGCTGTTGTATGGCCTTGCTTGGCCAGCTGCTTGATTAATACGCTTATATGCTCGCGGTGCGTCGGTTTTACAAGCAAATGTAAATGGACAAAGTTATTCAGATGCCGCACCAGACCCATCCCCAGAGCCCCGGGTCCTAGTAAATAGAGTGGGGTATTCACTTCGCTTCCAAGCTCCCTATAATGTATTGGCGTAAAATGGCGCTAACCTTAGCCGATTGAGCTATTCCATCTTGGTATAAGATAGCTCCCCATTGTAGTGTATGCATCTATGTTTCAATTCTCTGTGTTAGCTAGTGGCAGCAAGGCCAACTGTACACTAGTTAAGACCGAAAACACCTGCTTTCTTATCGATTGCGGACTCAGCTCGCGCGAATGCCAGCGTAGAATCCGCGAGCTAGGAATCGATCCGGCTCATGTTCAGGCCATTCTCTTGACCCATGAGCACCGCGACCATGTCTTCGGGGTACCGGTGCTTAGTCGGCAGTTAGACATTCCTGTCTTTGCTAATCAGGCCACAGCCCGCGTAATACCGCGGGTAAACGCAGTGGAGACCTTCGAAACTGGACAGGAGTTTAATATTGGCGACATAAGTATACGCCCATTTAGCATCCCCCATGATGCTATCGAACCAGTGGGTTTTAGACTATCAGCGCATGGCCTTGTGTATGCCCAGGCTACCGATTTAGGGCGCGTAACGCCGCTTGTAACTGCCGCCGTGCGAGGCGCGCATGCGTTATTACTGGAGTCAAATCATGACCCAGATATGCTCTGGTCATGTGGCTACCCCTGGGAGCTAAAGCAGAGAATTTCATCTCAGCATGGTCATTTGAGCAATAACAGCTCGAGCGCCTTGCTCTATGAGACAGCGCATTCAGACTTACGGCACGTAGTACTCGGTCACATCAGCGAAAATAGCAATACGCCTGCGCTCGCACTAGCCGAGGCAGCGCGCGCCTCGGAGCATATAAGTTTGGCTTCGCTGCGCTGCGCTAATCCCTATCAGGCTACACCTCTAATGGATATAGCGGCCGAATCATCGTCCTCGTCGATTCTGCGCGCTAGCAACGGCTGTTAGTGCCCATGTCTCATTTATGGCAGAACTGTAGTCGCTATAGTTGAAATCTAGTCGGCCCAGCGCAGGCATTAAATCGGGGCGATATTTTGTAATATACCTTAGTACTCCAATCTGTAGGTAGTTTGTCGACCCTGAATTTGGATCTCCAAGTTGTTGACGCTGTGCCGTAGAGAGTATGACCTGTTGGCCTGTGTTATAATTGTATAAACTGTAAAGCATTGTGTAAGGCGCGTCTCCTCCGCTAGCTGACGAGTACAATCCGCAAGACCGTCGGTCATCACCGCTGCCACAGATATCTATCGATGCCGAAACGTGCCGATCGAATGCTTCACTCAGCATAGAGACCTCCCATGTAAAATCCGGCGATGGGTATATTATTTCGTACAATTGCTCAACTAGCGTGGCGAACCAAGGCCCCTCCCAGGACATCCTTCGTCCGCCCGTGAGCGGATCCCCTAGCGCAGCCTCGGACGGTGGCCAATACTCAGGGGGCATAACTGTCCGAATTCGACTAAGGACGTTTGAGATATCAGAGCTGAGGTAGGGGCCCTCAAGAGTAATAAGTCCACTTTGATTGATGCAAACATGCAGTAGGAGCGCTTCAGTAAACAGGTTTACCCGGGCTCTTAAGCTCGACGAAACATCGCCGGTAGCAACTACGTAGCGAGCTAAGTTCTGCGCCAATCCACCTTTGTCTCGCATGGTGAATTGTTGTTGACAGCGGTGTGACAACCCATCTAAGTACCACTGGTCAAGCTCCGCCGCCAGGCCAGTTCCAAACTGTGCCAACACCCAAACATTTTGAATGGCAGCCCAGACATCGCGTGCCAGCAGGCTTCCCACAACTGCGACTTGGTTGGCTGCCAGAGCCTCCCTACTGGTATGCTGGAGGTTCGTTGAAAGCGTATAGCTTTCGATAGCTGCGCGATCAGGGACAAGCGCCCGGCCGCTAGTCTCCAACGCAGCCAGATGGGGAAGTGCGCCTTTATCTCTATCTGGATTTATCGTTGATGTGCTGTTGAGGCTAGTCCATTCCCCCCACCAAAGACTATTCCCTACATTATAGCGGGATTGTGCTTCAGTAATACTGAGGGTGGTCCCATCTGGCTCCCAAACCATAGAACCGCCCCAACGATTCATAAAGCCACTAAGACCAATGCTAAGCGCGTCTATGCATCTACCAACAGCCGCGCTACGGGTATTTGTCGCTAAAATGAGCTCCGGAGCATGGCCATAGAATCCCTCGTCGCCACCCATAGACATGGCGTCTGCAAAAAATACAGGGAACGTACCACTGCGTGCGTAAAGCCGATTGTTACCGAAGAACCCTTCCGCAGCTATGGCATCACAACGGTCGGCTAGATATTGCCCAGAGGTGAGGTGCTGAATGAAGGGAAGAGCGCCTTCGCTTGTGCCCACAGTCAGGAAATCAGAGCGCACGGCGGTGGTTGGCAAATTGGGATCTTCAATAATTGATACAAATCGATCCCTAGACTGAGTCTTCTCGGCCGCTAGAACGACTCCAGAATTGGATAGCGCTATCTGCAGGTCCTCGAAGTTTATATGCGCTTGGGATAGCCGGTGCATCTGACCAGGTGCTAATAGATAGTAGGTACCTGGTGTGCTACCAGGGCGGTCAAAGTTGAACTCTCTGGGCTGGAACGGGAAAGTCACATGTCGCCGTCCTATATACGCAGCAGGTGCTCCACTAGCTGTGGTCACATTCAGTGATACCTGCGGAGTGAATAGAACCCCACCGCCATTTGTAGTATTGTTAGCGATTGCAAGGTCCAGCGAGAACGCACCCGGTCCATTCGAGGAGCTAAGAGGCACACTCAAGTACGCAATTACTATTGGAGTCCACCAGGAGTTCTGTGGATGAGCAGAAGTATTTTGTGCCACGGCGGTGGCACTCAGACGATAAATCGCCACTAATGGTCCAGAGCTAACAAGAGTCACAGACTGCTGTGAGCCAGGTACCACGGGGCCTACCAGCCGCGCTAAGTAGTCAGTGTCAGATGAACTCTGTCCGGATATTCTAACCTCGAGCCGGCCCTGCGAAAGGAACGATGCTACCTCTGTCGGCATACTCAAGCTTGGGAAACTTGGGGCGCCAGAGGCGGGTTCAACCGACCACACCATCTCCCTATAAGTTTCTATGCTGGAGGCAGATCCCAAAAGTGTTGACGCGAAGAAGGCCTTGTAGCTATTCGGCAACACTCCCCCTTCAGGGGCAGGTAGGAAATTAAATGGAATAAGCTGGCCCCTCTCGCGAGTCTGGCCATTCCTAAAAACGACGGTCTTTGCTCCGTGCTGTATGTCCCGTGCATCGTTCGGGAGAACAGGAAGATTAACACTTAAGACCGAGCGTTGGGAAGTGACGTTTGATGTGCCGCCGACAATTCCACGGTCATTAGGTCCACGTGGTGCCGACGGTGTGGGTGATGTAGTAGGGCGTGAGGTCGGAGTACTGGTAGGGGTCGCGGTTGGAACGGGGCTATTAGTTCCTCTGGGCGTCGCCGTAGGTGTGGCTGTCGGCGTGCGTACGGTGGGAGTTGCGGTTGGCGAGTTCGTGGCAGTAGGGGTTGAGGTAACCGTCGGAGTACCACCGGGGGTTCCAGTGATGCTAAGTGTCAGGTTAAATGGCCTGGACTGGCGTAGCTTCGAGTCAACAACTATAACCTCAAACGACAGTGGAACATTCAGAACACCGAGTAAACTTTCAGTTACTATAGCTTGCGCAGACAACGTAAATGGTGAGCGCGAATCGCTGTGGATGAGGTTTCCTCCAAGCTGAACCAAGATCCCTTTGGTGAGACGTCCAGTATGGAAAACGACATTGAAGCGAGGTGGAAGGCTTTCTAACGGTAGGCTCAGGTTGGAATCGCTGAGAGCTGACAATCCTGCTAATGGGAACCCAGCCTCGTTAACTACAGAGTACGAAAGAACTGTGCTTTGTGCGATGCTCAATGTCTGACATTTTGAGGTTAGCTTCCTCAATGTTCGCTTGTTTCGCCGAATAACAGAGGCACTTGGCTTTAATAGGACACGACTGCCAGATTCCACCACTGCCTTATATTTTCTCCCCTCGGGTAGGCAGCCGCCCTTACCCGAAACCATCGGCACATAGCCCTTCGCCATCGCCTTATTCAGGAGTAGACTTCTCTGGGTGCCCCCTGCAGCGAAGGCAGTTGAGCTAAGAAAAATTACTATTCCGATAGCTATAACCGCTAGGAATGGAGAGAGTCTCATTTTTGCAAGAGAAGCCATACAACCACTTCAACTAGTACAGACAACAACCGGCAATTTTGCACGTGGGCCAGCCATAGGCTTTGCAAGGTGTGGGCCAGCCGCAAAGTCCACAAATCAGGCAACCGGACATAGCGGTATATGCTTGATTTGCATCATTATTATATTAGCTCCGTGATGTGGTCATTGATAAACTGGAAATGGGACACGGGGAAGCTAGGGATTAGACTTCAGGTGGTCCGCACAAATCGTGCACATTGCACGGTAAATTTAGGCTTATGAGGCACCCCCAATTTGGCGACCATAACTACCGTGAATATAGAGCATATAAGGTTCATAGCGACCATCACCTGTCCGGCACCAAAAGAGGCCTATTTTATGGGATAAGGCCTTAGTAGAGTGCAATTCATAACTAGTTTCCGGATTGACGCTAGTTGTCTAAATAGTTTGAGCACGCTTATCATGTTGTACATGTCTCAATTCAGTCTTTGCAAAAATGAGGAAAGATTGACCACATGCAATACATACGGCAGGACGTTTCTGCGGGGCAGCTTAATTACAATTTTCTTGCTGCTGCTTCTATTCACGGTGGGGTGCGGTGGAGGCACGCGTGGGACCGAGACCGGTGACCGGCCCGTACGGTTTTCTGGAGTGGTCACAGATTCTCAGGGGGTTCCTCTAGTGGGCATTCTTGTGGCAATAAACGACAGTGGATCAACCCTTACTGATGCAAACGGCAACTTCGACCTTTTTGCTGATATAGGAGCAACAGGCGCCACTCAAGTCCAACTCGCGCTACAAGGTAATTCTCTGAATGGAATAATTCCTCAACTCGATGCTGCATCAGTTACGGCTACTCTAGTAGTCCAGGTAGATCTAATAGCGAACTCAGTTGATGTTTCGGTAATAACGCAAGCAACACCCACAGTCGCCCCAGTTGCCTCTCCTACAGCGCTACCAACACACATGCCAGTTGCTTCGCCAACGGCAGTTGCACTGCCAACCAACACAGCGCAAGCCACGGCTACACCTACATCGACTTTCACGCCAATTGCACCAGTTCCATCCCATACCCCAAATGGCAGCAATGGACTTGAATGATGCAGAGACATGTATGCAGTACCTAGATCGCGATATGGCCCTAAAGTGCGCCCGTATGGCCCTAGGGCCAATCGTAAGATTTGGCTTGCGCCATTCTCTGCGTGTTCAGGATTTAATTGAGCAAGTCAAAGTAGCAAGTATAGAAATAGCCACCGCAGAGATTGCAAAAATTAACGAGGAGGCCAATGTTTGTAGGCTAAGCGCCGTAACCGGGCTCCATCGTCGGGATGTGCGGCGCATCTACCTTCGCAATGAAACCAAATCCAGTGCGTACGATCCATGCACTAGAGTTATCGGCGCCTGGCAGTCGGATCCACGCTTTGTAGGCAAAAGTGGGAGGCCTCGAGTTTTGACTTGCGAAGGGGCCGGCAATGAATTCCAAATTCTGATGGAATCGGTGTCAACTGACCTAACCGCCGGCACAGTCTTGTTTGAACTTGAACGTCTCGGAGCTGTCGAACGTGTTGAGGGCGGGATTAAGCTCGTGTACCGCAGCCTGACGGTCAGAAGAGACCCTGAAAGGGCATTCGAGATGCTCGCTGATGACATGGATGACATGCTATGCGCAGTAGAGGAAAATATATCTAATGAGACTGCTGACAGAAATCTCCACGCAAAAACGGTCTACGACAATATCGCCATCGAAGATCTGCCCAAAGCACAGAGTTGGCTTGTGCGCGAAGGAGCTAAGTTTCACCAACGTGCGCGTTTATTCTTATCCAAACTCGATCTCGATCTTGCACCTGCATCACGTAAAACACCAGGCGGTAAAATAGCAGTTGGAACATTCACGCGCACCCTTCGCCCGCAAGCCAGCAAGCGTAATTCGCGCGCTTAACTACTGCCTGGTCCTATTAGATCGATTGGCAAGAGCAATTAGATTGACTGAACACACAGCAACGTGACCAAGGTGCCTGTGTAAGCACATATATCGGCTGATGCACTGGCTATGTAAGAATAGCTTCTTAAATAGTACAGCGGAGCATTGTCTAGAATTGATTTTCTATTCAATATTTCTTAGAACTCAGCACAAGCAATCCACCAAGAGGCTCAAGACTTCCCATGATTCCACGTTATTCAAGGCCTACCCTCAGCGATATCTGGAGCGACCAAAGCCGCTACCAGATCTGGCTAGAAATTGAAACCTTAGCCTTGGCAGCGATGGTACAGGAGGGGCTAGCTCCGGCCCAGGCGCTAAATGATGTAAAAGCCAAGGGCGCATTCGAAGCCAAGCGCGTTCTGGAAATCGAGGAAGAAGTAAAGCACGACGTAATAGCCTTTCTTACTAATGTTGCTGAGCATGTTGGCCCTTCAGCAAGATTCCTGCACCGTGGAATGACATCTAGCGACGTGTTGGATACTACTTTGGCTGTTCAGCTAAAGCGTTCGGGCGAACTAATACTAACAGCTATAGACGAAGCCTGCACAGCGCTTAAGACAAGAGCTGAGGAATTTAAGTACACTCCATGCATTGGCCGCAGCCACGGCATCCATGCTGAGCCCACAACTTTTGGACTAAAACTGGCAGGAGCCTACGCCGAGCTACGAAGACAGCGCCATCGGGTGGAGGCAGCAATTAGGGATGTTGCTGTAGGAAAAATTGCTGGTGCAGTTGGAACATACGCGTCAGTTTCGCCGCAGGTCGAAGCCCACGTGCTAAACGCGCTGGGGTTGCGACCGGAAGATGTCCCAACCCAAATCGTCGCTCGTGATAGGCACGCCGCTTTTTTCTCAGCTCTTGCGATGCTGGCTACAAGCATCGAGCGCTTCGCGGTCGAGGTGCGCCATCTTCAACGTACTGAAGTTCGTGAGGCTGAGGAAAAATTCAGCGCAGGCCAAAAAGGGTCATCTGCAATGCCACATAAGCGTAACCCGATTTTGAGTGAAAACCTGAGCGGCTTGGCGCGTCTAATGCGCGGCTATGCCTCAGCGGCGATGGACAATGTGGTATTGTGGCATGAGCGCGATATCAGCCACAGCTCCGTTGAGAGGGTCATTGGCCCGGACGCCTGCGTGCTAATGGATTTCATGCTGGCGCGCTACAAGAGTTTAATTTCTGGTCTCATGGTTAACCCTGGTCGTATGCAGCAAAACCTAGATTCAACGCGTGGGCTTGTATTCTCAGGCACATTGTTAGTGGCTCTAGTAGACCATGGGATAAAACGCGAGGACGCCTACAGACTAGTCCAAAAGCATGCGCTAGCCGCTTGGGACGGAGGGGCCGATCTACAAGAACGTGTTTTGGGCGACCCCGAAATCACTAAAGCCATGAAAGGCGATGAAATAAGGGCTGTCTTTGACTTGAAACGTCACCTTAAGCATGTTGATATAATTTTTAGCCGAGCTATGCAGTCATAACGAGGGGTAGTCATGCGCGCACAAGTTTTTGTTCGATTAAAGCCAGGTGTCCTTGATGTTCAAGGTAAAGCTATTGAGCGTGGATTGGCAGAAAATGACTTTTCAGCCATCACAAACATCAGAGTTGGCAAATTAATCGAGTTCGACGTCGCGGCCACCAACGCTGACAAGGCACACCAGATTGTCGAATCTGTTTGCCAAAAACTGCTAGCCAACACCATTATTGAGAATTACGAAATTAAGTTGGGGTAAATCCATGAAGATCTCCGTCGTAGTATTTCCTGGCTCAAACTGCGACCACGATGTGCTGCATGCGTATGGGCTGCTCGGTCAAGAAGTTCAATCGATTTGGCATCGTGAGAATGACCTAAAAAAGCCAGATATAGTTGTATTGCCGGGCGGCTTTTCACACGGCGATTATCTTAGGACCGGGGCGCTAGCAAAGCTCTCTCCCGTCATGCCAGCCATCCGAGAGTTCGCGGAACGCGGTGGTCCAGTTATCGGAATTTGTAATGGTTTTCAAATTCTGTGCGAAACAGGTTTGCTGCCGGGAGTATTACTCCAGAATTATCGCATGAAATTCTTATCCCAATTCGTGCACTTTAAGGTTGAGAACACAAAAACTCCCTGGACTAAGACCTTGAAGAAGGGACAGGTCATCACCGCTCCGATTGCTCATGGAGAGGGAAATTATTTTACAGACCCAGAGACATTGGCGCGACTCGAGGGCGAAGGACAGGTTGTTTTCCGTTACTGCTCTGCCGCTGGCATAGTCGACCACAGCTCGTCCTCCAGTAATCCAAATGGGAGCATGAACTCTATTGCCGGAATCTGTAACTCCCGTGGCAATGTGGTTGGGCTCATGCCACATCCAGAGCGTGCTATCGAGAAGATTGTTGGTTGGGTCGGAGCTGACTCCGGCCGGGCAATGTTTGAAAGCTCAGTGGCGGCTTAAAGCCTAGGACCCATTCTGCTCCCTCTCAAAGATTCAGTCTGGTTTGTTAAGATCCTTTGGCGCTGGCTACAGAGCGCTCAATAAATTCCATAACTCTTGCTCGATATTGCTCCTGCACTAGAGGGAAATCATTGTGGTCGATATTCGAGAGTATGATCCGCTGCTTTGAGCCGGAAGCTGCTGCGTATGCTTTTTCACCAAGATAGAGCGGAATTACCGCGTCACGCTCGGCATGTAGAAATAGCTTGGGAGTACTACTGCGCGCTAAGTAGCCTGCAGTGTCAAATGGATCCTTGAGCATGAATGGGAAAAGCAGCAACCAGGGATAACGATACCTACCAACATCATACATGTTGGAAAATGCGCCTTCCATTATTAGCCCAGCTGGCGCGCGCTTGATACTTTTGTCGGCACTCAATACTGCGACAAGATTTGCCGCAACTGAAGAGCCAAGCGAGTGCCCCCATACCAAAATGCTATTCTCACTGCCGACTTGCTCTTGCAGGAAGGCATATGCTGTACGGGCGTCCGCTAAAAGTGCGGACTCCGTTAGCGCTCCGACCTCGCTTTGTCCGTAGCTCCGGTAATCAAAAAGCAATGCACTAAGACCCCAGGAGTGAAATATCGATGCTACCTCAGCCAGAGCCGAAAGCTCAGCAGCGTTTCCATGGCAGTAGAGGAGCACGGGGGCCGTGGGAGTGTCCGCCTGAGGGACCCACCAAGCATGCAGCTTCAATCCATCCGGGTTGCGCATGTATAGGTCCTGGTAGGGAACGCCATACGTTAGAGGTGTGATTTCTCCGGGTAATTGAGGTTTGAATATCAAGCTGCGCTGAAATAACCAGAAACCAAGCACTATCAGTAGGTAAATAGACAGTGTGGCCTGCAACAGCCTTTTCAATAGCCTGAAATGCCTCATAAAAGTGCTACTTAGAATCGCCATCTGCTATGCAATGGAAGATACAAGTTACTATCGGCGCTGGGAGCAAGGCATGTGAATGTTTAAGAGCAACTAAGCAAACTAAGCGTAGTGTTTCGCTTTCCTCACATTACGAGGCCCTAGGTTTGCCAATGCCATTATCGCTACGGGCATCAAGTCAGAGCCGCCAAGACGAAAAATCTTGTTTTTCCCGTGAGTTGCATTCACTGTATAGGTATGGTATCACTCCCAAACTAAAATTCGCACCCCGGATAACGTCTTGGTGGAAGGGCTGGCCTTACTGAGGCCGCACTTCGCTGACATCCGGGGGAGGCTTAACTAAGACGGAGAAAATATGGAAAACTCAGAAGCCACTTACGAGGCTCCTAATTACCCTGTTCAAGTAACGATTAAGACGATGCTTGAGGCAGGTGCTCACTTCGGCCACCAAACAGCTCGCTGGAACCCCAAGATGCTGCCGTATATTTATTCGGCCAAGAATGGGGTGCACATCATTAACTTGGACCTTACCCAAAAGCTTTGGGATCGCGCTCGCAAGTACATCGTGGACACGATGAGCCGCGGTGGGAATCTTCTTTTTGTTGGAACCAAGCCTGCGGCCCGCGATATTGTGAAGAACGAAGCCGCTCGCTGCAGCGGCCTTTACGTGACCACACGCTGGCTAGGTGGAACGCTTAGCAATTTTGACACCATCAAGTCCTCTATTGAGCGCATGCGTAAGCATGAGGAGCTACTAAAGCAGGCCGACGATCCGGAGACAAAGGTTCGCCTGTCTAAGCGTGAAAAGTTGGAAATAACACGTGAGTTAGGCAAGCTCGAGCAATCACTCGGCGGTATTCGCACTATGAAAAAGGTGCCGGATGTACTGTTTGTTGTGGACGTAGTCAAAGAAGCGATTGCAGTGGCTGAAGCTCGTAGATTGCGAATTCCAGTTGTCGCCCTTGTTGACACAAATGTCGATCCGAACTTGATTGATTTCCCTGTGCCATCAAACGACGACGCGGCCCGCACTATTAAACTCTTCGTTGCGGCTGTAGCTGATGCAGTGATTGAAGGACGTGCGGAGTATGAAGCTCGTCGTGCCAAGGAAGCGCAGGCTGAACAAGATGGCCGCCACGCTCAGGCACGAGCAAACACCGGCGATGCTAGTATAGCTGCTGCTGCAGTTTAACTAGCTCCGTCCCCAGAATGACTCAGCTAAAAGTTGTGTGAGGAAATTTTATGTCAGAGATATCAAGCGAAATGGTGAAGCAGCTCCGTGAGCGTACCGGGGCAGGAATGATGGACTGCAAGGCGGCACTAAAGGAAGCCAATGGCTCCATGGACTTGGCGATCGAAGTTTTACGCAAGAAGGGTCTTAAGGATGTTTCTAAGCGCGCCGGTCGTGTGGCAGCTGAAGGAACAATGGGCGTCTATATCCACCCTGGAGATCAAGTCGTATCAATAGTGGAGCTAAATTGCGAGACTGATTTCGTAGCACGTGGCGACAACTTTAAGGGAGCGGCCAGAGATTTGGCTATGCACGTAGCGGCGATGAAGCCCTTGTACTTAAATGTTGAAGACGTGCCTCAGTCTGTTATCGAGAAGGAAAAGGAGATCCTACTTGAGCAGCTAAACGAGGCTCAGCGTGCGAAGGCGGATAAGATTCTGCCCGGCAAGCTTGAAAAGTTTTACGAAGACACCGTGCTAATGCGCCAAATTTACGTAAAAGACGAAGCAGGCAAGAAGACAATTAAAGATGTCATCGACGAAGTAAGCATCAAGGTTGGAGAGAAAGTTCAACTCCGCCGCTTCCAACGCTTGGAAGTCGGAGAAGGCGTCGTCAAGGAACAGAAGGACTACGTTGCTGAAGTAATGTCTATGACTAGCGCGCAGTAGGAGACCGTCATGGGCCAGGCTCTCAAGTTTCGGCGCGTTCTTCTAAAGCTAAGCGGAGAGATCCTGGCCGGAGATAAGGGCTTCGGCATCGAGTCAGAAATCATATCTCGGCTAGTAGCTGAGATATTTGACGTGTATGAACTCGGTGTCGAGCTCGGCATCGTCATCGGCGGTGGTAACATTTTCCGTGGTATTCAGGCGGGTTCGCAGGGACTAGACCGAGCAAGCGGCGATTACATGGGCATGCTTGGAACAGCCATTAATGCGCTGGCTCTGCAGGATGTATTGGAGCAACGTGGTATCGATACGCGCGTGATGTCGGCCATAGAGATGCGTCAGATTTCTGAGCCTTACATTCGTCGTCGCGCAACTCGACACTTGGAGAAGAACCGAGTTGTGATTTTTGCCTGCGGCACTGGCAATCCCTACTTCACGACCGATACCGCTGCCGCTTTGCGTGCCATGGAGATCGGTGCGCATGTTTTGTTGAAGGGCACCAAAGTTGATGCTGTGTATGACAAAGACCCGCGCAAGAATAAGGACGCCAAGCCTTACGAGACTCTTGAATTCATGGATGTCCTTAAGCAGGGCCTTAAGGTGATGGATGCCGCCGCAATTTCATTGTGCATGGAGAACAATCTGCCTATTGTAGTTTTCAATATCGGCGAGTCCGGTAACCTGAAACGGGTTGTAACCGGAGAAAAGGTAGGCACTTGGGTCGGCACACCTGGATAGTCTGCTTTGAATGACTTCTCTCGGAGGTAGCTTATGGCTGGCAAATTCACTGACCTAGAACAAAAATGTAAGAAGACTGCGGAGCATTTCCGTAAAGAGCTGCAACGCCTACGAACTGGCAGAGCTTCTGCTAGCCTTTTGGAGGGTTTGACAGTTGAATACTACGGATCAACCGTTCCTCTCATTCAGCTTGGCATGATCAACGCTCCAGAACCGCGTCTATTAACGATTCAGGTCTATGACGGAGGAGCTTGCGAGGCAATCGAGAAGGCCATCAAGACCTCAGACCTTGGCCTTAATCCGGCCAGAGATGGCACCTTATTGCGTATTCCCATCCCAGCCCTAACCGAGGAGCGTCGCAAGGAGTTGGTTAAGAAGACCCATAAGATGGCTGAGGAAGTGAAGGTCATTTTGCGCAATCATCGCCGCGACACCCTTGATGCTCTCAAGAAGCAAGAGAAGGATAAGGCCGTTTCTGCCGATGATGTTCGCCGCGGCTCCGATGAAATTCAAAAGATTACCGACAAGGCTACAGCTGAGGTCGATCAAGCGGTAGCGCAGAAAGAAAAAGAGATCATGGAAGTGTGACGCACACACCGCAGGCGGTACATGTCTACTACAGCCCCAAGTCAAATAAACGACCAGCCTCCACGGCATGTGGCGATTGTAATGGACGGAAATGGGCGTTGGGCGAATCAGCGCCACTTGCCGCGCGTGGAAGGACATAGGGCAGGGGCAAAATCTGTCCGAATGGTCGTTGAGGAAAGTCGGCGCCTTGGAATTAGGTATCTGACCCTGTTTGCCTTTTCAACCGAGAATTGGCAGCGCCCAGCCGAGGAGGTAGGCGCATTGATGGGCCTATTCGCCCAATACTTGGAGCATGAGTTGACGCTGATGCTCAAGAACGATGTGCGGTTACGAGCGATCGGAGATCTTGCTCGCCTGCCAGAAGCAGTACGGCGCTCCCTTTGTGCGACTATGCAAAAGACCGAGCGGGCTAATGGTCTAGATCTGATTCTGGCTATTTCATACGGTGGCCGTGAGGAACTTACCTCAGCTTGTAAATCCATTGCCTCCGACGTTGTACAGGGCAAGCTCAATCCAGATCAAATCACCAATCAGTGCATTCGTGACCACTTGTATGCCCCAGATGTGCCGGACCCGGATTTGTTAATTCGCACAAGCGATGAGTATCGGATCTCAAATTTTCTTCTGTGGCAGCTGGCCTACTCTGAAATAGTCGTAACTCCGGTGTTGTGGCCCGACTTCAATAAGCAGGAGTATATGGCTTGCCTAGAGGCATATAACAAGCGCAACCGCCGCTTCGGCCTTACAAGTGAACAGATTGAAGAGGCGCGCGCTAGAGCATGCCCATGAATGAACTTTCCGCGCGCATCGCCACAGGGGTCATACTCAGTTTGGCCGTCGCGGCCTTGTTGTTTTTCTCAGACAACTGCATGGGCTCAATCTCACTTGTCTTGGTAGTTGTGCTGATAACATGCCGCTGCGCTTACGAATGGGTGGGGTTTGCTTACTCATCATTCCGACCGTTCCCATTTATGCTATGCCTGCTACCAATAACATTTGAACTTTTAACCGGACTTGGGAATCATGGGCTTTGTGGCTATGAGTGGCGTGTCCCGCGCGGATTTGGAGCTTCTTGTATTGGCTTGCTTGTCGCTCTGAGCTTTTGTGCTGGCTCAATTTTCTATCGTAAGCGTGATGATATTACAGCAATTCAGAGCGAGATTGCGCGCAACTTTCCGGCTTTAGTTCATATTGGCATGGGAAGCTCAGCATTGCTGGGACTCGCTACCCTTGGCAACGCAGCAACTCTCCTGGCATGGCTATTAGTAGTTGTTTGCGTCAACGACATCGCCGCATTTTTTGGTGGCCGTAGTCTAGGGAAGAGAAAACTGGCACCGGCAATTTCACCAAAAAAGACAGTGGAAGGTAGCGCCTGTGGCTTAATTGCTGGGACCTTGGTGGGAGTCTCATTGTCGAATTGGGCCCCTTACTGCAATACCTTCTCAGCAGCGTTGCTAGCAATATTCGTGATACTTGCGGCACAGCTGGCCGACCTAATTGAATCGTACCTAAAGCGTTGCTGTGGAGTTAAAGATAGCGCTGCGCTACTACCAGGACACGGTGGCGTATTCGACCGCATAGATGCGCTACTTGGCGCAGCGCCAGTGCTCTATTCTTGGATCTTTTGGAACTCATGGATCTAGCAAAAGCACTTGTTCCACTCGCCCCATCAAGAACCCTGCTCCCGCACGGCGCTGCTAATCTGGCCATTTTTGGCGCAAGTGGGTCAATTGGCGCGTCGACCCTAGATATAGTGCGCCGCTTCCCCGATCGATTTCGCGCCAAAGTTTTGTGTGTCCATCGCAACATACAGGCACTCGAGAAAATGGTGCGTGAGTTTAAGCCTGAAGCTGTTGGCATAGCCGATGAGTCGGCTTGTGCAGAGTTCTCCCAGCTTGCTCGTCAGTATTCAGTTCAATTAGCCTGCGGCCCGGAGGAATGTGCTTATCTAGCAGCACATCCAGCGATTGATACAGTAGTG
>JAIBBV010000047.1 GCA_019694465.1 Oligoflexia bacterium
TCGCTCAACGAATAAAAGGTACGCCGGGGATAACAGGCTTATCTCTCCCAAGAGTTCACATCGACGGGGAGGTTTGGCACCTCGATGTCGGCTCATCACATCCTGGGGCTGGAGTCGGTCCCAAGGGTTCGGCTGTTCGCCGATTAAAGTGGTACGCGAGCTGGGTTCAGAACGTCGTGAGACAGTTCGGTCTCTATCTTCCGTGGCCGTAGGAAATTTGAAGGGTCCTGCCTCTAGTACGAGAGGGCCGAGGTGGACGAACCAATGGTGCACCAGTTGTCACGCCAGTGGCACGGCTGGGTAGCCAAGTTCGGAATAGATAACCGCTGAAAGCATCTAAGCGGGAAGCTAGCCCTAAGATAAGATTTCCCTGGATCGCAAGATCCCTAAAGGCATGTCGTAGACGACGACGTTGATAGGCTGGGGGTGGAAATGCAGCAATGCATGGAGCTGACCAGTACTAATCTGCCGTGAGGCTTAATTTTTCCTTTTCTCCTTGTAGCGAGATTTGGAAATGATCTTATGAGTTGACGCATAGGTATCAGCTAATGCTTTGCTGGTACCGGCTCTTAGTGTTGCCAAGTAGTATTAGGCAAGACTGAGATGATTGCGCTCGAAAATGTTCTTTGCAAGTTATAGTACGCTACGCATTCACACGTTCTACCAGTCTCCGAATTTAGGGAACTGTTAGCCAACAGACTAGAGATATTCGATGGATGTTTCTAGCCTGGTGGTTATATCGGAGGGGTCACACCCGTTCCCATACCGAACACGGTAGTTAAGCCCTCCGGAGCCGATGATACTGGGAACTCCCGGGAAAGTAGGACGTTGCCAGGACTTTGCTCCCTCAAGCTGAAAGGTTTGAGGGAGCTTTTTTTTGCCTGATCTTCCAAGAGCCCCGTAGAAACCACGTACCGTGTTGGTTCAGCTCGAGACGTGGCTCCAGTCGTGGTGTTTGTAGGTGTCTGTAGTGGGTGGCTTCCCGTTGGAGTCTATTCTTGTTGCAAGTTAAAAGCTTGCATTATCCGTTGCTCTACTACCTCTTCTACCTCAAGTGCCTCTCCCCGTGCCGCGTTCTTTTCCCTTGAACCTGTATTCTCCAGGATCTGTCGAATCCATGCGTCTCTACTCATGTTCGGACTTAGTCCGTTGTCCTGCTCAAGTATTGGAGATCGGATAGCGACTATTTCGCCCACTGCTCCCATAAAAGCTAAGGCCGCTGAAAGGCGGGTATCCTCATCTTGACCGCGTAAAGCTTTTGCTAGCTCTCCTAAAGACCATTGAGTTTTTAGGTTGCCATTCTTGAGTAGCACGTCGGCTACTTGTTTGTTACTCGGATCTTCCCAGTTCTCCAAGGCGCCTAAAATCGCGGGCCTGTCAGACTCTGCCCATTGGCTCGGTACAGGGTCAAGACTGCTTCTATCGGTGAAGGCCTCGTCGCCCAGATCTAGCGGCACTGAATCAATTAATTTCTTAAGCAGTTCAGCGGTTGTGGGCCTGGCGTTAATTACCAGATCCGCGCGTCGCTCTACTTCTGCTGAGCGCTCAGAGCGGTCTTTGGGAAGCGGAATATCGGTCATGTGAGCCATAGTAATATTGTCCCCCTAATGCATAGGTGAGGCATCAATAGTTGTTTCAATTGATAGCCTTCACTCATTATTATGAATAGCTGCACATGGTATGTGCGATATGCCCATTGCATGTATTGCGACAATGCATTTGCCACCGTTTAGATCTACGAAAAACCAGTAGTTTCAATTGGTTATTCGAAAGATGCTACATTGTTGCATCTAGCTGCATAGCTTAACATTTGCCTCTGAGACTTTATGCAGTAGCACTAAGGCCTGTTAGGGCTAATGCTACTAGGAGATCCTTTAATAAATGCGGGAAATTGTAAGTGCAGGCTCTAAATTATGGTATCGAGAGCGGCAACGTCCTGCATCTGTACAGGAAAACTGTGGTTAAATGGGCGTGTGTTAGATTCAAGCATATATACAATCGCCACTTCTAAGCGTCTCAGTGCTTCGGCGATTAGGTCTTCTCCTCGCAAGAATGCTGAATCTAACTGATCGTTGAAGCAGCGACAGGCTTCCATAATCGAGCAGCCTTCCGATGAGTTTAGGCAAGCCGGATTGATCATGAAATCTGCACCGTCCCGTAGGACCTCACTGACGTACTGGTGCCCCACATCGGCAAAGCTGAGCTTTAAAAACATTCCATCCAAGCCACACGAATAACATGGCGATAGCGCTACCCCCTGGTCAGCTTGACTGGGGCACATTAGGTACTCGCAGAGGTCCAAACTTGTATTCAATTTGATGCCAGTAGGGGTCCTCAACCCATTCAAGGGCGTAAAGTCGAGGATGATCGAGTGGCCCCCATCAACGTTAGAAATGTCAACAATGCTGTGTTGAGGCCAGAGGCGAGGAAACTCAGTTGTAAGTCGATTTGAAAGTGCTGCTAGTCTTTTGGCAATTAAGCCTAGACGGCGCTCGCATTGTGCAGCGCCCTTGGCAATGCTCATGCTTGGCGTGCTCAATACAGCACAGCCCGCAATCTGTGTCAGGCGCGAGACATTATTTATTGAAAACTCCAAATAGCTAATCATCTTGGCTGCAATAGCCTCTGGAGCACAGGCCCAGCCAATGCGGTAGTCTGCTGACCCTCGTGTTTTCGAGCCACTATGCGCTGTCACTGAAACCCGTTCCATTCCAGGTAAGCTTGCAAGCGACACAAATGTGGTGTCTTGATGCACATGGTCGCGATATACCTCGTCGACAAACACTTTAAGCCCTAAACGAATTATTGCAGAAGAAAGCTCTTCCAGCTCGTGGCGCGAATAGACCGCTCCACTCACAGATGGGTTGGTAAGCACGAGAGCTCTACACCTCTCGCGCTGTGGGTGCTTTTGCACAAAGCTTGCAAGCTCAGAGGCTGTAAGTTTGAAACAGGCTGATGCCGATGTGGGAATAACCTCCCACTTAGCGCCCCATTTTTCGGGATATTCTGCAAATTGGTGGTAATAAGGTGCTGGAGAGAGAACCAGGTCTCCTGGTGAAAGTACGCAGCCTAAAAAAGTATCGAAGAGATGAGATACGCCGGAAGCGATCACGAGTGTATTTTCGCCGGCCCATGGAATAGCGCACTCGGTACGAAAGAAATGTAGAAGGCGCTTTAAAAGGTCTGGATCGACCGCATTCCAAAAATAAGCCTCTGGTTCAAAACGCCTTGAATCAACGACTGCGTTGGCGACAGCCTGCTCAACTCCACGCCAGGGGCGCATAAGGCCCGAGCCTTCAAACATCGAGATAATCTCTGGGTATTGGCCAACCGGAAGAATGTCGTTGGACCTACTGGCAGCAGCGCCACGGAGTCTAAGGTGTGCACGCGCTTCGCTAAGTCGCTGAGACCAAACAGATTTTTTAGTGTTTACAGCCATTCCCATTAACTTCAGATTGGGGCTTTAGTTTGCTCGGTAAGTGAAGCAATTGATAGCGTAGTCAAGTTGAAATTGCAAGGCATCCTAAATAGTTAGGCTTTATTGCCAGGCCCGACACGGTCGCTACGAAGTTACACGTGGGCGAGTGCGGTTGGGGCTGAACGCTCGATATGTTCTGCCTAACCACTCCTTAGTTGGTGTGAATGTTTTGAGATCGATCTATCTCCTAACCTAATACATGTCAGAGCTACTTTGGGTGCGCGACGGCTATCAGGGGTAGTCCCAAAGGTCAGCACGAGAGACATAGCTTGCGAGGATTCTTACTGATGAATCCATTTCACCTATCGCACGTTTATCGAATCACCCTTTTGCCAACGTAAATCTTGCACCTTCCAAAAAAGTCCGCTGGGTTTTGCGCTTTCGATGGCGATTAGGTCGAAGCGCACATGCCGGAGGCGCTTGCGGCGTAGATCGAGCGCATACTCGCGTTGGTATAGTGCGGCGAGTTTTCCCAGCTGCGTGCGCTTTTCCGCATGCACTGCATCCTCGGGACGATAATCGATCGCAACATCGTGACGGCGGGATTTAACCTCGACAATCACAAGTGTTGCATGGTCCTGAGCTACAATATCTATCTCTCCACTCTTGCAGCGCCAGTTGATATTTCTAATCCAAAGTCCCTGCCAGCGTAGGTGTTTAGTGGCCTGACGCTCGCCCCAGCGAGCGAGACTGAAGTGGTCCCGTACGCGGCTCTTTAGTCTCGCCGCAATTTTTTTGTAGCGCCTAAACAACTTGCTGATGCTGTGATTGGAGTGAGATGTTTTGGCTGAGCCCGACATGCTCCTTTACTCCTGCGAATGTGCGTCTATGAACTGGGCTCGGGCCAAGTCTAGCAATCGCAGCCTTGTGCTTAGGTGTCGGGTAGCCAGCATGGTGTCCGAGTTCATAGCCTGGGTATCTTAAATCCAAGGTTTTCATCAGGTTGTCGCGGAACACTTTAGCCAAAATCGAAGCGGCTGATATTTCAACGTGCAGGGCATCTCCCTTAACTACCGTGCGCTGTGGTAGCTCAGTGAAGATTGGCACATTGCCGTCCACTAGAACGAAGTCAGCCTGTACGCGTTGTACGGCTAAGCTCATCGCTAGTCGTGAGGCCTCACGAATATTTAGCTGCTCGATTCTATGGTGGCCGACAGATACTATCGCCCAACCCAAAGCGTCTGCTTTTATCCTCTCTACTAGTTGTTCGCGCTTTTGCGGCGACAGTTGCTTAGAATCTTTGATTTCTGGATTGCAGTATCCCTCTTCGAATACCGCTGCCGCTGCAACGACCGGCCCAGCTAAAGGCCCTCGACCAACTTCATCAACTCCACAAATATGTCGCCCCATAACTTGCCCCTACTTGCGTTTGCCTAGTCGTGGCGCCTTTGAAATTCTTATCTCGCGCGATGGTCCAACTATCAGGGCACCGATGTAAAGGATGGCAGGCAAAAGAATCACTTGAAAAAAACCGAGTGGTAAAAAGTCCGGCGCATATGAGCTCACGAGATCAGGCAGGAGCGATTGATCGATAGCCACCGACATAAGCACGCATGCAAGCACAAAAAATGCTTGTTTAAGGGCGTCCTTAGTGGCGCCCCTTTGCTCGTTCCCGCCGAACTTCTCGAGCGTGCCCCAAAGCCAAGCCCCTAAGAAGAACGTGGGGATAAGGAACCAGATGATATAAAGCAGCGTTTGCATTGCGGTACACTTATACAGATGTCGTTGCCAGGCCCATTTTAGCCCTTGTGGGATGTGAGAACAGGCCTTATTTTAAGAACGGGTATGTCTATCGTGTTTTAGCGGGCTACTCCGGGCTGGCCGGCTACTAATACACAAGGCCACTCAATCCGCATATGGATATTTATAGGTTCTTCCATCCGCACCACAATCCGAGGCTTCATAGCACTCCGCTACGTCAGCAGGAGTTAAGTGAGTTGGAGCAGGCTGCCTCTGAACTCTGTAAGGCGCTTGAGCGGGCTCAAAGCCGCACGTTACGCAAGGCAGCGGGACCAATACTACCCGGACACTTCACAGATATCATTAAAGCTATGCGTTTTGTGGAAGCATCTCTGCAAACCCTGTGTGATGCTCACCCCGGAGACAATGAGCAGGTTTTGATGGATCTGGTTAGGGAGCGGGGCGCCCTTTCTGGCTGGGAGGCTTGGACCTCTCTTCTGCGCGAGCAACTTGGCGCACAACCACAACCTGGGGTCGCTCATCCTAAAGAGGAAGATGATAATCTTTCAGAAAGCATG
Source organism: Oligoflexia bacterium (assembly GCA_019694465.1). Taxonomy (GTDB): domain Bacteria; phylum Bdellovibrionota_C; class UBA2361; order UBA2361; family JAFLCA01; genus JAIBBV01. The sequence goes on from JAIBBV010000047.1 coordinate 5,737, forward strand.
GGTATCAGAAAAATTGGCTAGTTATTAGAGCCTTACACCCACTATCCACAGAAAATTAACAATCTATGACACACGGTTCTACTAAATCAACGCATACTAAACCTACCCACAAAGCTGCTAGCAAATCGGAGCAAAAATCTGTTTCTAGCGTGTCCGATGATGCTGGGGCGACGAAGAAGAAGCGCAATTTTAGTCGAGGCCAGCGTCGCAAGCACTTAGATGAGCGCCTCAGGCTATTGCACCAGCGTGCAATGGTTATTGAGAATGAGTTGCGCGCGTTGGAAGACAATCGCTTCTACAGAACATGTATATTTGGAAGCGCACGCATAAAGCCTAATACACATGCCTACGATGAAGCTTTCGAACTTGCTCATCTGCTTGCGCGTGATGGAATTGATGTGCTCACAGGCGGCGGGCCAGGACTAATGGAAGCCGCTAATAAGGGAGCCAAGCTCGGACGCGAAGAAAGTCGCGCGAAGAGTCTTTCACTTGGCCTTACTATTCAACTTGAGTGGGAGCCTGAGCCAAATCATCACTTGGATGTGAAGCGTCATCACATGCGTTTCTCTTCTCGGCTTGATGACTTCATGCGCCTTAGCCATTCCATCATTGTGACTCCAGGAGGAATCGGTACGGTATTGGAGGTCTTCTTCACCTGGCAGCTTATTCAGGTGAAGCACATGGAGTCTCGACCAATAGTTTTCCTTGGAAAGAAGTTTTGGAAGGGATTGCTAGAATGGATGCGTGAGCGCCCTCTAGCTGACGGTCTGGTGAGCGAAAAAGATTTTGATGTTATCAAAGTAGCCGACAGTCCGGCTGAGGCTTATAAAATTATCGCCGCTCATCACGCTGAATTTAGAAGAACGCACAAGCGTGGGCCAGACTAGGGCTTATCTTTTGTTAAGTAATTGCGCTTAATTTTAGACCCCCCCCATTTTTCTCTGGTTCTTGCTATGCCAATCCCATCATGATGGGAGGAGGCCTGGCACTATTAGTTGATTCCACGATCAGTTATGCCAATGGCCCAATTCTAATTAGCGAAAAGTCATCGCCTACGCTGGATCCGGCTAAATGGACGTCAAAATTGTGTTCTCTTTGTAGGGCCTCCGCTGCGGCTTGTGCTAGAGCCAGAGGCAAGCGCTCCCGAATCGGGCGCGCCCAGTCAGTGCTGCGAATAAATAGAATTTGGTCCAAAGGTGTACAATCTTTGAGGGCTTCTTTTAGCCTCGAACAAACAGACTTGAGCGCATCTATGGCTTGGGACTTGTCGAGCAGGTCGGTGAGAGCTGCCTGTATATCAGGCTGCTGTGGGTCTTGCTGAAGCACAAGCGCTGTCCGATCAAGCACTGTTCCTAGTAGTCTATCGTGCTCGCTGCGCAAATAGAGCGAGACATCCTTGGCAGGAAAAACAGTCTCTGATGCAATTAGTTTTAGCATCACATCTATTTCAGACTCTTCATCCATTCCAACTTGTAGCTGCTTGGTGAACCCAGCTCTTCGTAAGAATCTAATCATTATTATTCGACTCATCTCAGACTTTCGCACTTCTACCGGTAAGGCGTTCCAGCTCTCAGTGCTTAAGCGATCGTAGGGCAGCTTGCTCCAGACGTTGTAAAAAGTTGCAGCCTGACGCCTGTACTCAGCCAATCTGTAGATGTGAAAGAGGTTAATAGCTGTATGAAGCTTGTCTAGTGGCTCATCAGCGCTAGTTAGATATGGAAGAACCGGCAGGCGAGGACGCCCATCTGCGTGCTCAAGTCCATCTGTAAAACAAAGGCCATCAGAGCTTAGAGCTAGCATATGCTTAAGCACTTCCGATGTTGGACCGTGCAATATGACCTTAAAGGCCTCTGCTTCATCGAATAAATTACGCGCATGGCGTGACAATTCAAAGCCCTTAATCTTTTGGCGCTTGAGCTGTTCTCGCGCCTCTCTTTCGATGGCACGACAGAGAAGGGGTGGTGTATTAAAATCGGGCATTTTGCGTGCACTTATAACTTCCATTGCTTGAAAGGCATGCTTGGCCCCTATAAAGCCGTCTGACAATGAAAGGACAGCAGTTTCTTGCGGTGTAATAACAGCTATTTGTAACGTTGCGCTAAATGCAAGCTCACAAGCATTTAGTGGGTGAAGTCCCACCTGAAGTGAAGTTTCCACCAGCGCCTCACACAGCTTGCAGTGGAGTGCTGCTAGAAAACGGGCATTCATGAAGCTCCCGTCCTCAATGTATTCCACGTCAGGCCTAGATAAGAGCTCATCAATTGCTGCTGCGGCAGCATGAGTTAGTATTCTTGCCCCTATCTTTGACAGAGGGACAGAGCTAACTCCGTCGGAGAGAAGCAAGATCTTAAGATCGTCACGCTCTGTGCCATAGCTTAACGTACAATCCTGAAGCTCGGTGTCCTCTGTAAGATGGAACAGGCCTGTCTCAACCACTTCTGTAATAGTCAGGGCTGTTAAATCAACAGGGGCTGCGTCTTCATCAATCGGCTGTATTATCCCTGCTTTTCCAGCTCGAGCGATTTCCTTATTCGCTGCAGCTTCTGCACGCTCAGCGAAATGTTGTGCCGCGATTGTAGGATCGAATAAAGCAGGGGTGAGATTTGGATGGGGGAGATGCCTTGGATCGAGACTACTAATTGCAGTGCGTAGTTCCTCAATCAATTCCTGTCGAACAATGCGCGCTCCGTCGCCATTTAGGGCAGCGCCCAGTACAGTCTGTTCCCCAAATACAGCGGCAGCGTCGTGTCTTACGCCACCAAGATTGATATCCACTACTTTACACCACCAAACCCAAACACCTGGCGGAATAATACCATTATCTCGGTGCCTAACGAACAACATTGTGGCTGCTTCTGGCAACGGCATTTGAAATGTCAGGAATTGTGGCCTGTAAGGGATTGCTATGAGTAGGGAAAGTTAGCCGTTGTTCAAATAGTTAGCGCTAGATTGCTGCGCAAGCTATTGCCTGCAACATGCAAATGAAGCCCTTGGTATATTGCAGTAGGGCTATCCCTTGTATCCTGCGATCCAAAGCAGCATCAGTTTGGCCCATTCTTGATAAGGGCCATACTTAACCTTGCGCTTAACCCCGACCAATTTGTCTAAGATTTCTTCTTTGAACTTACCTTCTACTATTAACTGCAGTTCGTGCCGAAGCATGTTTACGGCTTCACGAGTTTCACACTCAATAAAATTTTCCACAGCGCGCTGGTCATTAACTTCACCCATCCCGTAATTCTGGACCCAATATGTTATGCGCTGGTAAATTGGGAAAATTTCGTCGGCCATAAAGACTCGCTATTTCTTGCAACTATTCACTAGAGACTTCATGTACTCCATGAGCTTGGGGGCGATGTCTGGGCGCTTCATGGCGTATGCAATATTAGCCTGTAAGAACCCAAATTTATCACCAGCGTCATAACGCTCGCCCTCGAATTTGTAGCCGATAAAGCCTTGTTGTTTCATCAGCCGTGCCATAGCGTCAGTAAGTTGGATTTCTCCGCCTTTGCCAGGATCGGTCTTTTCCAGAATCTCGAAAATCTCCGGCGTTAGAAGATAGCGCCCTACGATTGCGAGCCGCGATGGCGCGTCTTGTAGTTTGGGCTTTTCCACCATCTGCTCGATTTCCATTATTCTGTCTGAACGCATCTTTCCCGCGCAAATGCCGAACTTGGAGACATCGTCAGGTATTACCTCCATTAGAGCCACAACTGACTTATGGAATTGGCTGTACACGTCTATCATCTGGCGCGTGCAAGGAACTTTGGCGTCTACTAGGTCGTCACCAAGCAAAACCATAAAAGGTTCGTTTCCAATTACCTCTTTCGCGCACAGAACTGCATGCCCGAGTCCGCGCGGTATGCCCTGGCGCACAGAGACGATATGAATCATGTTGGAGGCTTTGCGTAAGGCTTCAACTAGGTCATGTTTGCCTTCGCGCTCCAATTTATCTTCAAGTTCCGGGTATACGTCGAAATGATCCACAATTTTTGACTTGCCCTTGCCAGTTATGAGGACCAGAGTATCGATGCCTGCATCCACAACTTCCTGCACGATGTATTGAATGGTAGGAATATCAACGATCGGCAGTAGCTCCTTGGGAACAGACTTAGTAGCGGGCAAAAATCTTGTGCCTAGTCCAGCAGCGGGAATAACGGCCTTACGAATCATGATGCTCTCCGAAGGGCGAAACAAAAATACCTATAAATTGCAAAGTTAAGTTAGCCTGACAGCCAGACCTAACAAGTACGCGCGTACGACTTTTCGTTCCGCGTGAGCCGAGCAGAAGCCTGCTCAGGGCTATATAGTACTGGGCTGGGGATAGCATTACAACAGCGATGCAGGTGGCCTATATGCTGGGGACATCAGGCAGGCTTGGCGCTAAATCGAAGGATGCTAAGTGACGCGGGGCCGACTTTTTAGGGATAATTAGACGCTCGTAACCAGAGGCACTACAGGCCATGCATTCTACTCCGCGCTTTGTTCGCTCTGGCTCAGTAATAACGCGTGAACCTCCCACTGGGATGGCCCCGCGTTGTACGATCAGCGCAGAGTATTTCAAGCGGTGTTTGCCAAAGCCTGTTAGCTCGTCCAGCTGCCGTACTAGCTGTGGCGCTTCCCAACTTAGCGTCGCATGGCACCAGGCCGGCCCCCTGTTGCTGCTTAGCAGTGGGCAGGGGTTGTGATGGGTACAGGGAAATATGACAGCATATTCTCCGGGTTCACCTACAAAGGCGTCGCGCATGCGCACCAGTGCATCGGCTGTCTCCTGCAAAGCTGGTTCAAGAATAACCAGCGCTCCACCGGGGCTTAGGCGTTGGCACAGCTGATGAAAACAGCTCATCTTCTTCGCGATTTCTAGTTCGCAAAAAACATTACCACACAGAATGAGATCATAGATGCCAGCCAAGGCAGTCGACTCGTCCTGTGTGTATTGGGGGCGCATATCGCAGGCAAGCGCATGGACTATGTCAGTGAATACGTCAAGCATTGGCCTTAGGCGATCAAAAGCCGTTAGGCTTTGAATCTGAAGGGCCTGAGATAGTAGCGCCATGCTACCAGTTCCCGGACCGCATCCATAATCAAGCACGCGCAGTGGTTGACTGCGAAGACTGCTTGGTAGCTCGCGAATAAGGCGCACAAATTTGGGAAGGTTAACTTGCAAGTAATAGAGCGCATATGCCTGGGCCTCGCGACGGGAAATGCTACGCCATGCCTCGCATTGAACATAAGCCTTGGACAAATGCAGCAGGCTTTCCGCAAATGGCGCTAAGAATTCCTTACTAACCTTGCCCTGGGCGTATTGTTGCTGGGCTTGTGGGGGTAGGATGGCCCGCACAAGGGAGGGCTCTAGTTCCTCGCTAAATCGGGTGGAGCCTTGGTCTGACATCGATTTATTCAAGTCCTGTTGCTCCAGCGGGCAAAGTTGATTTTTAAGTTCAAGTTTTTTAGAGTGCCCCGGTACTCATAAACTATCGGCTGCTTCACTATAGCAAGGAGAGACTTGTATGGCACTTAAAGTAGGTGATAAGGCCCCTGATTTTTCGCTTTTCGACACAGACAGAAAAGAGCGGACCCTGAAGGACTATTCTGGTAAGCCCTTGGTGTTGGCATTTTATCCAGGCGCTTTTACCTCCGTGTGCCAAAAGGAGCTATGTCAGTTCCGCAACTCAATGACCGAGTTCAATAAAGTAAATGCGCAGGTGCTAGGCATAAGCGTGGACTCGCCATTTGCAAATGCAGCTTTTGCTCAGCAGAATGAACTTAATTTCCCTCTGTTGTGTGACTTTACTCGCGCGGCATCTAAGGCCTACTGCGGCGTGCATGATGATTTTGCTGGCTTGAAAGGCTATAGCGCATCAAAGCGTGCCGTCTATGTGCTCGATAGCAGCAAGGTTGTTCGCTACGTCTGGGTAACCGACAATCCGGGAAATGAGCCACCTTATCAGGAAATTTCAACAGCACTTGCAGCCTGTAAATAAGTTAGGACACTTGGCCGCAGGCAGAGATTGCAAGTTTGGCGTCGGGTAGGGTGTAGCTATATAGGGTTAACCCTGCGACATTATTTTTACCGCGACAGGTTCAGTTGTTGGATGTATAAGCCACATAATAGGTCTGTACGTTAGGAAGATTGATAATTTTTTGGAGAGATTGCCGATGAAGCTAGCGCCACGACTCTTTTGTGAGTTTATTGGAACCTTTGCCTTAGTTTTTGCTGGCGTAGGAGCGATTTGCAATAACGCTGGCCTGCTAGGGGTGGCGCTCGCGCATGGATTCTCCCTAATTGTTATGATTTCTGCGTTGGGTTACATCTCTGGTGCACATTTTAACCCAGCAGTTAGTCTAGCCTTGTCTTCAATTGGTAAGATTGCGCCCACTGAAGCTTTCGCCTACGTAGTCGCTCAACTAGTTGCCGCCGTTTTTGCTATGTTCTGCTTGGGAGCGCTTTTCCCTGAACAGGCTATGCAAGCTGGTGGCTTTGGAGTGCCAGCTTTGGCTCCATCTTTAACTGTATCTCAGGGTGCCTTGGCCGAGTTTTTGATGACATTTTTCCTGATGCTTGTGATTTTGGGAACGGCTGTTGACGGGCGCGCTCCAAAATGTGGTGGCGTATTCATTGGTATGTGCGTAATGATGGATATTCTGTGTGGCGGGCCTTTGACCGGCGCGGCTATGAATCCAGCGCGCGCTTTTGGCCCGGCACTGTATGCCGGCATGTGGAGTGGCCATATTCTGTATTGGGTTGCTCCTATTGCTGGAGCGGTCGTGGCCGCCCAATTGTATAGAGTTCTGCTCGCACAGGACTAGATCTGGTCTCAAAAGTGATTAGTTTGAGATGGCGACTGGGATCGCGACCGACCAGAAGTGGTTTGCGATACGGAGCGGATCTTGTTTTCGGCGTCGATTGGTCTGCTTATAAGGCCGAATTTAATTTGTGGGTAACAGTTTGAAGACTTCAGCCAACAAGATTTTAAGTCGTGATTCGGCCCAGCAGCTGCGAGAGTCCTGGCGCAGGCAGGGCAAGCGAGTGGTATTTACTTCTGGTGTTTTTGATCTTCTGCATCGTGGACATGCTGAGTACTTAGAGCAGGCACGTGCTTTAGGTGATGTGCTGATAGTTGCATTAAACTCTGATGTTTCAGTGCGCAAGAATAAAGGCGAGGATAGGCCGATAGTGCCGGAGCTAGACCGCGCCCGCCTCGTCGCAGCTTTAGAAAGTGTAGATGCCGTATTCATATTTGATGAGCAAAACAACAACACGAATATTGAGCTGCTTAAACCAGATATCTATGTGAAGGCTGGCGACTATTCACGAGACAAGTTGTCATCGGCTGCCATAGTTGAGAGTTATGGCGGAAAGGTAGAGCTGGTGCAATTTGTCAAAGGCAGTTCTTCCTCCGCAATAATTGATAAAATTCTGCAGACGTACCTTAATCAGGTTAGTGTGCCAATGCCGAGTGCGCCTTATGAATTGGCGCCGGCCATATTTGTCGATCGCGACGGAACACTAATAGAAAGTGTTGAATATTTAGGAGATCCTGCGCAGTGCCGCCTTTTGCCAGGAGCGGTCGGCGCGTTGCGTGTTCTAGGCGATATGGGCTTTCGCATTGTTATGGTAACCAATCAGCCGGGAGTAGGGCTTGGTTATTTTACTATGGAAGACTTGTATCGCGTAAATCGTGTAATCCTTAAAGCAGCCGGCAAAGTTGGGGCAAAATTCCATAAAGTTTACATTTGCCCGCACTCACACGCCGATGAATGCCCCTGTCGTAAGCCAAAAGCAGCCATGATCGATCGGGCTGTTAAGGAACTGAACATAGATTTGAAGCGTAGTTTTGTGATTGGTGATACGACCTTAGATTTGATGATGGCCAAAAATGCTGGAGTAAAATCTATTCTGGTAGCTACCGGACAGGCCGGCCTCGACGGGATTTGCCAAGTAACCCCAGACTACTCGGTAGCGGACCTGCCAGCAGCAGCAGCGTTAATAGCGGAACTTGTGCGGGGATCGTAGCTGCTGGCGCCTGCAATAAAAACCCTAGGTAAACTTAATGGGCTCGTATCGCGGGCATCGTGAAGCGCTACGCTTGGTTTTGTTGTACATTCTCATAGTTTGCGCACCTTCTGTGTTCCCTTGGCGTCTTCTACGCTGTAGCCAAGCTTTTCGATTTCTCCGCGCAGTCTGTCAGACTCGCCCCAGTTGCGAGCTTCGCGCGCCGCTTGGCGTTGGCCGACAAGGGTCTGCACCTCAGTCGGCAAAGCAAGAGCGACTTCTTTCCAGTCTTGCATTCCAAGTCCCAGCACTTGATCAAATTCAAATGCCAAGTCAAGGCGCGTACGAGGCGAGAGTTGCTTATCTCCAAGCGTTGCCCACAACGTGGCCAGAGCTTTTGGTACATTCAGATCGTTAAACAGAGCTTGCTTGAACTCGCCACGATATTCTTCAATCCGTGGAGCTGTAGGTCCAGTGGCGGCCTGCGGAGCCTCAGCCTTGAGCGCGATGATAGTATTCTTTAAGCGCTCAAAGCCTTGGGCAGCTCCGGTTAGAGCCTCCCAGCTCCATGATAGCTGGGCCTTGTAGTGGGCACTTAAGCAGAAAAAGCGATAGGTCAGAGGATCAAAGCCTTTCTCCAAGATTGTATCTAGAGTTAGAAAGCCGCCTTTAGACTTGGACATTTTTTCCTTGTTTTGCACAAGGAATTCGCCGTGCATCCAATGACGCACCCAATTTTTGCGAGTAGCTGCTTCCGACTGAGCAATTTCATTGGTGTGATGTACTGGAATGTGATCGATGCCACCGCAATGGATATCGAACTCCTCGCCAAGGTATTTCATAGACATCGCGCTGCACTCAATGTGCCAGCCAGGGTAGCCGCGCCCCCAAGGTGAGTCCCACTGCAACTCCTGGTTCTCAAACTTTGACTTGGTGAACCAAAGTACAAAGTCATACGGATTGCGTTTGTTTTGATCGACCTCTATGCGAGCTCCAGCCATTAACTTCTCAATATCTAAGCGGGCCAGCTTTCCGTAATCTTTGAGTTTGCTGATATCGAAATATACATTTCCGCCGCTAATATAAGTGCAGCCATTTCTCTCTATCCTAGTTATCAGCTCAATCATTTCCTGCACGTGCTCGGTTGCCTTGCAAACGATGTCGGGGCGCTTGATATGAAGGAGTTGGCAGTGATTAAAAAAGATGTCGGTATAAAACTGAGCGATGTCAGCTGACTTTTTGCCCTCGCGGCGCATCGCGACAAGCATCTTATCCTCTCCCTCGTCGGCATCAGAAACTAGATGTCCCACGTCCGTAATGTTCATAACGTGGGTGACTTGGTAGCCCGCCAGGCGCAGCGTGCGCACAAGCACATCTTCGAATATATAGGTTCTTAGGTTGCCGATGTGCTGGTAGTCATAAACTGTAGGCCCGCAGCAGTAAATGCTTACCTTACCTGGCACAAGAGGTTTAAGTTCTTCAACTTGACGTGATAGAGTGTTAAATAAGCGGACAGTCATGTAACAATCCTTTTGCGCCGGGCCTGGGCAGCATGTTGGGCCGGGCTCGATATTATTTAGGAAAGCACCAAAATAGTGCGGTGCGCAATAATAACATGATGTTTATTAAAGACAAAAAATCCATTTACGTTCTTTTCTCCAGTTTATGGCTACTTACTTGCCCAGGGCTTAGCTGGGCTGGAGATGCTGCAACAGTAATTTTCAAGAGTGGCCAGGTGGTAAAGATAGATGATGGATTTCGCCAGGTGACCGAAGCTCTCAAGCAATATCGCCAGGATGGTAGCGGTGGTGGGGCGATTGTTGAGCTTAATCTGGGCGGAGGTACATTCTTGTTGAATATTTCCGAGGTCGTAATCGCTTGCCGAGATACATGCAGCGGTTTGACAATTATGCACCAGCTCGATCCAAAACGTGGGGCGTACAACACAAAGATCGGAATTGACCAGTCAAGAACCGAGTACAAAGTTAACCCGCCCCGTTAGATAGGTATTGGCAGTAGAATCTAAGAATAGTCTCTTACGCCTAGTGCTTTTTTCGTCGCACTACGTGTTTCTTCGTGGCAGATTTCGCTGTCTGAGTACGCCTGGAGATAGTAGCTCTCTTCTTTTGTGGAGACGCAATTTGGATTGCAGGCGTTACGGGCTCATTAAAAAACTTCTGTATGAACATACGCCCAATCTGTGAGGCTTTGATATGATAGCCGCCAGGATGAACGACAATCACTGCAAGCGCTAGCTTTGGGTTATCTATAGGCGCGGCAGCGACAAACCAGTTATTGATTCCTTCCGGATTTTCGCCGCGTAGGGTCCCTGTTTTTGCGGCTACACTGATTTCAGGCAGTAGGGGGCCTTTTTTGCCAACAAATGCTCGTCGCGATGTGCCGATCGTAGTGGTCTTTTCCATCATCTGCAGCAAAATTTCCGCGGTGCTTGGGCTCATCACGCGAGTCAGCATTTCTGGCTGCTGTTGATAAACTAGAGCTCCGCTTGGCGATACGATTTTTTCGACAAGAGCTGGGCGTGGCAGAAGTCCGTGGTGGGCAATGCTCGCTACCAAGGTCGCTGCGTGCATGGGGCTTAGGGTTACTTCACCAAATCCTGCGGCTGCCTTTCCAAGGCCATAGCCATCATCAGGAATAGCTGCCTTGCTTGTGTCCAATGTTACATCTGAGGCGAGACTGTTGTTAAACCCGAACGCAAAGGCATAAGACCGCAGTACGTCCTTATTTAGGAAGCCTAAAGCTACACGTGAAAAAACAGGGTTGCAGGATTTTGCAAGAGCATCCTCAAGCGACATGCTCCTACTGTCGCGCCCAACACCAGGCATGTAGTTCCATTGATTGAGAGTGTAATTGCCGCCACGAAAGCCTATGGTAGTGTCGGGTTGGAGTCCGGCCCGTTCAACTGCAGCCGCCGCTGTGACCAGTTTGAAGATTGAAGCTGCTGGATAGCCGGCGTACAGCACAGGGTGCCGTAGAGTTGGGGACTTCCCAGCTGCAGCTAGAATTTTCCCAGTTTGTGGGTCCATCGCAACTAACGCCACATGCGGTGCATTACTCCTGCTTACCAACTCAGTGGCAAAGTTTTGGAGTTCGGGGTCTAGCGAATAAAATACAAATTCGTTGCGGGTAGTCTTAGCTGCGAAGCGGTCTGTGAAGACAGATTTGAATGGGGGAAGCTCGGGAAGGCTTATTCGTCCATCATCGCTTATGTGGAGTTCAATCTTATCTAGTTCGGGAACTGGGTAGGACTCACCTCCAATTGTGAGGCGTTGAGGTTGAGCGTCCAATTCTCCGATCGCGTTAGGGTTAGGGCCTCTAAGATACTCCGCAGATCGATTGTCACTGCCAAGCTTCCCCATGCGAGTCCCAATCTCGACACGTGGGTCAGCACCTAAGGCAGTCTGTGCCTGGGCCGAAGACAGGATTGCTAGTGTTAGAATGAATGCCCGTTTGATGCTAAGCATAGTACAGCTGACTTGGAGTAGCCTTGGGAGAGGGAACAGAATATCAATACTATAACCCTCGCCGCCCCACCACATGCATGATTATGCAGGAAGCTGTAATCATTCAAAACCCCTCAACTCAACGTTAGTCCGTCCAGCCCAATAGCGTGAAGGGTGAAGCTAGTGGTCTTTTCTTTGCCGCTTTCACTGCCTGCAAAGTGATGTCGCCAGTCGAGTTTGGTTACGCTTTCCTACTTAGAGTCGGTAGCAATAATGTCCTAGGCATACTTAACGGGCTCGTCTTGCGAGCTAAGCGAAGCAACCCACATCCTTTTGTCACCCACTCTTACTAGTATTGATGAGCTTGATAGTTAGAACTGTGCTCGTGGACTACAAACGCCTTCGGCGTTTGCCGCGCCATCCATGGCGCGCCTAGAAGCTATTTTTGAAATAGCTTCTAAACTTGTGTAGGCAAGTGCTGAGACTTTGCCTCGCTGCATGAAAAATACCAGTGTATCACGGTGGATAGGTAAGCAGTTCATAAGGCTCCCTGGGTGCAAGCGCCACAAGGCAGGCCTAGGTGGTTGCTGCGTAGGATACTCATTCTAGTGGCTCCGGTGCTACCCACCTAAGGGTAGCGTGAGGGAGGGGGGCGTCTGGCCTATTAACGACTTGGAACACCTATATTTTTTGTCGTCTAGGATGCAGATTTTTCTTCATTCCAGCGCCAATGAAGGTTAGTATGGCCCGTTTTGATAGGGCGTCCAAAATTTTTGGGGAAATTGGGCGCCCCTTACTTAGGGTAGCTGCCAAACTTGTCGATGTAGAATTAGGCCCTACTCGAGAAGTAGCGTAGTTAAGCAAATTAGGCCCAAAAATGATGCGGTTTGCTTCGTTTTGCTCGCAAGACAAGCCCGTTAAGTTGGCCTAAGGCATTTTCGTTACGAGCGCTAATTTTTTTGCTTTGCGCAGTTCCTTGAGTTCGGGTGTTGCATCGAAACTGTGTTAGTGTTCATTATCGCATAAGGGAGTCTCGCCTGTGGTTTTTTGGAACAACAATAGCGGTAAAAAGCCATCGCCAACGCGTACTGAAAGCGGAACGCCAGTCGCTGGCGCTAGTTCAACAGAGGCTAGCGTAAGTCAGCCAGCTCCTCAGGTTATAAGCCCAAGTCCAGCTATTTTAGGGGCCAACGAGGCAGTTAAGCCTTCGGCGCCACAAGTTGCAGCTCCGGATCCGAGCAAGATTCGCTGCGCTCTTGGTATGGGCACCATGGTTAATGGAAAGCTAAGTTTTGATACTTCCGTTCAAATAGACGGTAAAATGAAAGGCGAGCTTTTTACATCTAAGACCCTTGTTGTCGGAAAGACTGGCCTTATAGAGGCAACCGTTGATGCCGCCTGCCTGATAGTATCTGGCACAATGCGTGGAAAGATTCGTGTTACGGAAAAGCTCGAGCTGAAAGCAGGAGCTGTAGTAGAGGGCGAAGTTTATGCGCCATGCGTTTTAATGGAAGACGGGGCTACCTTGAATGCTGCCGTCACGATGGGGCTTGGCAGTGGTAGGGGTGAAGCGCTACTCCCACACGCCGCAATTTCCGAAAAGAAGCCTAACTCTGACAAGGGGACGTCGTCTCGACCAACTGAGTCCGGGCCCCGGGCAAGCGTGCCCGCTGAGTCTTCAGTGGTGATGCAGTAGGACCAACCGCGAATTCTGTTTTTAATGTAGTTCTAATAGCTTAACTGCTCAGTATCTATTGAGCAGTTCTTATATTCCCGTGCAGCCGTTCCCTGACGCCGCTCTGTGTGAGCTAACAACTTAGTTTCGACATGCAAGAAACACAGGCACCATCAAAAGCGCAAATTGCTTCAGTATGTGCCTTGAACTGTCCGGAGGACTATTAAGCCTGAGCTTCCTCGGTCGGAGCGGCCTCTGTGCCAGGAGCGGCAATGGCCATATCCAAACCCTGCTTTTTAATACGGGCGGACTTGCCACGCAGGTCGCGCAGGTAGAACAACTTCGAGCGGCGCACCATGCCCTTCGATACAAGCTCAATTTTCTCGATGCGAGGGCTATGGAGTAGGAAAGTTCTCTCTACGCCAACATTGTAGGAAACTTTGCGCACAGTAAAAGTTGCCCCAGCCTTATCGCCACCACGGCGGCGAATTACGATCCCCTCGAATACCTGCACGCGTTCTTTTGTGCCTTCAATAATCTTGGCGTGAATCTTTAAGGTGTCCCCAGAGCGAAATGATGGAATGCCCTGCTTTAAGGACTCTTTCTCAACTAGGGCGATGGCGGCAGACGCTGACATGGCGGACATGGTATAAACCTCAACAACGAAGTATATTTACAGTCGATAAGGCGGCGTATAGTATCAGAAACACAGGAAAAAACAAGCAACCGCGAGAGCTAAAATGGCAGTATTAAAGCGCAAGAGCAACACCAGGATTCTGCAACGAGACCCGGAAAAAGAGAGGAAATTCAAGAAGTTGTCTGAGCTCTTGTCGGCCGGCGGCTATACTGTGCGCAGGGAAAAGCTAAAGCAGGGGCATGGCTGGAAGGTGGTGAGTGGTGCCTGTACCGCCCTCGGTCAACGTTTGGTGTTTGTTGATCAGCGTATGAGCCAGGACGATCAATTGGCATTCTTGCGCAATATCGCCCAGACGGCGGGGATCCAACTTCCCGAGACCGAGACTTCTCCGCAAGACAGCGCAGAGTCGAAGGCCGCTTAGCCTAAGTTTAATCAAATTTATGGGAAAGCGTCACGTGCTTGGATGCAGCTAGCTCTGTGTAGAGCCTGCCCACATCACGTGCGTGGCTTTCTAACCGCTTCACTTAGGCCTCAACTACTGCGATCGTTGGAACTCTTCCTACAACTAGGCCAAGCCGATGTTTCGTAGATTGCCATGCCTGAAAAATCTGGCTCGCGGTAGGCTACTGGTTTTGTCTTCAATATTCTTGAGACCGCCTCTAGCGTTTGCGTGTGCTGTGAGAAGTCTGTCCAATACTTTTTGTTTAACTAAATTAAACTTACCGATTGCCGAGAAACTTTCTCGCATGCTACTTTATCGTGGCAGCACGCATGCTGCTTAGTAGAGCGCTAAACCTCAGTAAGTAATTCCCCTTTTTGAATAAAAAATATGATCTTTGACGCGGTTCTCGGACTCTTTTCGAACGACCTGGCGATTGATTTGGGCACGGCAAATACTCTGATCTACGTGCGCGGACAGGGGGTGGTTTGTAATGAGCCATCGGTTGTCGCCGTGCAAAATGATGGCGGCACGGGGAGGCGTCGCGTTGTGGCGGTAGGCTCCGAAGCTAAGAGCATGCTTGGTCGCACTCCCGAAAGTATTACCGCGGTTCGTCCTCTAAAGGATGGGGTTATAGCTGACTTTGAGATCACCGAAGAGATGCTGCGGCGTCTCATACGCAAAGCGCACAATCGACGTGCCTTGGTGCGGCCGCGCATTATTATTTGTGTCCCGCATGGCATAACTGAGGTGGAGAAACGCGCAGTGCGGGAGTCGGCGGAGTCGGCCGGAGCGCGCGAGGTATATTTAATTGAGGAGCCAATGGCCGCTGCGATCGGCGCTGGGCTTCCGATCACCGAAGCCTGTGGCAGTATGATTTTGGATATTGGAGGTGGGACTACGGAAGTGGCGGTTATCTCCTTGAAGGGCATTGTCTATTCTCGCTCCGTTCGGGTTGGTGGAGATAAGATGGATGAGGCTGTTGCTCAGCATGTCAGGCGCCGTCATAGTGTGCTGATTGGGGAGAGGACCGCTGAGCAAATTAAGATATCGGTTGGCTCCGCCCTTCCGACCGGGGAAAACCTTTCACTTGAAATAAAGGGACGTGATTTGGTGCAGGGAGTACCGCGTTCTGTTCAAATCAAAGAGGACGAGGTGCGGGACGCTTTGCAGGAACCGCTAGGGCAGATTTTGGAGGTTGTGCGAGTAGCACTAGAAAAGACTCCGCCAGAGCTAGCCTCTGATATCGTCGAGCGCGGCATTACGCTTACTGGTGGCGGGGCGATGCTTAGGAATTTTGACAAACTTTTGTCGCGCCATACCGGCCTTCCAGTGACCTTAGTAGATGATCCTTTATCGGCTGTCGTGGTAGGATCGGGGGCAGTCTTGGACCAGCTCGATCTTTTGCGGGATGTGGTTCTAAACTAAGAGTGCGTAATAAAATAATGCGGATTGCTTGGCTTCGCTCGCAACGCGAGCCCGTTAAGTGTATCTTGGGCATTCTTGTTACGGGCTCTAATTGATTTTTGAAAGTCCTCGTCGCATGGAGTGGTAGACGGATATGTGTGGCTATTTGTGAGATGGCTACTGGGCATCGTCTGTCATCTAGGGGTGTGAGAACTCTCGCCGTGCTTTAGTCTGAAGTATGCCACGAGCTATAGATAATCGATTTAGAATCGCCGGCGCATCGCTTGCGCTGTTTTGCTTGGCGCTATTTCTTACCGCCTATTCGGCTAAGAATAAGCAGGCTGCTGGCATAGGCGCAGCAATAGTTCAGCAGCTGCTGCACCCGTTTCAAACTGTCAGCTTTAAGATCTATGGAGGCTTTGCCTCGGTCTGGGACTCCTACATTGGGCTTGTGGGAGCGGCTGAGGAAAATCTTACTTTGCGCCAGCGCGTGGAGGCACTCGAGAATCAGAATGCCCACCTGATGGAGGTCGCTCAAGAGAACGAGCGCTTACGTGGTCTTTTAAAGATGGGGGAAGATAGCAAACTTTCTTCTGTCGCTGCGCGCGTGATTGGGTATGACGCCTCGAATTGGATTCAAGCGGTATCGATCGACAGAGGTTCCCAACATGGCATTAAAGAGGGCATGGCTGTGCTGGGCAGTTCTGGAGTAGTGGGGCAGGTGATAGCGGCTGCTCCATTAAGTGCCAAGGTACTGCTATTGACCGATCATTCCAGTGGCATAGACGCCATTATTCAAGGGACACGAGCGCGCGGTATAGTGGAGGGAGCTGGTCCTAACGAATGCGTGTGGAGATTTGTTACCGAGGCAGATGAAGTTAAAGTCGGTGACCGACTAGTAACCTCTGGCGCAGATGGGGTCTATCCGCGAGGGATGTTGGTAGGAGTTGTCTCCAGTATTGATGAGCGCGGCAAAGGGGTAGCGCCAATGATTAAAGTTGAGCCAGCTGAGGATCTCGACCGGATGGAAAACTTGTTGGTGGTTACATCTTTGGCCCCAGTAGTGGTGGAGGCTCGTAAAAAATGAGGCGTCTACTGCTGATCATGTTCCTTGGCTTGATGGGGTTACTAATTCAGAGCACTTTGATCCGGGGGTTATTCCCGCACATTGTTGTGCCAAACCTGCTCATGGTGATGTGCGTTTTCTTGGCCTTCTATGAAACCAGTGTGGCCGGGGCCTGCACTGCTTTTGTTCTAGGATTACTTTTGGATATGTGTGGTGGGATTGTGCTTGGTCCCTGGGCTGGGAGCTTCGTGCTTGTTTTTGGAGCAGTAGCGTTCGTCTCGCAGCGAATATTTGTAGAGTCGCCTGTCGCGATTATGGTCACCACTTTCGTGTGCTCGATTGTTGCCAACATCGTATACTCATCTTTGGCTTATCAAGTCTCGCGTTCGGAATTTAGTTCCCCAGAGATAATCGCTTTGGAAGCTGTTTTGAATGCGCTGTTATGCCCGCTTCTGTTTGCCTTGTTGCGAAAACTTTTGAAGCGCCGAGATCGCCAAGGCGGTGGCAAACGCTATCACTTTGCGCGAACGTAAGAGCTATGCCAGGCACAATGTCGGAAAGAGGACAGTTTAACCTGCAGCAGCGGGTGAATATAGCGCTGGGTATCGCAGCTCTATGTTTGTCGCTGATAATTCTCAGGTTGTGGTACCTGCAAGTCCTGCGCGGAGATTTTTTTCGTGAAAAGAGCGAGAATAATCGACTAAATACAGTATATGTGCCAGCTCCCCGTGGTCTAATTTACGATCGAAATGGCAAAGAGCTGGTGACTAATCGTCCCTCGGTTAATATCGAGCTGGTTGAGGAAGATGCGCCAAATCCCAAGCAAACAATCTCTACGCTTGCGTCAATCCTGGGTTTAGATCCCGCAACCCTTACCGAAAATCCTGCGTATCTGCGTAAACGTCGCCGTTTTGAGCCGCGCTTGCTGCTTAAAGATGTGTCGCGTGACACCTTGGCTAAGGTTGCCGCTCGGCGCTATCAGTTGCCGGGTGTAATAATAAATGTCGAGCCAACCCGTAACTATGCTTATGGCCCGTTTGCTGCCCATGTACTTGGTTATATCCGTGAGATTACTCGAACCCAGCTCGATAGTCCGCAATTTGCGGGATATAGGATAGGCGACCTGGTTGGGCAATTCGGGATTGAATCGCGTTGGGAGTCCTTGTTGCAGGGAAAGCACGGTGAGCAGCGCGTGATTGTAAATGCTTTAGGCACTCGTATCGGTGAGTTCTCTTATGAGCCTGAAGTTGCTGGTAGCGAAGTGACACTGACGCTGGACTATGAGTTGCAGCGCGTTGCAGAGGAGGGGCTAAAAGATAAGCGTGGCGCGGTAGTAGCTCTCGATCCCCAAAGTGGCGAGATCTTGGCTATGGCTTCGTCACCCGCCTTCGATCCAAACATTTTCGCCACTGAAATTTCTAGTGATCGCTGGCGTGATCTTGTGTTTGGTCCAGATAAGAAATTAAACAATCGAGTGGTCCAGGGTGGTTATCCTCCCGGGTCTGTTTTTAAGATCATGATGGCTGTAGCGGGCTTGGCTGAAGGTGTGGTGACGCCAAATGAGCGCATCAATTGTCCTGGATTTTTGCACTTCGGGAATCGAAATTATCGCTGTCATAAACAGAGTGGGCATGGCTCGGTCGACTTGAAGGAGGCCTTGGCCCAGTCCTGCGACGTGTACTTCTATACGGTTGGGCAACGTCTTGGAATCGATCGCATTCACGAATTCGCCTCCCGATTTGGCCTTGGTAGACCAACTAGATTGGATTTGGTGGAAGAGAACCCGGGATTAATCCCGTCTACTGAGTGGAAACGGCGCTACTTTAAAAATCCTGAGGATAAGAAGTGGTACCCCGGGGAGACACTCAGTGTTGCCATTGGACAGGGAGCAGTGGTGACAACGCCGCTTCAAATTGCGCGCGCCCTAGCGGCTTTAGTTAATGGTGGCCGGCTACTGCGGCCATATCTAGTTAAATCTGTGGCCGCCACGGAAGGCGAATTCCGTGACGATCGTTTTGGGCCAGAAGAGCAAGGGCGACTGGATGTTGAAAAGCGAATTTTGGACACTGTACGTGAAGGATTGGTTGCGGTGGTGAATGATCCGCGTGGAACTGGGCATCGTGCGCAAATTGCCGAGCGCAAGGATATCGTAGTCGCTGGCAAGACAGGCACCGCGCAGGTGGTTTCGTTAAATCTTAGCGGGTCGCACGAGCACCTAAACGATCATGCGTGGTTCGCCGGTTATGCTCCAGCTGATGACCCTAAAATTGTAGTGGTTGCGTTGGTTGAGAATGGTGGCCATGGCGGATCGGCGGCGGCACCTGTAGTTAGTCGCGTAATGGCCCAGTACTTTGGTGTTAAGCCGGCTGAGGGAGAGTCTCAGCAAAGTGTTACAAGTGTGGAAGACTAAGTTGTCGGATAAGGGGCACGTTGTGTATATGATGGGATTTAAGGAGTAGCGCTGCTTGGATTTTCTCGATCGCAGAATGTGGTCGCAATTCGACTGGTATTTGCTGGCGCTGGCCTTTCTTATCCCCATCTGCGGTCTGGTGGTGCTATACAGCGCGGGCTACGACCCAGACGCATCAGACTTTCTATTGAAGTGGTTGCCCGGAGAAATCAAAAGTATTCCTTTTGAGAAGCAACTCTTTTTTCTTGGCGTAGGCGTGTTGGTTGTTGCAGCTGCGCTTAGTATTCCGACAGCTTGGCTACAGAGACTCGCATATCCAGTCTATGGGCTATGTTTTATCCTTTTGATTGCAGTGCTCATACCGAAAATCGGGATCGTTTCAAATGGGTCGCGGCGCTGGATCCCGCTTGGTATCTTTAACCTTCAGCCCGCCGAGTTCATGAAGACAGCCCTGATACTAACATTGGCTCGCTACCTTTCGCGCAATTTGCCGCGTCCAGGTGGCTATGGCTTCCGGCAAATGCTGGTACCGTCGCTCCTATTTGCCCTGCCCATGTATTTGGTGGCTCGGCAGCCTGATTTGGGATCGGCCTTGTCGCTGGGGGCAATCGGGTTTTCGATGCTGCTATTTGTCGGAATTCGTGTTCGAGCCTTGGTAATAATGGCACTAACGCTGGTCTTGGCAGCTTACCCGGCCTGGCATCACTTGCATCCTTACCAGCAACGTCGCGTTCTGGTCCTATTCGATCCTGATGCTGACCCAAAGGGCAGTGGATACCACATAACCCAATCCAAGATCGCTGTTGGTTCGGGGCAGATTCTCGGAAAGGGCTTCCTGAATGGCACGCAGACTCAGCTAGAGTTTTTGCCCGAGCATACAACCGACTTTATCTTCTCCGTGCTAGCGGAGGAGTGGGGCTTCATAGGCTGTGTAAGTGTTATATTCTTGTACGCGCTATTTTTAGTGAGAATTCTAAGAGTGGTGGCGCGTAGTAAAGATGTTTTTACCGCTTTAGTTGCCTTTGGAGTCTGTGCATGGTTCTTTTTCCACACTTTTATTAACATTGGAATGGTAGTTGGGCTCCTGCCAGTAGTGGGCATCCCCTTGCCACTTTTTAGTTATGGCGGATCGGCCTTGCTGTCTTGTTTATTTGGGGTTGGACTGGTTCTAGGTGTGGCGATGCGGAGACTCTCATATGCCAGGGGCTAAGTTGTCATTTAGGTTTGCCATTCATCTCCTGTGCGCGCTTTCTGTCGTATCAAGTGGATACTTTTCAATTTGCCTGGCTGAGTCTCAAAATGAGGGACTGGAAGCCCATAAGGCTCCGCCAGCAATTTCGGATCAGCGCCGTGAGCTTTTTGTTCAAGCTCTATTGAGTGACACCACCTTAAAGGTTTCTGCAAAAGAGCTCGTACAAGATAAGCCAGACAAAGCGCTGGTTGATGTATGGGAGGGAAATGAGGCCGAGATAGATGCCTCACTTGCTGATATTTTAATGAAGTTTGTGCGGGTCGCTCCCGATGGTACCCAGCGCTCCTTCGATCTGAGTGTACGCTTCGTGGGGGAAAATCTTTACGTGCGTCACTCTACTCCGGCAGCTCAAATCTACGCAGGTGGAGTGCGAATTGGTTTAAAGGGAAAGATTCCACGTAAGATGTTGTTGCAAGGGTTCTCAACTTCTGGAGTGGTCATTGCCGCCCCTCCAATGGAGGATACCGGCCTGCGCGGAACTCTGATTTGTCCGCTTGACTTCATTCGTGAGGAGGGCGTAATTCGCAGTCCTTTTCTTGTCGATACTGGGTTTCGGGTTCGCTCGGTTCAATTGCGTGCTGCTGGGCACGCACAAGGGCGTGTGCTGACCGGAAGTCAGCTAGGAATGGCGCGAGCCTACCTTCAAACTTCGTCGCGTGTGCCGAATGAAGGCGCTTTTTTTGATGTTTCATACACTAAAGATCCATACGCTAGCGTTAGCTATCTGCCAGATGTTGAAACACAGGTCTTCAATATTAACGAGGGCGAGAACTTTTTAGAGGGTATTGAGGCCTCTCTCGAGCTTCAGACTGCCGCTGGCTTTAAGCGTCGCATTAGTATTGCTGAGTCGCTTTCAATCGAACCGTTTACGCGCGACGAACGCTTCACGATAACCTTTCTCAACCAGCCCTTTGTAGTCGCTACTCGCAACTGCGTGCTTTTATTGCAACAGAGGACAGAGCGGTATGCGTACTCAAAGGAAGAGCTAAAGCTGCCGGAAAGAATAAAGCGTGGCATGAAAAATTAGTGCTTCAGTCGGAAGGCGACAGAGCCATGCATTAATGCCTACGGGGTAAAATTCAGTCGTGCTTGAGTTGGCCGGCGCTTGCAGCGCCTAGATATATAACTAGTTGAAAGAATTGGCAGTTTCTTGCGGTAGTTTCCTGCACTACTCCTAATAGCACTTCCACATGTGAGTTAGAGGCGGCAATCCTGCTGGGTTAAAGGCAATGGTGAGTGGGGGGAGTATACCTTAAGCCCACAGATTGCTATAAACTCGCTAACCAAAAATCCGACCCACAACGCCTATTCCTAAAGAGAGCTGCGCATATGGCGGTCATAGTCGAAGACATCTCAAGAACATTCCAAGAATTCTTGCTACTACCCGGACTAACTACAAAAAATCATGTTCCTTCACGAGTTAGTCTAAAGGCCCCCATTCAGCGCTTTAAGCGCGAGAGTGGACCAAGAGCCTGCCTAAATATTCCCTTCGTGTCGGCTTCAATGCAGGCGGTGTCGGGGGCCGGGTTAGCCACAGCCTTGGCGCGCAAAGGCGGAGCAGCTTTTATTTACTGCTCGCAACCAATCGCGGAGCAGGCCGCAATGGTGCGAGAGGTCAAGGAGCACAAGGCCGGGTTTGTGGAGTCAGATTCAAACCTTTCTGCGAATGCGACCCTACGTGATGCCATCGAACTGCGTGAGAAGACTGGACACTCAACAATTGCTATTACTGAGGATGGCGGCCGGCACTCAAAGTTGCTGGGCATTCTCACCGACAAAGACTTTTGGGAATTTAAGGACGATTTATCTAAGCCAGTTCGCGCTTACTACACACCTTTGGAAAAGTTGGTGCTTGCGGAAGAGGGAATCTCTTTGCAAGAGGCTACCGAAAAACTTTGGAAGCATAAGAAAGAATGCCTACCAATCATTGATCGTCAAGGTCGTCTGAAATACTTAGTTTTTCGTAAGGACTACTTCGACCATAAAAGTAATCCCGATGAACTAACTGATGATAAAAAGCGCCTATTTGTGGGTGCTGCCATTAACACACATGACTACAAAGAGCGTGGTGCGGCGCTAGTTGAGGCGGGTGCTGATTGCTTATGTGTTGACTCCTCCGATGGATACTCGGAGTGGCAAGCCGATGCAGTTAGCTACTTGCGCAAGGAGTACGGCGATAAGGTCATTCTCGGCGGCGGAAATGTTGTGACCAAAGAGGGCTTCCGCTATCTGGTTGAGGTGGCGGGCGTAGATTTTGTGAAGATTGGAATTGGTGGTGGCTCAATTTGCATCACTCGCGAGCAGAAAGGAATTGGTCGCGGTCAGGCCTCGGCTGTTCTGGAAATTGCTGCTGAGCGCGATAAGTATTTCGCAGAGACCGGGACCTACATTCCGCTTTGTTCGGATGGCGGTTTGAATAATGATACGCAGGTGATCGTCGCGCTCGCTATGGGGGCTGACTTTGTAATGATGGGTAAGTACTTCGCGATGACCGAGGAAAGCCCAACCCCGAAGGTTACCTATCAGGGGCGTGTCTTCAAGCCATACTGGGGAGAGGGGTCTAATCGTGCCCGCAACTGGCAACGCTACAAGGATAGCGGTGGTGAAGGTATGCTGTTTGAGGAAGGCGTGGATGCCTATGTGCCATACAGCGGCCCATTGTCAGAGAAGCTTAATGTAACGCTGGGCAAATTGCGCAGTACAATGTGCAATGTGGGAGTGCTCTCATTGAAGGAGTTTCATGAGAAGGCGCAACTAACCCGAGTCTCCGAACTAACTCTAGTTGAGGGTGGAACTTCAACCGTGGAGCGTTTCGACCGGGTGCAGTCCTCATAAATTAAGCCGCGGATGGATTCGGCATGTGGGCTACTAAAGAATTCCTGTTAGCGTGTAAGGCTTTGGGAGAAGCAGGAATACGCTTTAACTTCAAGGTTGGCGCCTCAGTAGCGCGTGGCTTTGCCGATGTGGGTGAGGAGGAGTTTATTGTTCTACCTGGGAACAAGCTTCTTTCGGCGTATACAGGCAAATTGTCGGAAATTGATTCAGATAACGTGGCATTCTTTTTTGTTTTGCCGACAGTCGACGAGATGACCGATGCCTTGCAGCGTAGTTCCTTCGATATCGAATCAATTAGTTTCGAGAACCAGCGTCATTGGGTACTGCGTTGCCGACATGTTTCCAGTGAGCGGCAGCTAGTTGTTCGGCATTCGCAGTTGTCGTGTGCATTTGCTGAGGCTCTTCGTCAGTCGGTTGGGTAATATGGCTAAAAGAATTATTCTGGCATCATCCTCTCCTCGTCGTCAGGAACTTTTAAGAGACTGTGGGCTTGAATTTGAGGTGCATGTGTCTGGTGCTGTCGAGGAGCGCTTGCCAGGAGAGTCGCCACAGCAAATGGCTGAGCGATTGGCTGTGCTTAAGGCGTCGGGGATTGCCGCGCGTTTCCCCGACGCTTGGGTAATCGGTGCTGATACGGATGTATGCGTGGATGGAGTAATCCTAGGGAAGCCCAGCGATGCTGCAGATGCTTTTGTCATGCTAAAGCGAATTCAAGGACGTCAGCATAGT
>JAIBBV010000048.1 GCA_019694465.1 Oligoflexia bacterium
TTCAAGGAAATAGACCTCTCCATGCAACTTGCCCATCTTCAACAGCCCAGTTTCGAGCCGGTGCAGGAAGCTCCTGATGTCTCAGTGGTGCTTGCAGCTTGGAACGAAGGCGACAACATCGGCGCGCTCATTAGAAGAATTAATAGGGTTCTTGCCGAGTTGCACCTTAGCTTTGAGGTCATCGTGATAGATGGTGGCTCCACTGATAAGACGGTTGCGCATGCGGAAGCAGCTGGTGCGCGCTGCTATGTGCAGCGCCGCATTGGGTACGGTGGCGCTGTGCGTGAGGGCTTTGAAAGGGCGCGCGGACAGTATGTTTTAACGATGGATTGCGATCTCTCGCATCCACCTGAGCTTGCAGCCGAACTTTGGCGCGAGCGTGAGCATGCCGACATTGTGGTCGGGTCGCGATTTGTGCCGGGCGGAGATTCCGAAGCACCACTGATGCGGCGGTGGATGTCGATTGTCTTAAATATAATTTTCTCGAAGTTGCTGCATGTGCCAATACGTGACACTTCCAGTGGCTACCGTTTATATCGGCGCAATGTCCTCAAGCCGGGCAGCTATACCCGTGAAAACTTCAATATTCTCCAGGAAATTTTGGTCGGAGCCTATGCTGATGGCTTCTCGATTAAAGAGCTGCCACTGAAGTATGAGGAACGCAAGGCAGGTGCTTCGCATGTATCCCTGCTCAAGTTCTGTGTATCTTATCTTCCTACCCTATACCGCCTCTGGTTGCTGCGTAACTCAACTGACTCGGCGGACTATGATGCGCGTGCCTATAACAGCAGACACTTTTTGCAACGTTATTGGCAGCGACGCCGAGTTGCATTGTTGCAGAGCTTCGCAACTGGTACCGAGCCGGCAGCAGATGTTGGCTGTGGTAGTAGTTACTTTATCCAAAACAGTCCGCGTGCTATTGCGCTTGATTCTGCTTTTCATAAGCTGCGTTTCCTTTCCAAGAGTAATAAGAGGAGGGTGCAGGCGCGTTTACCGTACCTACCATTCGCCACTGGTAGCTTAGCGCAACTTACTTGTTCCCAGGTCCTTCAGAGTCTTCCACCGTCTAATGCGCCATTTCGTGAGCTGAACCGTGTTATGCAGCGTAATGGCATTCTGGTCGTAAGCATTCCTGATTCAGGTAGAATTCAATGGAGGCTTATTGGCTGGCTTTATCATCACTTGTTGCCGAATGTATACGCAGATGAACCAGCTGCTTATTCACGCTCTCAAATCAGTGATAAATTTGCAGAACATGGATTTCGTATCCTGCGCTACGCTTATATTTGCGGAGCTGAGCTTGTGCTGAAGTTACAGAAAATTCAGGACATCGAATAGATCTATTATGAATACCAGCTTAGCTAAGCATGAAAAAAATCAGTTGAGTTTGCTCTCCGCAAAGACGCGCCTTGGAGCGACTCGTCTATTGTCATCGCCGCTTTTGCATGCTGCATTATTAATCGGTCTAGTTGTAATGCTCCTATTCCGGGCCTTGCAGACACAACGTGAAATGGCTGGCAGCATAGGTTTTGCAATGGACGACGCCTGGATCCACGTGACAGTGGCCAGAAATTTTGCGCATGGGTTGAGTTGGGGGGTGGTGCCAGGAAAGATGCTTTCAGTATCTACCTCGCCAACCTGGACGCTATTACTTTCAGTATTCTTTGTCTTCTTTGACAATCCGCTTAAGATTACATTTTTGTGCTCGCTTCTATGCATGGGCGTGGCGGTCGTTTCTTTCTACGCATTGGTTTCAAGTTTAACCGGGCGACGATCTTTAGGACTTCTAGCTGGCGTCTTAGTTGCTTTGGACCCTATAGCCCTATGGGGCTTAGCTTCAGGCTTGGAGCTCCCACTGGCACTGGCTGCTTTAGGAGCCGCACTTTGGTTATATTACTTAGCGGACGCCAGCTCAGCGCTCAGGCGATATGCCGTGCCGCTGGCATTGGCCTTTGCCGCCGTTAGTCGGCCCGAACTTTTTATTCTTATTCCCTTGGCAATTTTCGATACTTTTTTTACGTTACGCCGATCTGTATTGGTTGCTGACCAGCGGCAAGCCTTTAGGGTCGCTGCAGTCCAGTGCGGCGTTGTATTTGCTGCTTTGCTGCCATACTTTGCCTTCAATATGCTAAGTCACGGCAAGATTTTTCCTGCCACGTACTACGCCAAAACAATTGTACGAGGGGTCGGGCTGAGTGCCGCGCTGGCTGATGGATCGTGGTCGGCGCTTCGTCAATCCTTATATATTGACCCCTTGGTGCAGGTATTTCAAATCGTTGATGTGCTACAGAAACATCAATTGTTGGTTTTGCTGCTAATGCTACCGGGAGTAATGGCATTTGCTAGACCTTTTGCTAGCAAGGTAGCAGCACGTGGATACTTATTGCCTTTAGCTTTGATATTACTGCCTTGGGTAATGGGAATGGGCTCACCCTCAAAGTACATGTCTAACCATGCTGATAGATACTTTGTTATTTTCCCACCATTAGCCATATGTATGGCCTGCATGACGCTTAAAATTATACTTGAGCAGCGCGCTTTGCGCGCAGTGGGCAGCACTCTGATGTGCCTTATGATTTTGTTCCCGCTGCGGTCCTTTGCGCCAACCATGCGTCACATCGGGATAGATGCTGAGTCGACGCAGCGTTTGTATGTGGATATGCCGATCTGGTTGAACGAGAACTTAGATCCCAAGGCAAAACTGGCGGTTAATGATATTGGTGGTATCGGGTACTATGCGCCGCGCGACTTGATCGATGTAATGGGGCTTGCCTCCCCAGAGGTCTGGCCGGCGATTCAGCGTGGATACGGGAAGCCAGTACCGGTGCAGCAGTTACGTGAATTTTTAAGGCAGCGAGGGATCGAGTATATTATATTAAGTCCCCGTTATTATCCCGAGTTGACTAAAGATAGATCAACATTTGAGCCAATTCGGGAGTGGAGCGAGAAATACGAGCATGGCCGTACGATTTCGCCGCAAGTATTGTATCGCATCAATTGGCACTAAACTTTGGTCGGATTACAGCAGCTCTGGCGAATCCTAGGGCTCTATTTGGTCGCGCACGGGATTACTTGGGTGCAGGGTCCAAGTACACCTCTACGCGCCGATTCATTTGTCGACCTTCGGGAGTGGCGTTGCTGCTGATCGGTCTAGTGCTGCCAAAGCTTCTTACATTGATACGATCGACACTTATCCCGCGCGCGGCTAGGTAAGCTGCTACATTTCTAGCCCGTGCTTCTGCAAGGCGTTGATTGTAATCTGGGGTGCCGGAGTCATCTGAATGACCGATTACAGAAATAGTAGCGTTAGTGGGTGAGGTCTTGATTGCTTCAGCGATCGCCTCAAGGTCAGCCGCTGCTCCAGATTTTAAAGATGTTTCATCCGGTTCGAAGTATACTTGGTAAATAGCTGCCGGATCTGATACTACAGCGCGATCAAGTTTAGCTTGCAGCTGCTCAAGATAGCGGGCATTTAAGGTATTCTGTACCTTAAGTGAAGCTAGCATGCGTTCCTGCTCTAACTGAGACCCCTCGACTACATCGTAGCCAACACCAGTGAGGGCACCAGCCACTGCACCAAGTCCAGCTCCGGCAAGCGCACCGCCAGTGGTGTTGCTGAGCTGATTACCGACAATAGCGCCAGTGGTCGCACCCCAGCCTGCGCCAAGCACTGCGCCGCCTAACGTTTTATCCGGACCAGGTTGCGGGTTGCTACAAGCTATTAGGCTAAAACAGGTGAGGATGGAAATTGTAGATTTGGAGTTCATGGCGTGAAGTCTACACTAAGTCTGGCGGCACCGGAATTAAGGATTTTAAGGTTACCCCAGAGCTTTCACTAATGGAAATTTCATGAGCAAACCACCTATTGGCGACTTGTCAGCATTCGTACAAGGCAGGCAATGAGGCTTATAGCGGCCACCGTGATGTTAAACCAGGCCCCAAAGAAGCGTGTATAAAGGGTTTGGCCGTTTTCTGGGAAGACTTGGTATTCAAGTACGCCTTCAGTGAATGGCCTAAGCTCGGCCACTGTTTGTCCAAGCGGGTTAATTATGGAAGTAAGCCCCGCATTTGTGGCACGAAGTAAGTAACGCCTGTTCTCGATTGCTCTAAAGCTAGCAATCAAATTGTGTTGATAGGGTGCCACACTATCACCAAACCAAGCATCGTTTGTGAGATTGACTAGTATTTCTGCTCCGCCAGCAGTTGCCTGACGCGCCAGCTCTGGAACCACGTCTTCGTAACAAATCAATGGGCTGAGGGTATAAGAGACTGCAGCACCAGTTTGAGCTTGAGATTCATAGCGAAAAATATTTACTTCCTTGCCTGGTGTGAAGTCAGCTGCTGTTTGATTAAGTGCCTTCAGCCACGGCAGAGATGATGAGAAGGGAGTGAACTCGCCAAACGGCATCAAAATTTGTTTGTGATAAGGTTTCCCCACTGTGCCATTATCAAAAATTGGCACAGCACTGTTGAAATAGCGCTCTTGAGTTTCATAGGTGAGGGCTCCCACAAGGAACGATACGCCTGGCCCCACAAACGGAAGCCGAGGTTCATCGAGTACATTTCTTACATTGTCCCCTATGAACTTGTTCACTACTGTCTCTGGCCAAACAATAAGGGCTCCAGGTTGGGCAGATTGCTCACTTAGCTGTCGGTATCTCTCCAGATTCAGCGTAAAGTACTTCATGTCATGTTTTTCTTCGATCGACACGTTCCCCTGTATGAGAGCGACATTTACAGGAGCGCGGGCGCTAATGTCATGCTGGGGTATGCTAGTGGCCCCATAAACTACAATTAGGCCAAATACTATAAGCGGCAGCATGTTTGACGGGCGTAGTCTGCGTTCAGCAAAGAAGCAGTACAGGCCATCTGTCGCCCAAAGCAGCACAAAAGTGAGTCCGCTTGCACCTAAGACGTCAGCAAATTGCACAAATTCCTGGAAGGCAATTTGAGTATGGGCAAGAGACCACGGGAAAATTCGGATGGAGACAAATTCAGCGCTTACCCAAGCCAAAGCGGCGGCGACGCGAGCGGCATGAAAGCTATTGGGTAGGCGCTTGAAGAGGAATAAGAACAATAATTGTTGGTTAGCACTAAGTACAATAAAAAGTAGAAAAACACCTGCTGCTACTATTGGGTGCAGTCCGCCAAAGTCTCGAATAGTGTGGAAAAGCCAGTAGAAGCCTAAAGCGTTGCAGATTAGGCCGTGGGCAAAGAGTGCGCGATACGACACGCCCGGACAGCGTAAACAGGCCACCAGAAAGGCGATTCCCATCCATCCTAACAATGCGCTGGTGTGTGTTCCTGGCTGCCACCACGCCAGTGAGGTGAGAAGCGCACTTATGCACGCTAGGATTGGAGCAAGTCGGCTTTGTGGCATGCTGCTCCACGCTTTAGGCGAATGGGTTCTCTACGAAGGACTCTCCTGCAAGTAGAGTCTCGATCCATAACAATCGATTATACTTGGCAGTACGCTCTCCGCGGCATACAGAGCCAGTCTTAATTTGACCAGAGCCGAGCGCCACGCAAAGGTCGGCGATCGTAGTATCCTCTGTTTCCCCTGAGCGATGCGAAATAATCGAGTGATAGCCATTTGTATGGGCTAGTTGGACTGTCTGGATAGTCTCCGTGACTGTTCCAATTTGATTTAGCTTAATCAAAATTGCATTAGCAGCGCCTTGTTCAATGCCCTGAGTAAGGCGGCGTACGTTGGTTACGAATAGATCGTCGCCCACAAGTTGCACTCGACTCCCAATTCGCTCTGTCATGTAAGTCCAGCCATCCCAGTCGTTTTCGTCTAGACCGTCTTCGATGCTGACTAGGGGATACTTTTCGATCCACTCTTCGTACATGCCAACCAATTCTTGCGCGCTGACTTTCTGCTGCGTACTTTTCTTAAACACGTAGCTACCTGAGCTTTCGTCGAAAAGTTCACTCGCTGCCACATCCAGTGCTAGTGACATCTCCGTGCCGGGTTCGTAGCCTGCGGCTTCAATTGCCTGTACGAGTAAGTCAAGGGCTTCGACTGGCGAGCCAATATCAGGAGCGAACCCCCCTTCGTCTCCAAGACCTGTCGCCAATTTGCGTTTTACAAGAATCTTCTTTAGGTGATGAAACACTTCCGCGACTGCTCGAATGTTTTCGAAAAATGTGCTCGACTTGTGCGGAACTAGCATGAATTCTTGAAAGTCCAGTGCGTTCCCGGCATGTGCGCCGCCATTTATAACATTTACTAGTGGTACAGGTAGGCGCCTAGCATGAGATCCACCTAGGTAGCGAAACAATGGTAGTCCTACGCAGGCGGCCCCGGCGTGTGCTAGGGCCAAGCTAGTACCTAAAATTGCATTCGCCCCGAGACTGGACTTTGCATCCGTGCCATCGAGCTCAATTAAGCGTCGATCTAATGTGGCCAAGTTTAGCGCATCGCCGCCCTTTAGCGCCGCGGCGATTGGTCCATTTACATTTTCAACAGCCTTGAGTACTCCTTTGCCAAGGTAGCGTTGTTCATCACCGTCGCGTAACTCATGTGCCTCGAATTCGCCGGTCGATGCTCCACTTGGCACCATTGCGCAGCCTATTGCGCCGCCTTCTAGCTGCGCCTGCACTGCGACTGTGGGAAAGCCGCGCGAGTCTAGACACTCGTAAGCTTGGATACGGGATATTTTGCTACTAGCCATGAAAAGCTCCTCTATGTTCCCGGAAAGACCGAATATTTTCCAGTTTAGTCTGGGCGCAGGTACAATATCAATGTAGTATTTATAGCTAGAGCATATCCGGAAGTTAGGCCCTAAAGGTGCTTTGAGATCGCTACATCCCATAAAACGGGGCTTGTATTACTGTACCAGCCTTATTTGTAGGGACTCTCCAATGCGACTTTTGGGGAAATGCTAAGTGAAGTTGCACAAGATAGTGGGGCTAGTTTTATGCAAACTGAAGGAAGCATTCAATTTAATGCCTATAAATGTAGTCATGCGATATACTGATGGACATCGATTTCTGTGCAAGCCAAAACGCAGAAACGAAATTCTTAAATAGGAAAATCTGGGCGAGGCCATTCAGGTTTTGACTAACGATAAACTTTAACACCAATTCACTTAAATAAAGAAGTTACGACAATCTGTATGAAGTCTTCTGTGTTTATAATTCTTTTGTTTCTCGCGCTTCTGGCCGCGTTTACTACCCTTATCAGCGATGGAAGCTACTCGCGCATGCGGAATTTGGAACAAAGCGTGGCTTCGCAACGGGAGAAGAACCAGGAGTTGAAAGAGCAAGTTGGAGCCCTGCGTCAAGAAGTGCAAGGCCTTCAGCATGATGACAGGGTGCTTGAGAAAGCCGCACGTAATGAGCTTGGTTTGGCACGTCCGGGTGAGAACTTGGTGATATTTGATAAGGGTGCTTCACGTGGGCAATGAGCAATTCCCCAAAAAGCACTACAGCGCACCGCGTAGAATATTTCGCGCAAAAAGCAAGCTTGAAAAGATAGAGGGTGTGCTTAGGAGTGCGCTTCGAGGCGCTGGTCTCGATAAGGAGATAGCTCGCTATAGCTTTGTGCTGCACTGGCCAGAGATTGTGGGCGAGAAAGTAGCTGCGCGTACTACACCGGAATGCATCCGTAACCGCGCGCTAGTTGTCAAAGTCCCTGATTCGTATTGGGCTCAAGAGTTAAGTTTTCAAAAGCAGGTCATCTTGAAGCGACTGCAGCGCTTCATCAATAGCGATGAAATCGTTGAGGACGTCATGTTCTATGTGGCAGGTTAAATTAGTCTCGCATAGATAGTAAATTCATAGAACTAACCCACCAACACGACACAAGTTAGGTGCTTGGCGTGCGCGTCCGATAGAATGTTCTCAATGCGACGCAGGCTTTGTCTTCAGTGTTTATGAGACTGCTACTAGTGTCCTGAGTCGTGCCAACAACACCTGCCGACCCGAGCCTTCGAACTGATTTTTTACCTATTTCCGACTTGGTACACTAGTTCACGCTCACCCAAATTGTCTGAGCTGCTCGATTGGCGCCGCCTGTTAGATTTTCTCCCGCTGCGGTTAGCGATAGCTGGTATGTGCCAAAGGATACGCTAGCCCGAGTTAGGCAGGTCTTTAGATCGATCGTTACTGTCTTAAGGCTAGATGGATCTGTCGCAGCGTCATCAGCTGAATCATCGACTGGCCATAGATTGGCTCCGTCTTGTGGCGATATGCTGCTGCCAGTCCCAAGCCCATCAGTCGGTGCACTTAGAGAACTCGAAAATCCGCTGTAAAGGCCGCCGCAGGTGAACTCGCTGTTTATGCCACTACCTCCAAAGATTACTCCGTAGTGCAGACGCCCCATGTCGAAGAGAGTGCCGCTAGTTTCTGCGCCTGGAATTGCCTTTCGCTGTGGCGGGTAGAAATTCATGGTCAGTGTGCCAGAGCTACTCAGCACAATTGGGTTGCCTTGAGAGGATCCAGGTGCAGTTCCGCTACCGTAGTCGACCACTGTTGTTCCAAAGCCAGCGTCGTAGCTGTACAGGGCAGGAACTGTCACAAAATATGGGGAAATTGTCAGTGGCAGCGTACTTTGGACAGAGCCACCTGAGCTTCGATACTCAACCAATAAGGTGTCTCCAATTTGGAAGTCGGAGGCAGCGGAGCGTGGTTGCATGCCGCCAGCAAAGGTAGAACTACTGTTAAACGACTCTAGGTTATTTTGCTGACCATTGCTGGTGAAGTTGCGCCATAGACCTCCTGAAATCGAAGAGATGAGCGATTGGTCAGATTCGGAAATGCCACTATACACGGCTGTTCCGCTGCTACCACACCATGGGTTACTAGGGGCACACACAACATTGGCGCTACTTGCACTAATGCCTTGAGGATTAGTGTATATAATTAAACTAAAAACGTTGGAGCCGCCAACAATTGCATCAAGATCGCTGTCACTAACAGCTGCAATTTGAGAGTTCAAGGTTTCGTTGAGACCAAGATACAAGGTGGTGAAAGGATTGTTAGACGCTGAGCTATCTTTGACGCTGATGGCGCTGCTGCTTACTCCGTTCGGAGAAGAGTCCTGCCCATCCAAGATTCCATCATTGTCGTCATCGACATCAAATGCGTTTGGTATTCCATCCTTGTCAGAGTCCCCCGCTTGGGTAGTGCTGGCAGCGCTAATTTTTATTTTCTTCAGTGCTGAAGTGCTAGGAGATTTTGCACCTAAACGTCCAGCTCCGGTAGGGCAGTTGCCGCTCCCACGTGTGGCGTAAGTGGTGGAATGTTGGCTCTTGGGAAGAAAGTTTTTAAGCCAGGCACAGCCCTTCGACGCACTGTAGGTTATCTTACCAAGCGCAATGGTGCCGGTTTTCTTGGACAAGTATTGGTAAACCTTATTGCCGACTCGATTGACGGTCACTGTGCCGCCGTAGGTTCCATCTTGCTTTCGGATCGCGATTGTAACGTTGCTAGTACTGCTGAGCTTCTTGTTAAGATTCTTTCCTGTGGTGCGCGCCACGACCGAGTTGTTGCGCAATAGGAGCATGCTGCAGCCTGAGCAACCACTTAGGGTCCCAGTTACTTTGGTGCTGGCTGCCAGTGTTGGCTGCGCAGTCAAAATTATGGAAAGCATAGCGAGAATACATATAATGAGGCGTTTCATGTTAGTTGATGCTCCCTTGCCGTTCAGAATCTAATGCTCAAATTAGATGCCAATGTATGGCGCGATGGATTCCCGGCCTTATAAAACTTAGTTATGTATGGTTTGCCTTAGGCTCTAAGTTGTTTTGGAGCTCTTAACTACCCGTCTATAAAACACTAATAGTGTATTGCCGTACTTTTCCTGCCTAAATTCTTGCAGGGCCCCCAGCGCAAGTTCGTCGTACTCTGAAGGATCTATTTGGGCGATAACAAGGCCATTCTGCGAAAGTAAGTGCGGGCGCTCGCTAATTGTATGCAAGGCCTCAACCCAAATGTTCTTGTACTGCGGAGGCGCGACGTAAATTAAATCGAAGTTTTCCTGTGTGCGGCGCAAAAAGCTAAAAGCATCAGTGTGCATGACGCTGGCGTGCTCACTTAGTCCTGTTAGCTCTAAGTTGGCCTTGATGGTCTTGAAAGCTTCGTTGCCTAAGTCGATGAAAGTGCAGTGGGGCGCACCCTGACTCAGGGCCTCGATCCCAACAGCTCCGCTACCGGCAAATAGGTCCAGCATGCGTAGCTCAGGCAAATCGGGGCGCAAAATGTCAAACAGTGCCGTTTTGACACGATCAAGAATCGATCTAGTCCCGCTTCCAGGAACCGCTTGCAACTTGCGTCCGCGAGCGCTCCCCGCAACAACTCTCACGCTGGCAGCTCAATAAAGAGGGCGATCTAAATCCCACTTCTCTAGGTAGTCACGCACAAAGGCGAGGTACTGACCACCCAGTGCTCCGTCTACGATTCGATGATCGTAAGACAGGGTAAGATAGCACATCTCGCGAATTGCAATCATGTCGTCAATAACTACTGGACGTTTTACGATCGCGCCTAAGCAAAGAATTGCGACCTGTGGTTGGTTGATAATTGGAGTGCCAATGATTGTTCCGAATACTCCAGGATTAGTGACGGTAAAGGTTCCACCGGCCACGTCGTCAGGGAGTAGTTTCTTATTGCGCGCGCGCAAAGCTAAGTCATTCAAGCCGCGTGCGATTCCGACGAAGTTGCGTTCTTCGGCGCGCTTAATTACTGGCACTATTAGCCCAGAATTGCCCAGCGCGACAGCGCAGCCCAAGTTGACATTGCGGTGTAGAATTATCTTCTTGCCGTCAATCGATGAGTTTACGTAAGGAAATTCGAGCAAGCCACGCACAGCAGCTTCAAGGAAGAACGGAGTGAAGCTAAGCTTAAAGCCTTCACGAGCTTCGAAAGCTGCCTTGTGTTTGGCGCGGTACTTGGCAATAGCGCTGCAATCGACCTCTTGAATTGAGTATACATGCGGGCTGGTTTGCTTTGATCGCACCATGTGCTCAGCGATTGCCTGACGCATGTTGTCCATCAATACTACCTTGTGTCCGTCGGCGCCCCAGTCGGTATCGCTCATTTTGGAGGTGCTAGGCGCAGATTTGGCTGGAGTGCTGGCCGGCTTGCTTTGTTGCGACCCCGAGCCACGCGTCTTTACATAAGCCAAGAAATCTTCCTTGTTCAATCTGCCGCCCTGACCAGAGCCTTGGACCTTGTCCAACTCCGCTAACGGCACGCCATGTTTTTCAGCCAAGCTACGCACTAATGGTGAATAGAAGCGGTCCGAGGAAGAAGTCTCCTGTGCAGCCGGCACTGGCGCAGCCGCTGGAATTGGTGCGGGCTTAGGAGTGGCATGAGATCCATTTGATGCTTGAGGTACAGGCGTAGCCGCACTTACTGCAGGTGCTTTTGTGGCTGCCGCCCCAGCTTCGGTTTCAATAATCGCAATCTTGGTCTTAACTGGCACTACATCTGTTTCTTTGGCCAGGATTTCGACAATTGTGCCGCTAGCAGGAGAGGGGATTTCTGAGTCAACCTTGTCAGTTGAGATTTCGAGTATGATTTCGTCCTTCTCTACCGTTTCGCCCACTTGCTTACGCCACTTCGAAACTGTGGCTTCAGCAATTGACTCACCCATTTGTGGCATCACCATTTCAACGCGCATACGAATTCCTCTCGTACTTTAGAACTCTAAAATTGTAGTAACGCTCGTGCAGCTGAAAGAACGTCATCATTCTGAGGCAAGATAACATTCTCAATGTACTGCGAGTGCGCTACCGCTGCTACCGGCTTCATGCCAACGCGCTTTACCGGCGCGTCAAGGTGCTCGAAGCAGGCATCGCTAATCTGCGCAGCTATCTCAGCACCGAAGCCCATAAACCCTACGTCTTCGTGTGCCACTAAAACACGCCCTGTCTTCTGAACACTTTCAAAGATGGTCTCTAAATCAAGCGGCACGATACTGCGAATATCAACCACTTCGACAGAGCGACCTTCTTTTTCTAGCTCCTTAGCGGCCAGTAAGCTCTTATTTACTAGAGCTCCCCAGGTCACTATGGTGAGATGCTCGCCAGGCCGTACGATCTTCGCCTTACCAAGGGGTACCAGGCAATCCTTATCTCCCTCGGGGCCTTTGGCGTATACCTGCCTATATAGGCCCTTATGCTCCAGGAAAAGCACTGGATCGTCGCCACGGATAGCTGCCTTTAGCAGGCCTTTGGCGTCACTGGCGTTTGACGGATAAACCACATAAAGACCAGGGAAGTGCGCAAATGTTGCCTCTATGTTTTGGGAGTGGTAGGCCGCGCCATGTATATAACCACCTACAGGAATGCGAATCACGGCCGGGCAGGAGAAATCTCCGCCAGAGCGATAGTGCATCATCGCAAGTTCGTTTCGAATCTGCATCATGGCTGTCCAGACATAGTCGCCAAATTGGATTTCTGCTACAGGCTTCAACCCCATTGTGGCCATGCCAACTGCTACGCCAGCGATTGAGCTCTCAGCCAGTGGAGCATTGAATACGCGTTCAGTGCCATACTTAGCGGTTAGCCCAGTGGTAACAGTAAATACACCGCCTTTTCCGTGTGCCACATCTTGTCCGAAGATGTACATCTTCGGATTGCGCTCCATCTCCTCATCGAGGGCATGGTTTAAGGCATCAACCAGATAATTATCTTCGCCTGTAGGTGTGCCTTCAGCAAAGCTGGTCCACGGCTCAGGATTAACATAGACGTGCTTTTGGGCATCGGCTGGATCGCATTCGGGCTGTTGTTCGGCCCACTCAGCTGCTTGGTCCACTTCAGCCTTTAGTTCTTTGTCGATTGCCTCAAGCTCGCTCTTGCTGGCTACTCCCTTTTCAATCAAGTGAGCACGCAGCTTCGCAATTGGACAGCGCTTTTTCTCCTGATCGATATCCTTCTGGCTACGATATTTTAAGTGATTGTCAGAAATTGAGTGACTTTGGATGCGAGGTACATGCGCTTCTATAAGTGTCGGACCCTCTCCGCGCAACGCCCGCGCGTGTGCTTGCTGCAGTGCTGTAAAGCAGGCTTGATAGTCTGTTCCATCCGCGTCGATGGACTGCAAGTTTTCGTAGTTGCGCGCTAGCTTTGCTACGCTTTGGCCTGCGAGCTGCTCAGAAACGTGCACTGAAATAGCGTAGTCATTATTTTGTATGCAGAAAATTACTGGCAGTTTCTCTCTAGCTGCCCAGTTCAAAGCCTCATGGAAATCTCCTTGCGAGCAAGTCCCTTCGCCTGCGGATACATAAACTACTTCAGCGCGTTTCTCGCGGGCGCTGCCGAGCGCTATTCCTACTGCCTGCAGAAATTGGGTGCCGGTTGGTGAACTTTGATTGATGATACGCAGCGCCTTATGTCCATAGTGCATGGGCATCTGGCGTCCATGTGAATTCGGGTCATCAGCCTTGTTCAAGGCGTTCAGCATGAACTCCTTGCTGGTCATCCCAAGCGCGGCACAGTAGGCCATATCGCGGTAGTAGGGGTAGGACCAATCTAGTCCCGGTCGGAAAACGTGTCCAGCTGCAACACCAATCGCCTCGTGCCCAGCGCAGCCGATTTGGAAGTGGCACTTGTTTTGTTTGTAAAGCACGATGGCCTTTTCATCGGCAAGACGTGCGCGCAACATTTCTTTGTATGCGCGCATCAATTGCTCAGCGCCAATCCCGCGCGTGGCGCTAACAACGTGGCCGTTGGATCCATTGCGTGATTTTAACGCTTGTCGCTTGTCCAACTTAGCTGCGCTAGCCTTGGGGCGAGCGCTGCGGCGCGAATTAACTTCATATGATGATTCTGCGCGAGCCATGTTTAGTACTCCAGAATATTAACAACTTATAGAATGCGCCTAAAAGCAAATCGCAATTTAGCCTAGGCGCCTAACACATGAAGAGCTGAGCTGATTACTTGCGCTAGGTAACTCTTAGTTCAGGCGAGTTAGAGGGAGCGGGCGTAATCAAATAGCTCTAAAAATTCGGCGCACAAAGCTTCCTGCACGGAAGCTAAAGGAACCTTGCGCTTGGTTTCTTGTTCGATCGAAGTCACACCGATATCAGTGAACCCGCACGGGTTGATCAGCTGAAACCCCGACCGACAGTCATCCACATTGAGCGAAAGACCATGCAGCGTGCACCAGCGTGAAATTCTAACCCCAATTGAGGAGATTTTCTGGCGCGGCGATGCTGCTAGAACCGCAGAATCAATAGCATTTTCCGCGTTGGGCGTCCATACGCCGGACTTTCCAGGGATGCGTTCGCCATGAACTCCAAACCTATCGAGGGTTTGGATAACCACCTGCTCCAGGCTGCGCATGTACCAGCCTACATCCCGCTTTTTGAGGTTAAGGTCGATGATAGGGTAGGCCACCAACTGGCCTGGCCCGTGGTAGGTGACATCGCCCCCACGCTCGATTTCGAAGAGTTCAACGCCCCTTCGTTGCAGATCAGCGCTTGGAACTAGAACATTCTTGGTCGATCCGCTGCGACCAATTGTAATTACCGGCGTGTGCTCGCACAGTATTAAGTGCGCTGTGCCACTTCCATCAATAAGTGCCCGTTGCAATGACTTCTGGAGTTCCCAAACTTCAGAGTAGGGCTTCCTCCCCAGGGACAGTATATGAATCGGATCGCTCATATACACAGCACTCTTAGATAATAAGGGGCATGCAGGTGCAGATGTTGCAGCGCGCTGCCCGACTTATGTATTGATGGGCCGTCCCATCGCCAGAGCCATCGCCTCAGCAATTGACTCAGACAGGGTTGGGTGAGGATGGATCGTATCTAGCACGCTAGATGCGATTCCCTCATGCGAGCGAATGATGGCAGCCTCTGTAATGAGTTCAGTAGCCTCAGCATGCAGAATATGCACGCCAATTACTTCGCCTAGCTCTTCGTCGATTATGACCTTAATCATTCCGTCTGGCTCGCCAATCGCGATAGCTTTGCCGATCGCTGAAAAAGGAATCTTGCCAACTTTGTATTTGAGACCCTTTTCCTTGGCTTGATTTTCGGTGAGTCCAACTGAAGCGACTTGTGGCTGGCAATAAGTGCAGCCAGGAATATTGTCGTAACGCATGCCGTGCTTTGCCTTTCCGGCTATC
The DNA here is from genome assembly GCA_019694465.1 of Oligoflexia bacterium. Taxonomy (GTDB): domain Bacteria; phylum Bdellovibrionota_C; class UBA2361; order UBA2361; family JAFLCA01; genus JAIBBV01. The sequence continues at coordinate 15,082 of JAIBBV010000048.1, forward strand.
GCTTCAGCTGCTACAAGGCCTTCGTGGCTGGCTACGTGAGCGAGCCACGGTGCGCCCGCCACGTCGCCGATCGCATAGTGATTTGGTATGTTGGTGCGCATGAATTCATCAACATCGATCCATCCGCGCTCCATCTTGATGCCAACTTTCTCTATGCCGATGTTGTCTGTATTCGGCAGCACGCCAATGGCGATCAAGCAGGCATCTCCGCTCCATTTCTCTTCGCCTTCTTTTGACTTGATGGTGGCGCTAACTGTTTTTCCAGAGCGTTTTAGATCAGCTACGCTTGCGCCAGTCTTAATAGACATCCCATGTTTCTTGAGAATCTTGGTAAGTCCATCTGCTATCTCATGATCTTCAACTGGAAGAATTTGCGGCAGCATTTCCGCCACCGTCACCTGCGTGCCCAGTGTGCTAAAGAAATAGGCGAACTCCATGCCAATAGCTCCAGCGCCAATTACCAGAAGCTTCTGCGGAAGACGCTTGTTCTCAAGGATGGTGCGAGCTGTGTGGATCACCTCACCATCCACATCTACGCCTGGGAATGGGCGCGCTCGTGCGCCAGTTGCGATTATAATGTCATTGTAGGTGTAGCTAGTGGTTTTACCTGAGCTATCAGTTACTTTTACGGATTTGCCGCCTTCTAGCGAGCCGTTCCCACTGATTACTTCAATTTTGTTTTTGCGCATCAAGAAGGCCACGCCACCTGAAAGCTTTCCGGCTACTTCTCTTGAACGTTGAACTATTTTGGGGAAGTCGATTTTTACGTTGCCGGTTTCAAATCCAAACTCCGAGGCGCGCTTCATGTCATGATATAGCTGTGCAGATTTAAGCAGTGCCTTAGACGGAATGCAGCCCCAGTTCAAGCACACGCCGCCGAGAGCCTCACGCTCAATGATGCTTACCTTTCGACCTAGTTGTGCAGCGCGAATTGCGGCTACATATCCACCTGGACCGGAACCAAGTACAATGACATCACGGCTCTGAGCGCTCATATTCTTAAGACTCCCTAAGGCATAAATTACTCCGTATGCCTAACACGGAGGCCAGAAAAGTTAAAGCGCCCTCAAATGCCTATCTATCCGTTATCTCAGCTATTTTTGGCGGACTCCTAATTCGCGGTATCTCTTCTCGGGAGATCCCAAGAAATCCGCAAACAACAGGCGTTGTCTATGACCCCTCATGGGTTCGATTCGTGTCTCACGCATCGGGGCTGACAAGAAGTAGCCGTTCAGAAAAACTGCAAGCGCAATCAGCGTTTTTCCGCTCGAACCACCAAAATGGCACTTTTGTAACCACTGGATTCCGCTAGTCTTTAATACTCCCCTCCGAGCGGTTACAAATCACGCTCGGTTAGGAGAGCTAACAGTGCTAATATGGCGCTCATGTGCCCTACACCGACGAATGGGACCAGCAGTAATTCCCGTGATCCGGGCGATGGCGAACGCATCGAATGGCGCGATGTTTGTGCGCAATTGCAAGCGCATCCTGAATTGGCACTGATAAGCGCTTTTTCAGAGGTGTTAAATGCTAGGGTCGGCGAGTTCGGACAAAACATTACCCTTGAAGAAGAGGCCTGGCAGCGTAGTCCGGAGCTGCGCGCACTAAGCGCTTTTGTAGATGCAGTAATAAGAAGGTTAGATATTCAAGAATGTCCTTTTGGGGCCATTGAGGTCGCAGTTTCCTTTGTTAAAGAAACAACAGAGGGCTTTTACTGGGGCCTATCATTTCGATCTTCACAGGGGGATTGGCTCTTGCCGAGTTCAGTTGCCTCAGCCGCTCGTCGGCCTTCGGAATCTGACATAGATGTCTCAATTGAAAAATGCGGCACGCCAACCTTAGTGGTCTTTAAGTGTCAAAGGGAGGCTGAACCTGAGTTCGGGTTTGTAATTGTCGATGATGGAAGTGCGGTGCAGCTTGCTGAGAATGCTAATGCGCAGAGTGAGCGATTGCTGACGCGTGAGAGGCATCAGCCAGGGGAATTTACGGCTGAAAGCATTAATGCCAGTCACACATCCTATGTAGCCAATGTAGTACGGCAGGCGCTTATGGATCCGCTGCGCGGATTGCGCAGTAAATTCGAAAATGGGGAGCCCCTGATACAAGCTCTAAACATTGTGCACCTAGAGGGTCCCTTTATGGAGGTCACAGCTGACGTTAAGAGTTCGCTAGGTCGACTTGGCGCGCCAGATCATGTGGGCGATCGTTTCCACCTTCTATTGCATGTCAATCCTGCAACTAGAGAAATGTGTGCCGTGAGTACCAGGCTGCCGGATCCAATCCTGGCCGAAATTGGCCTGGGTGGGGCTGAAGGCGACTAGTTTGCCCACTATCACCACGTGTTAGGGGGCTTTCCACATAGATAAGGCACAACTTATGCTGAGTTAGCTGCTTTCGTGTTTGAATCGCTGCTTTGATATTGGTGTGAAGTGCGTGGCGATGTGGAGGCCAGAGGCTCTGTTTCATACAATTCCAATGGGTGCCTATGCCAATAGCCGAGTCTAAGATTCGACGAGTTTTGTTTCTCAGTGCAACCCTGAGCCAGCTTGCATTGTGGCTGGGGCAGCGCGCCGAGAGCATCTATTTTTTGCTTCCATTGGCTGTCTTCAGTTGTGCCTGCGTTTTGATTGCTTGGCGCCGAATTCCGATTGAATTTGCTTGGTCGTCAGTATTGAAGCTCTATTGTGTGCTTATGGCTACAAGTTGGAGTTGTCTTGCCCTTATAGATCTCTATTCGTTTGGCTATAACAACTACGACACAGGAATATTTGCCCAAGAGGTTGCCAATTATAGTTTAAGTGGCAAATACTTTAGTTCCATCCTGCAAATGCCAGCGCTAGGGGAGCATTTCACTCCAGTTTTGCTCTTATTCACTCCCTTGATAAAACTTTATCCGACTTTGCTTTGGTTCCCTCTGCTTAAGGTTGTAGCATTTATAGCCTGCGTGCCGATTCTTTTAGGTTTGTCGCGTGAAGTGCTCGGGCGCGAATCTAGATTAGTGTATTTTGTGCCACTATTCTGGCTGGTGCACGCGTTGGTAGCTCGCTCTATGTTCATGGAGTTCCAGCCGTCTGCTCTAACTCAGCCGATAATCCTGCTTAGTTTTATGTTCGCGTTGCGCGGTAACACACGGGCTGTCATTTTGTGTCTGCTAGCATTGCTTGGCTTTAAGGAGCATTTGGCGCTGATCTGGGTGAGTGTTGGCGCCTTTTACTTGGTGATGCTGCGGCGTCCAGTGCAAGGCGTGACCTTTATTTTAATTGGGCTTGCTGCAGGTCTCTTGATCTACTCCCAGATTATGCCGTGGTTTGCTGATGGCATACCAAATACACACGCGGGTAGATTCGGTCCGCTGAGTTTATTGTCGCAAAAGTTTGCTCTCATGCGCCAAGGTCTCCAATCAGTATTTTTCTTGCCCGTGTTGGCGCCAAGCACCTTCGTTTTTCTCTTGCCAGCTTTTGGAATTGCGCTAGTAAGTAACGATCCGCAAATGGTGACTTATGATTTCCATTATCAGGACATTGCCCTGCCAGTTCTATTTGTGGCGATGATTTGTGGACTAAGAGCTTGGCAGCTCGGGCTGAGCTGGCTGCCTTGGCTCACGGCTGACAGGCGGCGGGCAGTTGCTTGTATTATATTTCCGGTACTGATGTTCACCCATTCGCGTTACCCAACGCGACAGATAGTGAAGTCTTTTCCATCTCAAACGCATTTGGAGATGCTGAATAGTTTGCGGGATATTGCCAAGGAACTGCCACCATCTACTACCTTTTGGCTGCAGGATACCTTGGGTCCGGCTGCCTTTTATAGAACAGACTTGCGAACCGTATTGCGTTGTTCTGACGTATTGAATGTTAAGACAGGTGATGTGGTTGGATTGAGCCCCTTAGTTAACCCATGGCCTCTGCGGCGTGAGGAACTTGGTGCGTGCATAGCCAATTTACGTCGCGAATTGGCAGATGGTAAGTATTCTGTGATCCGTGAGTCGGAAGAGCTACTAATCCTGCGAAGACTATGAGCAGAAAATATTTGGCGATTGTGTTAGTGATTTTGTGTGGCTTCGGTAAGAGCCTAATTTGTTACGCAGATGAGCCAAAGGCGCACAAAAGCCCCTGCGAGCGGATTGCTCCGCTATTGGATGCGACTGCTAAACTGCGGAATTTGAGCTCTCAGGCGCCGGTGCGTTGCGTGCTTCTTGGTGGAGCCGCCTTCCGAACCTTACTGCGACAAAAATCAGCTTTATCCTTAGAGTCTGACCGAAATATTGAGCGAGTCTTTAAGATGTTGGGCTTAATCGGGCCTGACTACTCCTATGCGGCATGCATGGCCGACGGCGCTTCTGACTCGGTTTGGGCGCTCTATGACCGGGAAGGGGAGCGCATCGTGTTACGTTCGGATATTTGGGCGCCCGACTATGTGGTGGTGCATGAGCTTGTGCATGCGCTGCAGGATCGGCATTTCGGGCTGAAAGAATTGTGGGGCAAGGTGAGGCGCTTCGATCAGGCTTTGGCGCTTGGGGGGTTAGTAGAAGGGGATGCTATGTATGTGGAAGAGCTGTATCGCCTTGAGAAAGGCGAACTGCACGATATGCCGGCCCGTAAGGGGCCAGCCATATATCGGCATCATTGTGAACCTCCGGAAGAGTTGCTCAATATTTTGTTGTTCCCATATGAGTGGGGGCTATTATATGCGCGAAAGCTTAAGACAAATGAGCGTGATGCTGCGTTTCGTGTTCCGCCTGAGGCGACGCGTGTTCTGATGTATTCGAAGCCTGTGGTGGGGAATGAGGAAAGGAAGGAGCCGGTGGAGGCAGTGCAGAGGGAGGCTCCGGTTGGGTTTGTCCCGGAGTATAGCGACCAGTTAGGTGAGTTTGTATTGAGAAATTTGTTGAAGCGGGTGGTTTCTAAAGAGGCGGCTATTATTGCTGCTAAGGGGCTTCTATCTGATCAGCTGTACATGTTCAGAAACAAGATTGGGAAAAGGCATCTAGAGTGGTGGCTCAATTTCTCAACGCAGCGGGATGTCGCAGAAATGAGAGATGCGCTTATGGAGTATGGCCGCAAGCATTTGTATCAAAACGGGAGTGCCTTGCAGGTTTCAGTTCAAGGGCTGCAGATTGTGCTAGAGCTAACACAAAAATAATTTCCGAAATAATTTCTCCGAAATAATTTCTCTCAGAGACTTCGTGCTGATTCGCAGATTTTAAGGCGTATGTATATCGCGTGTGCTTTTGCAGAGTTAGGGTGCAGTAATTCACGCAACGCCCGCCCATAGTCGGCGATAAGTATGACGAATGCTCATACTTAACTTTCTTAAATGGAGTCTCTATTTATGTTTAAGTCAGACCAAGTGATTAGTGCTACTTACATGCTAAAGCATTTCCCACGGATTTCTGCTCGCCTTGAAAATAGCGCTGCACCGCTCCTAATTGTCCAAAGAAACAAGCGATTTCTGGTGCTAGTGAGCGCTGAGATCTTCGAGGATCTGGTAGAAGCACGCTTTGGAGCAGGTAGGGCCGAGGAGCACGGCGATTCGGCGGGCGGGATTTGAAATCAGATTTCACATCATACTTTCGTCGAAGAGTTGCGCGCGGTCTCTGAGAGAATTGCGAGGATGTCGGAATGCGGAGCCCAGTCGGGACAAAGATGGGCAGGAATAGTTAGCTGCAGTGGTTCACCGTTTCCCGGGTGACGAAGGCCAACCGCAAAGCTTAATAGGTGCAGTCCACTAGCTTCAGCGCCTCCATAAAATTTGTCACCCATAAGGGGAACTCCTAAATGAGAAGCATGGACTCGAATCTGATGCGTTCTGCCACTATGAGGAAAGGCTGCGATAATCGCAGCGCCATCCGGAGCGTCAAGAAGATACCTAAAATCTGTATGTGCACTCAGCGCACGAGCTCCATTTACGCTACGCAACACCGGGTGCCGCGGGTTGCGACCAATCGACTCACTGCAACTTGTCGCTAGCCAATCCGGTCTCGTCATGCTCTTGAATATGTAAGTCTTCTTCACTCGCCGTTGTTCATAGGCCTGCTGTAGTAGGGCATGCATACGTTTATTAATGCTAAGCAGCATGATCCCTTGAGCAGACATATCTAAACGAGACGGCATGTGCGCTGGAAATCCAAGGTAGGCATCAATCTGTGCGCGAAAGCTGTAGCGTGTTTGATCTCGTGAAGGCATGGAAGGAATGCCTGCTGGCTTGAAGGCGGCCAGCAAATCCAAATCCCGATATATCACCTGCTCATCTTTCCAGGCAGGGAAAAACTTGTCCGCCTGCTGCACATCAAAAATTGGCTCGTAATACTGAATGCGACAGGGGAGTGGAAGCGGCTGTTGTAGTGATTGCGCTAGCTGTCCATTCACATATAAGCCACCCAAAGCTAGTCGTGCAGGCCATGAATCGGAAGTAATATGCCTTAACTTGTTACTCACCGCCGTCTCCAGGTCTGGCGGTAGCTCTTCCCCCTCTAGATAGCACCACTCCCACAGGCGACTACTGAGCGCGTCATAGAGGTCATCACTGTTATTGGAAGCAACATCCATATTTATTACCGATGCGACTATATCAAGCCCCAAGCAAAATGTCCGCAATCTACAAGCTTGAGGGCGACTTAAAGTCCCTTAAGTCGGCTTCAAGCTTGCCTGGATGGCGTTCACGCGAACTGAAGCGAGAGCATAAGTGCGCGATGCGACGCAAAGTCTCGTGCTGGTTTCGCAGGAGACGTGGTTTTGAGTATGTCTCATATTGCTGGGAAGCATTCATTCAGGAGTCGACATTCACAATAACCAGCCCACGGAGTAGGTAGCGCGCTAAACTTCTCGTTTCTAGTGATATAGTCTCAATCTCGTATAGCTTAGCTGTCATGCGGCTTTTGAGCAGTATCTGTGCTGGGCGCCTCGGGGACTACTGCCTCTACTCGTTTGGACCAGTGCTGAACTGAGCTTAGAATTCGACTTAAGCGATCTATTAGCTCTAAGGCTGGCATCGAGGGATCTAGCTCCCTGTCTCGCGCTAATCCAAAGCCTTTCTCAAGTCCCCGCAGTTTATCAAGCAGGTCCCCGCTTAGCGTCGCATTTAATTTGTTCACCGCCACAGTCCTAAGCTTGCTACGAATGTCGACCAGCTGCGTTAATAGCGCCATTTGACCGGCTATCGCTGCGCCTGGGTTGGTCTCATTTGAGCAATCAGGAATGTTAGCCAGCGCTAAGTCCAATTCATTGCCTTGTAAGGCCTTAACCTGCGCAAAGGCTGCATCGCCATTCGCCGATAAGGCCAGCGCGGAAGCGAAAGTACCCGTGCCTGCTTCCGATGGTAAATAGTCAAAGGAGATAACGTATGTGCCACGGGCTCCTTTCTCAATTTTTGTGTCTAGCTTTTCGATTGTCTTGTCGGGCGAAATCAATAAACCGACCGCACTGCTAGGCTCAAATGAACTTTGCAAATCAAGTTGAATTCTCAGCGTGCCTTCCTGAGCACTAGCGGCGCCGGCTAAAGCAAATATTAGCCCTAGTGCCAGCAATAATAGGAGCTTAGCGCGATTCATTTGGCTAATGCCTCCTCCAACTGTTCGAGTACTTTCTGTGCTGTGTCATAGTTTGCAACTTCACGAGCCAATCCCTCAGCCTTTTTTATCAACGCGCGCATGCGCTCCTCTCCCTGAATGCCCTCAGTCTCAATGCCGGAGTCATCGAAACGCGGCACGCACGAGCGCCGCAATGTATAGCGTTCAGTGCTTGCGAATGATCCATCCGGATTATTCAGAATGAATTGATAACTTAGCTCCATTAGTGGCGAGTTGGTCTGAATCTCGTAGATAGGCTGGTCGTACTCGTCCAGGTATGACTTGGAAGGAATTGAGTCAGACAGACGGCCATCGCGTACAATCAGCGCTCTAATTTTGCGCTCAGTATCGCGAGTGTTGGTGAGACGAACGCGCAGAGTCATAGTGGTGCCAGGGGCGGGTAGTTCACTAATCAAAAGTGGCTCGTGGATAATGCTGACATTGCCACTAATGATTGGTGACTTTTGAGTTTCCTGGGCGCTAGCAAGGGTGGGAAGATGGAGCAGGGCAGCTAACAAGCTGCTAACCACCCCACGCCAGAGCAGAACTAGCATGTAACTACTGTTGTGCGGGCCGTACATGCCACTCACCTTTAGCTCCAGAGATAACATCGGTAAACTCTCCAGTTAGTTCGCCTCCCACTGCTCGTCCAGCAATGTCTAGCACAAGTCCACTTGATGCCAGGCGCAGCGGTGCTCCAGGATTGGCAGCTAGCCACTCCGCGTCAATGCTTAACACAGCTGGCTTCCATCCGGGAATGCCAAGCAGGACGACTAGTTTTTTCTGTTCGCCGAGTGAAATGAAAGTCAGTGGGCTGGTTTCCCCAGGGATAATGCCAGTGATCTTGCCCGCAAATACTCCAGCTGGTACAGCCGGGAAACGAAGTTCTTCCCCCGTATAGCGTGGAAGTGGGGAAGGCTTCTGTGGCTGCTCTGCTAGATACGACTTGGCGATGCCAATATTATAGCGCCGAATAAGGAAAATATTGCCGTAATATAAGATAACCAAGAAAACAAAAATCGACATTGCCAGAAAAAATGATTTCTTACGATCACGTTGGCGGAAAGCAACCATCAAAGCGGCGGCAAATTGGCGTGCCTTGATTGGCAGTGGCAAGTCGCCCTTGTTGCTAGATTTCTGAGCCTTACGGGAATTGCCAGCGCCTTTTTCGCCCTTACGCTGCAGCGGTTTGCGTCCCTCAATTGCAGGTTTTTTGCTACTGATTGGAGCTGCGTTGCTAGCTTGCTGGCTGGTTTGCTTAGCAGGCTGTGCTGGATGAGCTTTTGTGAAAGGTTCGCCAAACTCATCTTCTTCTTGGGTGGCGCCCTTGGTCTCTTCTGCCGCAAAGTCTGCGCGTACTCGCTGTACCAAGTCCTTAGTTATAATCTGAGTAGTCTTTTTGCTCTCAGGCACCTCCTGCACGGGAGCTGACTCACTCAAAATATCTGCTGCGGTTGAGCTTTGCAGTAGCGCACTAGCGGCGAGAGAGCCTGCCTTGGCCGCGGGCTTTATCGCAGCCTGAATATCAGCGGGCTTGAGGATAACTGTGTCAGTAACAGCAGGTGATGCAAGTTCTGTTGGTGTAGTTTGCGACTGGCTTGGTTTTTTTGGTGTTAAATTGACCTGCGGCGCAATAGGTGGCGTGACTTTTATCATGCCAGGTATGTTGGTATCTGCATCCTTCTGGGCGCTCGGTGTTAGGGCAGCTGTAGTAGCGTTTGTAGCAAGCAACGCTGGCGCTATTACAGCTTGTTCAGCTGGCTTCGGCTCAGCCACTTTCGGAGTTGCTACGCTTGTTGCCGTGGGAGTGGGTGGCGTGATCGCTGGTTCCTGACTAACAGTAGGCTTTGCAAGCTCGACCTTCGGTGCTTCACCTGGGGTAGGTTTGGATAGTCCCATCGCTGCCCAAGTTGCCATGATCGCAGCGGCGTTTGATTTTTGTGGTGCAGCGCTTGTTGTTGCTCCTAGAGGTGTGCCCGCAGCTGGGCTAATCGGAGCCGCGCTCCTGTTGGGGGTCCCGGATAATATTGCGCGTGCTGCAGCGCGACGAGCATCAGCTCCGGTTGTTGAACTTGTACTTGTTGAAGCAGATTTTGCGGTGAGGGCCGGATTGGCTTGTGGAGTGCCCGGAGTCGTCTCAGGGATAGTCACTGCAGCTTTGCTCATCAGAATGGCTTGCGATATTTCCTTGGCGCTTTTCAAGCGGCGAGCTGGATCAAACTGCATTGCCTGCATTACCAGGTTGGACAGGTAGATCGGCACATTTGGAGCGGCTTTATATAATGGCGGGAACTTCCCTTCGCGTCTGACTTCGAGCTGCTGCGCCAGCGGAATGTTAGCAAAAGGGTGTTGCCCCGAAAGGAGTTCGTAAAAGGTTACGCCTAAAGAGTATATGTCGGAAGCGGCATCATAGCGTAATCCTTGTAAGACCTCAGGTGCCATGTAGTCCATTGTGCCTACGCCTGCTTGCAGGTCTGCTAGTGATGATTCTTCGCCCGGCAGTACTGTTACCCCGAAATCGGCGAGGCGAATCTCCTTTGGGCTGGCCACCAAAATGTTGTCTGGCTTTATGTCGCGGTGGATGATGCCGGCGTTGTGCATGAAGCTAAGTGCTTCTGCCATTTGCAATAAGTACAGCTCTCCTTGGACTGGGCTTAGCTTGCCACCAAACTTCTGGGCGTATTTCCGTAGGTCGGATTCCGCGGCGAACTCCATTGAGAGGTAGCAAAGATCACCTACTGAATGGAAGTCATCAAGTCGCACCACGTATTTGTGGCGGGATGAAACCATCGCCAAAGCTTCTTTGCGCAGCTTATCGCTGGTCTTAGTCTCATCTTTACTCTGTATTAGAACCTTGAGCGCAACTTCGCGCATCGGCGTGTCTACGTGCCGGGCATGATAAACTACACTGGCCGCGCCCCTTCCAACTATTGAAAGGATTTCGTAACGGCCATCAAATATCTTTTTCTTCTTACCTGCGAGGGCCATCGATTAAACACACTTGAAAACGAGTACTATCACCGACACGGATCCAATCTCCATGTTCGACCTCAATTGGTCCATTAACAGCAATTTCTTTATCGGAATTCGATCGGGTTAAATATGTTCCTGAGCCTGAGAAGATATCTTGCAACATTAGGCGATGGCGGACCGATGCACTTAGGGCGGCATGTGGGGCAGATACGCTCGTTTCGTCTACCATGATCACATTCGCGCTGCGATTCTGTTCAGAGGAAAGTAGTGAGCGACCGGCGCGTAACTCATAGGCCTTTCCGTCTTTGTCTAGCGCATACGATACTAGCCACCCCACCAAACGGTTCGAGTCCTGTTCCTTTCGCGATTGAGTAGAAGCTGTCGCCATAAAACCTCACTTTAGATGTCGATCTATATGCCACCACAGGCAGGAGAGGAAATTCAAGCGAATGCCCCATATGCCCGCAGCTAATAGTGCCTAATAAAACAAAACCCGTTAGGCACTCTTAGAACAAAGCTGTGAGGAATATGTGAAATTAAGTGTTGGGCGGTTCAAGGCGAGCTTGCGCTGCGTTGAAGACCTTGCACTTCATTTCCTTATGTCCCCACGTTCGCCCGGTACGTCCTTGATACCCTTTATCAGACTTGCTCAAGTGTTATGCGCCAGTCTGGAATGTAGAGAGCGATTTAGTCTGTGCCAAAACACATCCTAAAATATTGTTCTAACTCGTGTTATGTTGAATTGTGGACGGTATGTGTCATTGGCCGTGGCATAGCCGTTAAAGCTAGCTATTGATTTGAGTGATGCCGCCGGGCCCGCGAAAACAAATAGTCCTTTAGCTAGGTTAGCATGAGCTACATTTGAGCCAGGCCATTACTTTCCCCAAGCCAATGCACTTTCAGTCATTTGATCAACTGGTTACCCATAAACTGTCTGCCCTAGGCATGGATTTATGTAGAAAATCAGTGTCTAATTGAGGGATTAGGCCTGTAGCCGGGCAGGGGGCCTTTATAAGGTTGACCCTTTACGCTCGCCGGGGAACATGGGAAACCAGTCCTTGGAGTGTGGAGCTGCGGGCTCTGCTATTACCCTAAGCACCCGTAGCTCAGACGGATAGAGCACCTGCCTTCTAAGCAGGGGGTCCCTGGTTCGAATCCAGGCGGGTGCGCCACTTATATTTAGGATCGACATGGTTATCACGAGCGGCTACGAAGGAATTTTGATTTTAGCAGTTGTTGCAGCAGGTTTTTTGATCACCATGCTTACTTTAGCAGCAGTGCTAGGTCCCAAAAATCGCACGCGCACAAAGCAACTTCCGTTTGAATGTGGATCGGTCTCAGTGGGATCGGTATCTGAGCAGCGCTTCAATGTGCGCTTCTATCTGGTCGCGATGCTATTCATCCTTTTCGATATCGAAGTTATTTTCATGTATCCCTGGGCCATTAATCTTACAGAACTGGGCGTATTCGGTTACGTTGAAATGCTGCTGTTTATGTTGATTCTCGCTGTGGGCCTAGTTTATGTGTGGCGCAAAGGCGTTCTTAATTGGAACGATTAGGAAACTGGAATCGCGCAAAACTAGAAATTCTACATGATTGCTATTGTCTGGCGACTAGTAGTCTTTGTCCCAGCGCTTACTTCGCTGCTCAATTTTCTACCGATTCCACCATACTGGTTTGAAGAGCTAAATCGCTTTTGGTCGATATATTACCTCCTGCATCATCTGCTCGCGCTATTGCTATTAGTGCTCTCAAGGCGACGAATATCTGCTGGCTTGCAGCGCTGGGGAGTAGCTTTATTCGTCATGCTGTCTCTCGGTTATGCGCGAGAATTCTGGCCATTTATACTAGCCTCCCGTCCGACGCCGGAGTCGGTATTTGGTGAAGAGCCGGGGGAAATCAGAACCTTCAAGTTAGCGCATGTGTCTTGGGAGCCTGCCGCAGATCGCGTTGGACTCCTGAGCTGGTTGTCCGTGGAGAAGCCAGACCTAGTGGCAATTAGCGGTTTGAATGCCGAACTTGAGTCAGCTCTTATGGAGACAAATTATTTCTCTTACCACGAAGCTCTTCCTCGTGCAGATGGATTTGGACTTGGGGTATTCTCGCGTTTCGCAATTAGGTCATTAGAGCAAACGAGTGTTGGGGAAGATTTGCCGCCAGTCCTAGCCACTACGATTGGCTTGCCCGCCCAGCAAGCTAGCACAGTTCCGCTGGCCTTAGTCCTCTACAAGGGACTTCCGCCGTGGGCAGAGCATGACTACCACTTAAATCGCTTGGTGGTGCGACGCTTCTCGACTCAGTATCGCCACGGGCATAGTCAGCTTATAGTGGTTGGTAATTTGGGGGCGCCGCACAGCTCCTACTCATACATGCGCCTTAAAAAGGCTGGCTCATTCCGTGACGCAATGCAGGGCTTTGGGCTTTTGCGCACTTGGGACGCCAGGAGGCCTTGGCTCAGATTCACTTTGGATCATGTCTTGTATCGTGGCCATATGCTGGTAAGCGATTTTAGAACCTATGAAGTGCCAGGCCTATCACATAAGGGGCTAGTGGTGAAGTTCGTCTATCAGCAGGCCATGCAGGGTGGATAGAACTTATAGACGCTGGCTTGTCGTGTTTTATGCTTGATTTGCGCGTTGATTGGGAAAGAGCATCACTTCGAGCTTGGTGCGGCTTTCACCTTGTCCCACAACTCATGTAGCGCTTCAAAGCTTAGATCTCCCAAAGGTTTAGACGAGCTCGTTTCCATAGTTTGAAAGCGTTCGGTGAACTTATCGTTGGCAGCGCGTAAGGTCTCTTCAGCGTCGTAGCCTAGTTTGCGCGCAAGTTGAGCTAGAGTGAAAAGCAAATCGCCTAATTCCTCTTTGCACTTTTCCGATTTGCCGTCGTGATGCAGTTCGAGCAGGAACTCATCGAGCTCTTCTTTTACCTTAAGCGCTACGGAGTTAGGAGTGTCCCATTCGAAGCCAACCCTCGCAACTTTTTCCCCAATTTTATGGGAGTGCAGCAGGGCGGGCAGCGAGCGTGGCAATCCATCCAGTAGGCTTTTGGCTTTGCCACGATCATTAGCCTTTACGCTCTCCCAGTTATTCACGGCTTCAGTTGGATTGCTGGCCTTCTTGTCGCCAAAAACGTGTGGATGTCGGCGCACTAATTTCTCGGTCAAATTTTTAACGATGTCATCTATGCAAAATGTTTTCTCATCGTTGGCTACCTGTGCATGAAGAACAACTTGCAATAGAACGTCGCCCAATTCTTCGCGTAGCTTAGCGCTACGTTGCGCCGCTGGGCTCTCTATAGCATCAATAACTTCATAGGACTCTTCGATTAGATAGGGTTTTAATGTGTCATGTGTTTGTGCTAAATCCCATGGACAGCCTCCATTCGGATCGCGAAGCTTCGCTATTACGCGCACGAGTTCTTCAAAAAGTTCCCCAGTCTTGCTCATATACTACTTCAATTGCTGAGTGCTTCCTGAATAATTTGGCGGAAGACATCGAGTTCTTGATCCCCACGCACGAATATTCCCTGCACCGATTGCCCAGGTTT
>JAIBBV010000049.1 GCA_019694465.1 Oligoflexia bacterium
AGATACTCTCGGCCTGGGCGGAAGTTGAAAATCTCTGGTCAACTAGTGCAGGCGCCTTGGCAAACTCATTTCTAAATAGATGCAGTAAGATTAGGTTTATTACGAAGCGCCGCATGTCTTGCGGGTTGGTGAGCGGCTGCGGATTCGGTGGTGGAGTGCGAATATCCCAGCCGTAAAACAGGGAGAACAGCAGATCATCCACATTCATTCCAGCCGGAGCAGCTTTCACTAGCTGGAAGAAAATGTGCCCAGCTTCCCAGCGGAAAGCTTGAATCAAAAGCCACAGATAGCCACTACACTGCAGTTTATCCTGGACACCCCAGAGGTTTATAAACCCAGTGCTAAAAAACATATTAAATCCGCGAAATGCGCCTGGATTGTTGTCACTCAGGAAGCGCTTCATTGTGCGTGGTGTCGGCACAGTTTGACTGGCGAGTAGCTGCTGCAAGAATGTGTAGTTCACCATTACTGATGGTGTGGGCCCAAGATTTAGACCACGCGAAGTGGACGCGGCAATAAAGCGTGGCTGACTTATGGCACGCTTCAGGTTATCGCCGCACTCGCTTGAAATGAACGTTACAAAGGAATCTCTTAAGTCAACGCTTTTTAGAGTCGCTCCAGTTATGTCCTGCAGCATGCCCCACTTAAGGTTGGATATTAAATACCAGCGATTCTCTCCAGCTGATGGGTTACCCTGCAAGTTACTACCAGCTCCGCCAGAGGCAACCTGGCTGTACACACCGGTCCAACCAATCATGCCCTGCACAACGTCACTTACAATCTCATCGAACCATACAAATAAACTTGGCACACCAGTGGTGCGTGATGGTTTATCTTCACGATAAACATTTACGCTAGGCGTAAGGCCAATCACAGCATTAGCTAGCCCAGCCTCTGCCAACTTCCACACCTCACGCTGGTTCTGGGGTCGATCTGCTATGCGCCACTCCTGTCCATGAATCTGCACAGGATTATCTAGCAGCCAGTCATAGATGGCGGGACCCATGAAAAACCAAAGGTACATCTTTGGCGGCGCCCCCAGCGCTAGACTTATCATGCCACCCATCGCTGCGAGGATATACAGCAATGGCGCCCACAAGCCCAAACCTTCATAAAGGATCTGGGACACTAAATTTGATTGCACCCACATGCCTTGAGTGGCAAAGGCTGCCGCTACTGCGGTCATAGCAGAACCAGGGCAAGTGCCGCCCTGGTTAGCAGTGCCACCCATCACATCGCAAGCGCAGGTCCAGGTAGATGCCACGGCAGGATCATACGCCGGACAAGCTGCCTGCAGGAGATATTGGATTACATCTGCTATAAACATAAACCTACTCCGCCCTACGAGCCGCCTCCTGTACCTCTATCAAACGAAGAGCCTGAGCCAACAGTCTTCGCATTAGAGTCCTCAAACATCTCTGAGATAGAGCCGGCACCACGGCCCAGCTCCGCAGAATAACCAGCCTCAATTAATTTGAATTTTGCTCTTAACTCGTCGCGGTTATTTTTGAAGGCTTCCTCTAATCCCTTGCGATCCTGGACTCCGACAGTTTCAAATAGCAACTGAGCAGCTAATGAATAAGACACCGGGCTGCCCGCTGCGGCTGTTGCCGGCATCACACCCATAAGAAATGAATGCATAATGCGAAAAATATTCAACCACTGCCCTAGCGCAATACGCACGCTGACTTCGAACAGGGTCTGACGCCACTCCTTTAGTTTGGAAAGCGAGAAGCTTCCACCACTGTTGCTGAGCAGGCGATCAAACTCGCCTGGCTTATTGGAGGTTGTCTCAAACTCCTCACATCTAAGGCTTCGCCCTCCGCCAGTTGAAGGATCCTGGCCAGCCGAAGGAGTCGGGTTTACAAACTCTTGCGACTTAATAAACATGGCGAACAATAGATCTCCGCCAATTGATGTAAAGCGAAATGACTGGAATGAAAGATCCTGCAGGTCTTGCTTGGTCGGAGCAGTCCATTGAGTTGTCGGGGAGGTCAGGGAATCCCAAAAGTCAGTCGCACCACCAAAACCGCTCCACCATGAGAATGGATCATAACTACTTGGTGACTTATTAGTGTAGCTATTGTAATGCTCACACATCTTCTTCAGCAGTTTGTTTCCTGACTCCCACACCTTCTTCATCATGCTGTAGTAAATCGCTGGCGGCTGATCAGCTGGATTAGTATTCCGCTCGCGACGAGCACTCTTAAGCAAAGATCCTAACTGGTTTGACTCGGTATAAACTACATCCCCTGTCAAACGTTTTGCGTCAGCTAACAGCTGCGTCAACTCACTCTTCGTTGCTTGCCCTGTAGTTGAGGTCATCGGTGCTGCTTTAATCTTGGGATACATCACATCGAACCAAGCTGAATGCTGAGTGTCTGGCATGGAGGGGCCCCCGCTTGCGCCTGGTGAGGTAGGCGCATGATCCGGAATATCGCCTAACTTGGCACCACTGCCAGCTGTAGTCGCAAATGTTCCCTGCGAAACAGTTCTGTCCCCCAAACACATGCTTAGTGCGAGCGCCTGATTGCCATTTGCAGCTCCAGAGAGTTGCTTATTAATGCAACCGTTTAGAGCCTGCGCTACTTGATCGCCTACGATTGGGTCAGACGCCGCCTGCTCGCTAACATTTTGAAGCGTGGCATGATAGGAGGCCCTAGACCCGTCCGCATTTGCAAGCGCTTGGGTAAGGCCCGCGGCTGCGCCAGCATCAGCATAAACAAACGTCGTAGCAATTTGCGTAAGAGCGCTGGCCAAAAATGTTGTGTACTGATTGGCCAGTGTGCTGGCCATCATTAGATCAGAGCGCAGACCATTCGGCGACGTTACAGTGATAGCTCGATTCTTAACACCACCGCTCCAATCAGCCGTCTCCTGACCAGACTGCACACCGCAGCCCTGAATCAGTGCTCCGCCCGGGCCACGGCAAAACATGTTCGGGGTCATCACCCGTGACAGAGCCGGATCCATCTGTAGTTCTTTGCTAAACCCGGAGACTGCACCAGCTGGGTTTAGAGGATTGAAAACTTCCGCGACACGCTGCTCGCGCTCTTTGTCTGCAAAAGTCGCCGGGCCCGCAAACACAGGACCACTGGGCGCCAATAAGGCCGCCCCGAAAGCGAACACACACAAATACCCCCTCATGTGACCACCCTACGCTCTCAGCGTACCAAACCTCACACCATTCAAACTTCGCGCTCAAAGTGGGGACACCACTCTCCACTTGGCACGTGCGCACACAGTAAGCCCGAGCAAGCTCGAACCTACTTTACGCAAACTACACTGCGGCTATACGCCACAGCTCTATGAGTAGGGTGAAACGCGCGTCGCGCTTACGAGCGACGCAAGAAAATTTTCCACCATACCAAACCCACCCATAAACTATCTCCCCTGCATCAACCGCAGCACTTCGTCAAGGTAATATGCTGGGCGTGCACCCTCTTCAATCACAACCTTGCTGGTTGTTTGAGTCACAAAAATTGTAACTGGACTATTGCGCAATCTAAATTGCGAAGCCAAAGCACCACCGCTCTGTATAGAGAACGTGACCCCAGTGCGTCGGCGGAAGTCATCCACCTCGATTGGATTTGCCGCTTCCATCGTAAGACCAACAAAGTGCACGCCAGGCTTGAGACTAGCTTCGCGGAAGAACTTTTCCACCTCGGCAGCAGCGGCCAGCGAAGCAGAATCGCGCGGTCGCAAGAAAAAGTAGATATCCACAAGCCCTTTCGGATCAACTGGCACCTTACCAGCTAACACGCTTCGGACCTGGGCTCGTGCCGTCGCCTCATCTGCAGCTGCTGATGCTGGTTGCTCTGCGACTTTGGGAGTGTCAAGGCTAGCTGCACCGGACTTTTCTTCGGCTTCCTGCGCCTGTTGCAAAAAGGCGCGCGTGGAAGGATCAAGTTTAGCAATGCGAGACTTCTCAGCCTCAAGCGCGCCGCTTTCCTTAAGATCCTCATCCAATAGCTTCTGCTGCTCGGAGAACTGCGGAGAGCTCTGCCAACCATCTTTGGGTAGCACGCCTTCCCGCTCAAATGCTTTGCCGGTCAAACCCATGATATAAGTGGAGCGACTACCAAGCTCACGCACACGCCGCGCATAACGGCGCGCATACTTCCAGGCCAACTTACGATCGCCCAACTCAAGCGCAGCCATCATGCCCTTATATGAAGGAGGCGCCTTTTCTTCAGCTAAAATTTTGTCATCCTCTCCCGGATCTCCAAATGCTTCGATAATGCCTTCCGAGTTTGTCAAATCAACCTTCTTGGCCTCATCACTCTTCCCAGAAACAACAACTTGCTCCGGCGTAAGTTCCTCTTCTTCTTCAGACTGCTTATGCGTCGCTGGAAAGTATTGAATCTCTGGCTTAACTTTGTACTCAACACGTGGAGAAAATACTGTTGATGCAGCATTCTTACCAAAGAAGCCATCGCGGCGAATGGACTCATACTCTGGAGCGGCGTATTCCTTAATTATTTGTCTGGTATCAGAGCGTTGTTCAGCGGGGTGGTTCTCTTCCGCATCTACTTCCAATACACCTGGCTCGACCAGCATGCGGCGTGGCTGCACTTTGGATGGGGCAGCTTCTTGCGGAGAATTTGCTCTAGTAATAGGTCTACTGCTAGACCGTACGGTGGGCGCTTCGGCAAGCGACAAGCTGGCGACTAGCAGCGCCGCCCCCAGTGATAACAATTTGAAAACACTACTCTTTTTCAAAGCGCCCCCTGCGCCGAGCAGAAAACCTTTCGCTTCGGCTCACACGCAAACACCCCTGCGTACCTATCAATAGTTATGAGCACTTACGGGTTCGAGGTGACATTAGTATCCACCGGCGGCTAGCGGGATAAAGGTCTCTAAACTAAGTAAATTAAGCGCCTAGGCCTTGGGCGTAACTGGGGCCTGCTTTGGCTTCTGGTCAGAGCGTATCTCCGGCTCGAGGAACTCACCTTGATTATTAAAATAGCGGTCCAAGTTTGGAACAGCCTCAAGTAAGATCTCTCCTTCTGCAGTTTTCACTATATAGGTCGGCGAAAGGCTAATGTCATAGCCATTTGGGATTTCGTTCACCACTCTCACTACGCCCCCACGCGCGACAATCGCCGGAAGCGCTGGTGAGCTGGTTGTGATTTCAAAGTCACCCATGGTGTAGACAGTCGAAATCTTTAACTTATGCATATCGGCAAGAGAGATCAGCTTGGACAACGTCTCCTCGTAGTGTTCTTTCACTAACGAGTTAACCACTAAGCCGATTCCATTGACTGGGATAGCACGTGTCATCCCTGTGAAATCCTCTTCCCCAACTGGCTTGGGAGCAACATGTTTGGCATCTGCTTGGTTCTGCTTTGCTTCAGCTTTGTCCTTCTCAAATAATTTTTTGAGCATAGGATTATCCCGTAACTGCTCAAGCTGCTGCTCCTGCATCTTCTTAGCTTCGGCTTCTACATTTGCAAGTTGTTCCTGAGAAACCCCTGGGACACTGGGCAGACTTGGCTTGGGCTTAGCGGGCTCTCGCGCCTCGAGTGGGTTTTTGGCAAAATCCTTCTCAAAAAAGCCGCCTTTGCCGCTCTTATCCTGAGCCTCAGCCAAAAAAGCAACGCTACAAACAAATCCTAGAAGCACCGCCAAAAAAAATCTTTTTGCATTCATCAGCTACTCCTTAATCTGCGGCGTTGGACCAATGATTGGGAAATATCCACTACCGCCGGTACAACAGCGGAAATACTTCCAAACTTCAGCCATAAACCATGGATCAGTCTCATCTTCTTGGTAATTACCAGCATTGAAATTTAAAACATACTTTTCAAGCGACGAGCAATTATCAGGCATGCGATCGTTGCGCGTATATTGAACCTTATCTTTTTCGACATCGAATTTATAAAACTGGCTTGGCATGAAGGTTCGCGCGGTAATCATACCCTTGCGGACTCCAATCGCAGCAGCACCTGATGGGAATGCAGTATGGGCACCATTTAGCACCGGGACGTACGGACCCTGGTTCACCTTTTGACAACCTTTACCCGGCCAGGCAAGCGCAGCCGCATCAGCAACTGGCGTTCCTGTATACAGCAAATCGATCGGGCTCTTACCACCTTGCAGCCATGAATTAATACCGGTGCAAGTTTGCGGGCGAATGAAGCGATTGATCATCTCCAATGGGGCAACTATAAAACTAATCAGCGACCAGCGGGCCGGCAGTATCATTAATGGGTAGTCGCTAGACCAAATGAATCCTGTTTTCTTGCGGTGGCAGCTCGACCAAGGCAGATTGTCCAGCACCTTACTAAATAGCTCTGGCAAAACGGTGTACTCATTCTTACGCCAGCCACTCTTAGCGTCCCAACCACCACGCCAACGTTTTTCTTCCGGCAAAGTCTTAACCTGATTTACTGCATTACTATCAGCGTGAAAGGTCGGTACATTTGAAACACTTGGCCCACCGAACATGCTCTGCAATTTCAACGAGTCGGAGGCGCGATTAACATTATACTCAGCAATCGTCTCAACCAGCGGATAGTAAACCTGTTCAGTGGCTTTAAGCACAAGCTTATTCACCATGCTAGGGATGTAGTGAATTTGCATCTCTTGGGGATGATTATCTACTTTCTGCTTCGGCAAGCGGTATGAAACGTAGGGACAGAAACTAACTCCAGTCCAACTAATTTTCATGCACAGCCCAATAATCTTCCAGTTCCAACAGGGGAAGAAATGACCCAGGATTGTAATAATATCGTGCAGACTGTTGTTTAATATTTCCCCAAAGTCCGCGCCGCGGTTGTAGGATGGCTCTGCTCCCGGAAGTCCAATCTGGTGCAATCTCTGAGCCGTAGAAAATTGGCTCAGCATAATGTGTGGATATTTTTTAATAATTTCGATCAAGGTAAGGATATTCTGTATTTGCGTCATCGGTCGATGAGCTAGATCAGGCGCATCGGCACGCGCTAAAGGGACAGCGCCCAGCAGCCCACTCCCTAGAAACCCAACCAAAACCAAAACAACCAGCAACCGTCTGCCCATGGCGTCACTCCGTGATACCAAGTTTAGCTTTCATATATTCCGAGTACTCGCCCTCTCCGAACTGATCCTTGTCATAGTTCTTAAGTGCATTCTTTCCAGTATCCTTAATCAGATACTTCCGCGTTACACGCCAACGGAAGGGTAGGCAGTCTACTCCAATCCCTAGAGCACCAAGCGTTTCGAAATTAGGCTCATTCGCGTTATACGGACGAGCCATTGTTTTCTTGCCAAATACCTCTTCAACATCTAGAGGCACATCGCGTTTATCAAGGAAGAGAATATCTGCAATAAGTTCTTCTGGCTTTTCGTCATCGGTATAGCCAGTTTCAGTCTTAGTGGTTTCGTTCTTAGTGCACTTTGGAAGCTTCGCTGGGGTTGTATTTGCTTCCAAAAATTGATTGACGACTTTGAAATAATCTTCAAAGGCCTGCTTTAAATTTTCCTCGGTTACCTTAAATGGGAACGGGATATCATCTTTATTTGGCAATGGAATACCGGCTTTGCCACGAAAATGCCTAATTACCTCATGTCGCGTTGGCGAATTTGGGTCCTCATCGTCATCGGCATTCTCGAGAAATCCTTGGGTTTCATCTTGTGACTCCTCGCCGGCTGCTTCACGATCGCGAGTCTGGTAGTAAGAAGTAACAATATGTTGCATTTGCTCGCTGCGCGGATCGAGCCCGAGTTGCTCTGCCATGCTAGCGATCATTTCATCACTTAGCGCGATAGGCCGACCTGGATTAAGATCTTCACTGATATCTTTATTAGCCTCTGTCTTGGCTTCCGGCACAGGAGCAACGAATGCACTGAGGCCTGGCTTGCTTGGATTTTCCGACTTGGATTGAGGTTCGGCGTACACAGATGGCACGACCACCGAAGCAACCGACAAAACTATCCCCAAAATGACGGAGAAAACGCGCAATTAAAACCTCATGCCTTTACTTAAGGTTATGCACTACTGCGGAGCACATGTAGCCACAAACTTACAGCGTAACTAATTGAAATATAAGAGAAACATGGCATGATCAAGGTCAGCCCGTCTGCAGTCGATGAAGGGACTAACAGAGAGGCCGTTCCACAAAATGCCGACTACTGCTGAATTTCCACTTAAAACACCGAGGGCACAGAGTTCACAAAGGCCGAAGCACACGTTCCTAGGCGCTCTAAACTATTAGACGAAACAATCCAGAGTCCGGCAACAGTCTTGTTGCAACTATCGATATGCCTCAATTGGCAAGCAGCTGCACACCAAGTTCTTATCCCCGTACGCGGCGTCTATGCGGTTAACTGATGGCCAGAACTTACATTCACGCGTTTCCTTGGATGGGAACACCGCTTGCTCTCGGGTATATGGTCGGGACCATTCACTCGATGCTAAATCAAGCGCTGTATGCGGAGCCAATTTTAGCAGCGACTCAGCAGCTTTCACTTTGCCAGACTCTACAGCACGAATCTCCTCACGAATGCTTAGCATGGCATCGCAGAAACGATCTAACTCCGCCAATGACTCACTCTCGGTTGGCTCAACCATCAATGTTTCAGCAACTGGGAATGACACAGTTGGCGCATGGAAATTAAAATCCATCAAACGTTTCGCGACATCCACCACTTCCAGACCGACGTTCTTCTTCAAAAAGCGCAGGTCTAAAATGCACTCATGCGCGACAAAGTCATTCTTTCCTCGATACAACACTGGGAAAGCGCCTTCCAAGCGTTTGGCTATGTAGTTAGCATTTAGGATCGCCACTTTGGTAGCTTGCTCTAAACCGCGCGCGCCCATTAACGCCATGTATACCCATGGAATTACCAATATACATGCCGAACCCCATGGTGCGGCTGAAATCGGACCGACTCCACCTTTGTGTCCAAGGTTAACAATTGGGTGCCCCGGCAAAAATGGAGCCAGATGCGAGCGCACTGCGATTGGGCCCATGCCTGGACCACCACCACCATGCGGAATACAAAAAGTCTTATGAAGATTAATATGGCAAACATCTGCTCCAATGTCGGCAGGACGCACCAAGCCGACAAGCGCGTTTAGATTCGCCCCGTCCATGTAGACTTGGCCGCCAGCAGCATGCACAAGCTCTGTCACTTCTTTGATGCGCTCCTCAAAAACTCCGTGAGTTGATGGGTAGGTTGCCATCAATGCCGCTAGCTTTTCCTTGTTCTCAGATATTTTGAGCTTCAAGTCATCGACGTCGATATTACCGTGTTCATCACATTCGACCACAACAATTTCAAAACCAGCCATTGCTGCGCTAGCTGGATTGGTCCCGTGCGCAGAGTGCGGAATAAGGCAGACGTTTCTCTGGCTCTGTCCACGACTCTGATGATAGGCGCGGATTGCTACAAGACCTGCGTATTCACCTTGTGAACCAGCATTTGGCTGCAGTGAAGCAGCATCAAAACCAGTAATCTCACATAGAGCCTGCTCCAGATCCGTAAACAACTTACGATAGCCTAAGGTTTGAGATTCAGGAGCAAACGGATGCAGACCGGCAAACTCCTTCCATGTTACTGGCAACATCTCAGCCGTAGCGTTGAGCTTCATGGTGCAAGATCCAAGCGGAATCATCGCATTAGCCAACGACAGGTCGCGTGACTCAAGGCGCTTAATGTAGCGCAGCATTTCAGTTTCAGAGTGGTAGCTATTGAATACTGGATGTGTCAAATAAGCCGATTGACGTTGGAAAGCTTTAGGCAACGCAGCGGCTGTCGAACTAGACAATGCGGCACTGCTCGGAGCCTTATCGCCACCAAATACCCACAAAAGATCGGCCACGTCTTGAGCGGTCACAGTCTCATCAAGCGAGACAGCGAAGCTGCGCTCATCTACTTTACGCAAATTTATTTGCTTCTTTTCAGCACGCGCTGCTATTTCCGCCCCACCCTTATCACATACAATGTGTAAGGTATCGAAAAATTCCTTAAAGCGTACTCCTAAGCCAAGCTTACTTAGCTCATCAGCTAAAGTTTTTGTCCACCCATGCACACGCTGCGCAATCGCACGAATACCTTGTGGTCCATGGTAAACAGCATACATGCTGGCCATTACTGCCAACAAAACCTGTGCTGTACAAATATTGCTAGTGGCTCGTTCACGACGGATATGCTGCTCACGTGTCTGCAATGAAAGCCGCAAGGCCGGGCGACCGTAGCTGTCCTTGGACACTCCGACCAAACGCCCAGGCATAATGCGCTTCATCTCGTCGCGCGTAGCCATAAAGGCTGCGTGCGGACCGCCAAATCCCATCGGCACGCCAAAACGTTGCGCGCTACCGACCACAATATCAGCACCCCATTCGCCGGGAGGAGTGAGAAGGGCTAGGGCCAGCAAGTCGGACGCTACTACTACTACAGCTCCACTATCTCGGGCAGACTGTGCTAAGGCACGATAATCTGGGATAGCTCCAAGAGATGTTGGGTATTGTAGCAACATCCCAATTACTGATTCATCGCAACGGAACTGATCATGCGCTGCGACTTCAACCACCACATCAATCATCTCAGCCCTGGTGCGCAGCACTTCAATCGTCTGCGTATGACAAGCGTCTGAAACTAAGAAACGTTTAGCCTTCTCGCGCCCTTTTTGCCGCGCCCAGCCAAGTGCCATATTCATGGCCTCTGCCGCAGCTGTTCCTTCATCCAGCAAGGACGCATTAGAAATCGCTAATCCCGTGAAGTCACAGATCATGCTCTGAAAATTCAGCAAGGCCTCGAGGCGCCCCTGTGAGATCTCAGGCTGATAAGGAGTGTACTGCGTATACCAACCTGGATTCTCGAGTATATTTCGCAAGATCACGCCAGGCGTTAAACAGCCGTAGTAACCTTGTCCAATGTAGCTGCGATAACACTTATTCTCGGCAGCGTAGCGCCCTAACCAAGCCAGCACTTCCGGCTCGCTGCGTTCGCGGTCAAAGGTCTTCATCTGCAAACGCGACTTCATCGCAATTTGTTGTGGCACAACAGCCGAGATGAACTCATCAAGTGAGGAATGTCCGAGCAGCTTTAGCATGGCTTTTTGCTCTTCTGCTGACGGTCCGATGTGCCGACGAACAAACGACTCTCCGCTCATAACTGCCTCATTCTTTTGTGCCTGATGCGAATCCCGCTCAAGTGCCTTTCCCATATCTCGCCTATGCCTTGTCGCCCAGGAATGTTTTGTACTGCTCTGCTGTCATCAGACCTTCGAGATCGGCCT
The DNA here is from genome assembly GCA_019694465.1 of Oligoflexia bacterium. Classification (GTDB taxonomy): domain Bacteria; phylum Bdellovibrionota_C; class UBA2361; order UBA2361; family JAFLCA01; genus JAIBBV01. Next base: position 11,225 of record JAIBBV010000049.1, read on the forward strand.
TATTCACTGCCTCTAGTCGCACAAGCCAGCCGTCCTTGTAAGGACTGGAGTTAATTAAACCAGGACTATCAGAGAGTTTTGAATTGGTCGACTTAACCTTTCCGCCAATAGGAGAGTAAACATCCGACGCAGCCTTAGTAGATTCTACGACACAAAATGTATCGCCCTGCTTGATCGCTTTTCCAGCAGCAGGTAAGTCAGCAAAAACTATCTCGCCTAACTCTGACTGAGCAAACTCAGTGATTCCCACAACAGCATCGGCTCCTTCCATGAGCACCCACTCGTGATCCTTGGTGTACTTACGGTCACTTGGAAATTGCATGACTTAACTCCTCTTGGAAAAGAAAAACTTATGAAAGCGCGCGCTTATAAAATGGCCGTTTGACAACGTGCGCTGCCAGACGCTTGCCGCGCACCTCTACAAAGAAAGTACTGCCATCTTTGGTGAAGGGCGAAGTTACTATCGCTAGGCCCAGCGCCTTATTTACCGTTGGGGTCTTTGTGCCACTAGTCACCCAACCAATCTCCATGCCCTTGGCATCAAAAATCTTGTCGCCATGTCTAGCGATTCCAGGATCATCGACCAAAAATCCGACCAGGCCGCGCTGCGATCCAGCCTCCTTCTCTTTGACCAATGCGTCCCTGCCTATAAAGTCTCCTTTATTAAGCTTTACGATCCAGCCCAACCCAGACTCGTAGGCACTCAGGTCATCGGACAACTCGTGCCCGTGCAAAGGCAGGCAAGCTTCCAAACGCAGTGAGTCGCGCGCCCCCAATCCGGCTGGCACGAGGCCCAGCGGAGATCCCACAGCCAGCAATTCAGTCCAAACTTTTGGAGTTTGAGCAGATGGGATAAAAATTTCAAACCCATCCTCACCTGTGTAACCAGTGCGCGCCACGATAACGTCGCACCCAAATGCTTTGCGATCCTGGAAATGGAAATACGGCAAACTAGCGATGTCAGTTAGGCCAGGTACAGACGACAAAATTTTAGTGGCCAGCGGTCCCTGTAAAGCTATTTGTCCAAACTCGGAGCTCTTATTGCGAAATTCGCAGTCAAATTTGTTGTGCTCGCAAAACCAGGCGAAATCCTTATCAGCGTTTGAGGCGTTAACGCAGATCAAATAGCGCCGCGGCGAATAGCGATACACGATAATGTCATCAACTATTCCACCACGTGGGTTAACAATCGCACTATACTGCGCTTTCCCATCACTCAGGGTGGCCACATTATTGCAGGTCATAGCATCGATAGCCTTCTCGGCCTCGGCCCCTACAACGAAGACCTCTCCCATGTGAGAGACGTCAAAAATTCCGGCTTTTTGCCTTACTGCTTGATGTTCTTGAATTACACCAGAATATTGAACTGGAAGTTCCCAACCAGCAAAGGGAACTATCTTCCCACCCAACTGCTGATGACATTCATAGAGCGGGGTGCGCTTGAGGTTTTCGCCCGACATAGGTTCTCACCACGGAAGGAATTTTACGGCTAATAGCTTACCGCCGTGCGGGGATAGTTACAAGCTTAAGGGGGCACAAATTACTGTCGAACGTCCTGCCTCGACAGGCGCTATTTTGTCGCTTGCGACTGCCGCGACTTACAGGCGTGGAGGGTGTTCTGTATAAGCATTGCCACAGTCATAGGACCAACTCCGCCTGGAACTGGCGTGATAGCGCTAGACTTGGGAGCAACTGAATCAAAATCGACATCTCCAGTAAGTTTACCATTTGGAAGACGGTTAATGCCCACGTCTATAACTACTGCCCCTTCTTTAACCCAATCTGCCTTGACCAGGTGCGGCACTCCCACCGCAGCTATTACTATATCAGCAGTCCGGCACACAGCGGGAAGATCTTTGGTCTTGGAATGGGCGAAGGTAACTGTGGCATTCCTCTCTAGGCATAAAAAGCCGACCGGCTTGCCTACCAATACCGAACGCCCAATAACCACCACATGCTTACCATCAAGCCGCGCCGTGGCGATATCTTGCGCCGCATGCTGGCCCTTTTGTGGATCGATATTAGAAAAAGCAAGGTCAATATGTTTCATCACTCCGAGCGGGGTGCATGGTCTAAGCATTCCGGCGCCCTTCATTAGCAGGCCCTGGTTCAACGGGTGCAGTCCATCAGCGTCTTTATTTGGATCGATTAGATCAAGCAACTTAGAGGAATCTAAATGCCCTGGAAGCGGCAGCTGCATTAGGATTCCATCCACACGCTCGTCGGAATTGAACGATAGGACAGCATCACGCACTTGCTCGTAAGTTGCATCAGCCGGGAGCCGCACATCAAAGGCTTGAAAGCCACATTTGGCGGCGCTTTTCTCTTTATTAGCTACGTATGCTTTGGATGCGGCATTATCTCCAACTAGAAGCACGCCAAGCCCTGGCACTCGCTGCCGCTTATCCACCAACGCCGCTACCTCGCGCTGCACAGCGCTTAGCACCTGCTCAGCCAGCCATTTACCGTCTAAAATCTTTGGCACACTAGCGATCTCCCTGCCCTTTACTAACGCGAATACGCTGAGCTATACAAGAGCGAGCAAGGGACTTGCTGCGAAATGAGCATGTAAGAAATATGGTCATTGGCGGCGAGTTATATATTGCTTTTCGCGCTATCAAAAACGCATAAGGCAAATATTTAACTGCTATAAATCAGGCAAAACACCCCCGGTTTTGGCCCCCAAAAAAGTCAAAACCCTGTGCGTTAAGATATTCCATACTTACTTTTAGGTTAAAGGTGAAATTATGATTATTGGAGTTCCCCGAGAGCGAAAGACACTGGAAAAGCGCATTGCCATAACCCCAGATGGCGTAGCCGAGCTTAACAAGCGAGGCCATAAGGTTCTAATTGAAACTGGCGCTGGTGCCGGCTCATTTTTTGAAGATAAGGCCTTCGCTCAGGCCGGAGCGGAAATTGTGCCAACACTAAAAGATGTTTGGACACGCGCCCAGTTGGTGGTGAAAGTAAAGGAACCACATGAAAGCGAATACGAGTACTTCCGCCCAGGGCTGATGCTGTTTGACTATCTACATCTAGCCAGTATGCCTGATGTAACGGCTGCCATGCTTAAAGGCAAAATAACCGGCTTAGCCTACGAACTCGTACAAACACCGGACGGCAGACTTCCGCTTCTGGAGCCTATGAGCGAAGTGGCTGGAAAGCTTTCTATCCTTAACGGTTCTTACTTCCTACTATCGCAAAATCACGGACGCGGTCTGCTCTTGGGCGGTGTTGTAGGTGTAGCTCCAGCAGAAGTAGTCATAGTCGGCGCAGGAATCGCCGGACGCAATGCCTGCGAAGTAGCACTTGGCTCTGGAGCATCTGTCACTGTTCTTGATATTAGTCACGAAAAGCTAGACAGAATCCACTATCAGTTTGGTGGACAGGTACGCACCCTTTACTCGAATCACGACGCGCTCGCCCGTGAAATAGCGAGAGCAGATCTACTTGTTGGGGCAGTATTAAAGCCAGGCGCAGCGGCACCCAAGATTATTACACGCCAGATGATTCGTAGTATGCCCAAGAGATCTGTATTCGTTGATATCAGCATTGACCAGGGCGGCTGCTCTGAGACTATTCGTCCGACAAGCTTGGACAACCCGGTCTATGAGGAAGAGGGAGTTATTCACTATGGCGTTTGCAACATGCCAGCCCAAACACCTCGTACATCGACGATGGCTCTCACTGCGCAGACATTGCCTTATGTGATTGAAATTGCCGATCGGGGCTTTGATGGGATCATGCAAAGCTCGCTGGCCCTCCGCAACTCCCTCAATACGCACAACGGTCTGCTTACAAACCGAGACGTAGCTGAAGCAGTTGACATGAAGTACACATCAATTGAAACAGCTGTGGGTGGACGCTAGCGAAAATAATCGCCTGCGAGATGCGCGATATACCAGCGCGCGCCTCGCAGGCGATCTACTAATAATCGTATGAATAGGTTTGCGCACTAGCTCGGCGCGTGGCTATGCAATCTAAGATCTAATTAAGCAGCTTGCTCAGCAGAATTCTTTGATTCTTTCTTATCGCCTTTCTCAGAATGCGAACTCTCAGATTTGTCCTCTTTTCGACGCACAATAACTGGTGAGTTAATGAGCAATGTGGAAGTGTCGCCTTCCCGCTTGTAGCTAATATCGAAGCCCTTCTCATCAATCCGGAAGTAGCGCTCGATTACAGAAACCATCTCTTTCTTAAACTGCGTCATTTCTTCAGGTGTTAAGCCTGTGCGGTCCTGCACCAACACAAACTGCAGTCTGCTTCGAGCGAGAGCCCGCGAACGACCTTGGCCATTTTCACTGAGACCATTCTTTGATCCGAATAATTTTTCTCGCAGCGCTGCAAACACGTTCGGTCCTCTCAATTTGCTAAGTTAATTTTACCGTAGCCTCTAAACTACCGGCCAACCAAAAAACTTTGCCTTATCCTACTCCCAAACGACGTGTGAGCCTATCCCAAAAAGATTCTTCCACGTCAGAATTTATTGGCAGCGACTCACCACATAGCCGAGCTGCTATATCACTAAAGGCATTTCCAGCCCTACTCTTCTGGTTATAGACCACCGGCTCTCCGCAGTTGGCGGCGATAATAACGTTCTCATCCTTTTCGATGACGCCGACTAGCTCGATTCCAAGAATCTCTTGGACGTCCTTCACCGACAGCATATCCCCTTTTTTCACGAGGTTATAATCGATGCGGTTTACAATAAGCTGAGCCTCTACACCCCTCGCGGACAGAAGCCCAATCACGCGGTCAGCGTCACGAACTGCTGGAATCTCAGGGGTGGTCACAATCAAAGCCCTATCAGCGGCGGCGCAGGCATTGCGGAAGCCCTGCTCAATGCCGGCTGGACTATCGACGAGGATGAAGTGGTACTCGCGCTTGAACTGCTCCAAGACGTTACGAATTTCCTCTTCATTCACCACATCCTTATCGTCAGTCTGTGATGCTGGCAACAAGAACAGATTATTAGACTTCTTAGACTTGATGATAGCCTGGTTCGCTTTACAAACCCCCTTGGCGACATCAACTAAATTGAAAACAATACGATTCTCAAGGCCGAGAATCACGTCCAGGTTCCTAAGGCCGATGTCGCCGTCCACAACCAACACACGTTTGCCGCGCAAAGCAAGCGCAGCGCCGAGGCTTGCGGTAGTAGTTGTCTTGCCAACTCCCCCCTTCCCCGAGGTTATGACGATTACTTCGCCCTCAGACTTCTTGTTGCTGGCCCCGTTTTTTGAACTCATACTTATTGACCTCAGCAGTATTAAAACTAATTTCCGCCCTATAAGCGTCGTCGATTAGTCACCAAGCGCGCCTGGTAAGGCTCAACTACGATCATATTGCCTTCAACTCTCGCAATTTCTGGGGCTGCCCCCTTCTTATCTGAACCACCACCCCGCGAAATTACCATGCCAATTCGAAGTTGGGTGGGTTGAAAATCAAGCGCCACGATAACGCGACCGCCGCCAGTCTCATCATATGCCCCAGCATGAGCCACGCCACGCAGGGTACCCATCACTACGATATCACCGCCAGCGATGAGCTCAGCCCCTGAATTAACGTCTCCTAGCACGACCAAGGAGTGCTCGGTCTCGATCTTCTGCCCAGAGCGAAGTGTAGTGCAAATTAGGCGCGTGTCTGGATCGTCCCACAGCGTTGAGTCATTTACTGGGCTACTACGGCGCTCTTCGATCTCGGGCACTTCCGCGACTGTCTTCTTAGGATCCTGAATTCCGAGAGCCTCCATTCCATCGAATAGGCTCACCGAGCGACCAGAAGTAGTAGAAAGGGCCTTCGTCCCAACAGTAGTTACGGATGCCACTTTGCTATTGATAGGGGCCGATTCAAGCGGCCGAGACTCTTTAAGCTTGGAGGCACGCACAACAATGCTAAACTCTGCTTCCAATGTCTGCGACAAATCCTCTACAAACTTTTCATCAGGGCGCACGCCAACCCATTCAAAAGCCACATCGTTGCCCGATAAGAAGCCACGGCGAGTTGACAAGAACTCAACCAACGCGTCCTTAAGCTGGCTTTTCTCAACACGCCCATCAAGGCGGATCACCAAGCCATCGCCAGTGCCGCGAGCGGTAATAATTCCGCCCTTATCAGATCCAAGGAAATCGCTCTCGCCCTGCTCCATTGCACACTACCAAAAATCAGGACAACAAAAACACGGCAACGCCACCTTATAGCCCCTCAGTCACTCCCGCATTAATCAAACAGCGGGCAACAAACGAGGCTAAACTAAATTGTGAATAGGTTCAGGCAATTAGACCGCGCCAACAAGTTTAAGTAACTTATAGCAAAGTTAAGAAAAACAAGTCAACAAACATTTTCTCAAATCCTGCACTATCCGCGATCAAAATGGACAAAGTTCCTTCAGTAGGAGAGCATCACAACATGAAGGAGCTGCATCGATTCATTGCTACGGGCTGCTATTCAGGCTTACTGCCTGGAGCGCCAGGGACTTGGGGCTCATTGGCCTGCTTGTGTGCATGGTTAGCTCTAAGTTTCAGCTCACCAATTTATAGCGCCTTTCTAGCCGTTTTTGTAATTGTGCTTGGCATACTTTCAACCCGCGCCTACCTAACTCAAACCCCAGAGCTGGGCCAGGACCCAGCTTGCGTTGTAGTTGATGAATGGGCTGGGATGCTTATTACCTTATTACCTCTTAATTCTAACGCCCCCTATTGGCAACCCGTACTAGCATTTGCCCTATTTCGCACCTTTGACATCATCAAGCCCTGGCCAGTGGGGCGCATGGAACGGCTACCGGGCGCCTGGGGCATTATGTTGGACGATGTGGTGGCCGGCATTATAGCCGCTGCAATACTGCTAATGGTTGTAAAACCGGGCCTCATTCATTTTTGACAAAAAATGGATCAGGCTGGGCGAGCGAGATCTTGGTGTAGCCAAGTCGAACCGCAGAAGACGAGTAAACCCTAAGCCCCGAGAGTCAATACCGAATTGCTTAAAAACCACCGCTATTCATTCTTTAGATCCATCAATATCCAGTTCTATACCTAAGTAGTACCACCACTCTTCAGTTTGGTTCCTGTGCCCTACTGGTCCACTTGGCTTCGCCAAGATGGCCCTGCTACTGCAAGTGAGCTTTTGTCGAAACTCACTCCTACAGGGTTTATATAGAGACCATTTTATCTTCCTCAAGTTCTTGCTATTTTCGGGGGCATGCAAACGCTCCTAAAGTTCAGCCTCCTCACTACCTGCGCTATACTTACAATCTGCCGCGATGGACTTGCGCAGTCGAATCCGTCTTTAGATGACGGTGGGAATTTTCAGGTCATGAATACGCGTCGCCTCTCCGGGCGAATAGCCCTAACTGCCAGCGATGGAATTAGCGAGCGGATTGTGGCCTTGGATTTAGATGGCGGCAAGGTACGCACGTTAGTTGATGCACCGGGGAACAACTCGTATGCCACATTTTCTCCTGATGGCAAGAGCATCGCGTTTGCTTCCGATCGTGATGGGAATAAAGAAATTTATGTGGCTGAATGGGATGGATCAAATCCACGGCGGTTGACGCAAAACACGGTAGCGGACGACAACCCTACCTGGAACGCGAACGGCGACAAGATCGTGTACTACTCAGACACTGGCGACGCCTCCTCCAACCTAATGGAAGTTGAAGTCGCAACTGGCAAGATTACACAGCTGACCCACTTTAAAGATCGCAACACTACCCCTCGTGTTTCTCCAGTCGACAACACTATAGCATTTTCGACTAGCCGCTTCTGGCCAGGTTGGGATGTGTGTTTTTGGCATCCAACAACTAAGAGCGAATCCTGCCCTTTGCAAGGAAAAACTTCCTTTTGTCGCCCATCCTGGTCCCCGTCTGGTAAAATGATTGCATACTCCAGCGGCACACTCGACTTTGTCGACATCGCCTATCTCGATCTCGAGTCGGGCAGCAAGGTTACCCTGACTGACATGGCTGGCAAAGAATATGATCCTGCCTTTTCTCCATCAGGCGGCCTAATTGCCTTTGTATCAGAGGCTGAGAAGCGAGGTCAGTTTAGTTTGTATATGGTGGATTTGCAGAAAAAGATCACTCCGTTGTTGAAGTCAGCCTACTCCTTACGTTACCCAAGCTGGTCAGCAGCCAAGACAATCGAGCTTGAAGCGGCTCGTATCAGGGAAAATGAACTTAAGGAGTCGCTCGCGAGCGCAACACCTGCTTCGACCACAGCCCCTGCCGTAAGTAATGCGCTCGGCGAACTGACGGCTCCGACTGCGGTGAGCACTCCCTGATGCGCGCCGTTCTTGTTTGCCTCGCAATTCTATTATTCTTCAGTGCCTGCAGTCCGCTCTATGTTATCGAGGCCGCTTATCATGAAAGTGGTATTTTGCTGCGTCGACGTGACATTTCTGAGGTTCTGGCAGACAGGGACAGCAGCGACAAGGAACGCGAGAAATTGTCGATTGTGCGCGACGCACGTGAATTCGGCATCAGCATAGGGTTAACGCCTGGCCAATCTTTTACCAAATACTCGCGCGTTTCTCGTGATGTTTTAGCTTGGGTATTGATGGGCTCACGACCAGATGCTTTTGAGCTTTATAGCTGGTGGTTCCCAATTGTGGGCTCAGTCCCCTACAAGGGCTACTTTGAGAAAGCTGATGCAGAATGCGCCGGACGTCGCTTAGAGTTTGAAGGCTATGAGACTTTTGTGCGTGGCACCGACGCATTCAGCACACTCGGCTGGTTTAACGACCCGGTGCTATCGACGACACTACGACGCGACAATATTCGAATCGCCAACACAGTGCTGCACGAATCGCTACACAGCACGGTCTGGATTCCAGGTCAGGTCCCATTTAATGAGAGCTTAGCTAACTTTGTAGGAGCCGAGGCCGCATTAGAATTCTTCACCAAGCGCTGTCAAGCTGGCTGCACCGAGGCACAGCGCGCAGAGCTAAAAAACGCTGAGATCGACAAGGCACGCGAGCTTGAATTAGCCGTGCTGGTAACAAATCTGTACGAGGCTTTGGATACACTTTATCGTTCAGATAAGTCTCGCGCTGAAAAAATTTCAAAGCGTTCTGAAATTTTTGACCAGGTACTCGCTCCTCTACGCGCCAAATACCCCAACTTGAGCATTCTTAAAACCATAAATAACGCTGAAATAATGCAGCTTAAGATTTATCTCACGCAGTTAGAAAAATTTGAGCTCTTGTTTAAGAAGCGCAACATGGATTGGAAAGCGTTTCTAGCTGACTTGCAAAAAATTCGCGAGACTGTAACAGCTGACAATAAGCAAGATGCTTTCCATTTGCTAACAGGACTTCTATGAATAATTTTGCGGATCGGCTCCTTACTAGCATCAAGCAACGCAGTAGCTACTTGGTTGCGGGGTTTGACCCCCAACTAGAGGCTCTCCCTGCCTTCATCTTAAAGGCAGCTTCGGCTGAGCCCTCCAATGATGGAGCGATTTATTCAGCACTAATGAGCTTTCATAAGTTAGCGCTTGAGACTGTGCAACACAAAGTAGCAGCAGTTAAACCCAATATTGCCTTTTTCGAGCAGTACGGTCTAGCCGGACTACGCGCCTTTGCGGACATTTGCAAACTTGCCAAAGATTATAAACTGCCGGTGATTGCCGATATTAAACGTGGCGACATTGGCAGTACAGCCAAGGCTTATAGTGCAGCCTTCCTAGGGCGCAGCAACATATTTGGCCGCAAAGAGCCGATGTTCGACGTGGACGCCATTACAGTAAATCCGTTCTTGGGTTTCGACACTATCGAAACATATTTTGACGACTGTAGCACATACGGCAAAGGGTTATTTGTGCTAGTTAAAACATCAAACCCTGGCTCAGCTAGCATTCAGGGGCTAAGTGCGGGCGAGTCCGGTACTGTATCAGAGCATGTCGCGAGCTGGCTTGCTGAAAGAGCGGCTAACTTTATGGGAAGCGGCAAATACTCTAGCCTTGGCGCGGTTGTTGGAGCAACCTACCCTGGCGAAGCAAAAAAGCTACGCGAGCTGATGCCGAAAAATTTATTCCTTATACCGGGCATGGGCGCGCAAGGCGGGTCGGCCAAAGACGCAGTGGCTGGCTTTGGAAGCGACAAACAAGGCGGACTGATTAATATCTCACGTGGATTGCTGGCGGGCTTCACCGACGCACACTGCGACAACTCCGCTCTAGGCGCTGAGATCTCTAAGCGTGCGGAAGCTTTTAATGCTCAAGTAAGAGAGGCGCTAGTAACAGCCGCTGCTTGAATATTGGACTAAGCACTAACCGAGTGACAACTCTTTGAAGCAAAGCGCCATCCGATCACCGTCCAGGGCATATCAGACTAACGGACCATATATGATTCACTGGCTGAAGAGCCTGGGCCCGTTGCCTTAGCCTGCTCAACACGGCGATTCTTTTGAGCGAGATCCATAACACGCTTTAATAGGTCCAATGTTCCGGTTGCCTCTTTATCACCATCCAAATAGCCATATGCCAAGCGATCTTCTACAAACAACTTCGCCTTCGATTTGCCATCTCGACTAGTAACTTCAATTTCCTTGCCAGCATGGTTTTTCTGAGTCGCGGGAACGTCGGTTGGATTAGTACTATTCTTAATGAACGGGGATTTTTCAATAATGTCCATAATTGCGCCAACCTCAGGATGTGCCGTCAGGGCAATATGCTTATCTGGCGGTAAGCCGCGTGAGTTCTTGATATTGATGAAGATAGCCTTCGCCCCTTCATCAACTTTACTACCACTAAAATAGGTACCACCAAACTGAGCCCTGAAGTTAATCCTGCTCGCCAATCCCGCCTTATCGGTAATACTTTCTGCGCGAAGTCCCTTTAAGTCAGCACCAAGCAAGTTATTACTGCGCGCTTTGACGCCATTAAAGTTCACATTACGTAAGCTACTATTAGGCCCATGGCAATCGTTGTTACTAAATTTACAATGTCTGTCACCTTGAAAGTCCGCATTGTCTAGCACCACGTTCAAGAGCTTATTGTGTTCAACTTTATATTTACCGGTCCAGGTTGAGCCGCTAAGATCCAGACTTGGTGCTACAACATGACGGATGCTAAAGTCCTTAAATTGCACGCCAGATAAGTCAAGCCCACCGATATACAGCGGATTCCCACGACTGCCCTCTAAAGCTCCGTTGCTGAGCTCTGTGATTTTGCAGCCTGAATTTACTAGAGCCTTACCAATTTCAGACCCCAGCAGGCCCCAGGCACTATTTTGCACAAGGCCAGCTGTCGCGGTTGGCGAATTAGCAACGGCCTCCCACGCTTTCATTAGCTCGTCGAGGCGTTTAAGGACACGCCCTTCTACTCCCCGCACACGAGCTTGCTCTGCCTGCTTGTCTGGATCATGCGTTAAACTTCCGTCAGCAATTAGTGATTCTTTATCAAGGGCCACCTTAATCTGTAGTGGTGGATCGCCTGCACGCGCTGCATCAACCCTAAATGTAGCAAAAGCCTGCCCGTCATTATCACGGGAGATCTCCATTTGGGTTAGCTGACCATTGGGCTGTCTTATATCAAAAGTCCCTACGACAGCCGGCCCAGAGGCCACACCTGTCATAAGGGTCTGCATTAGCCCAGCTGCTGGCCCGGCTTCAAGCGCAGCCCGCTCTGCACGGTACACTCTAAGATCGTCGCGTCCCTTGGTACGGGCAGCATCTATGTCAAGTGAAACTCCTTCGATAAACTTAACTAATGCAGTAGTATCGGAAGGTGTCCAAGCAGAGCCAGGCTGGCCAGCTTCGGCCTGTGCGAGAGAAAGAGGGAAATTTTTAAGAGCCTGCTCAGCACGAACCGCTTGACCGAATGTCTTCATGACAACGTCTTGGAGGTAGCGATCAACCTCGACCACACTAGGGAAATTTGATCCATGAATGAATTCATCTTTCTTTGCTGTTGCGTCAGCCACAGATCGATAGACGGTTGCGACGCCTTGATAGAAAGCCAGCGCTTGAGCTTTGTCAGAGATGTGCTCGGTACGGTTAAGCATGTTTCGAGCAGTGTCCACGCTAGACTTACAAACTTCACCGACAGTAGCGAAGATCTGTATAGCCACCTGCTTACTTTCACGATCTTCAGGCAAGGTAGCGAGCGACTGACGAAGCATACTTGCGATCCCTGGGTCGGGGAAGTTCTTAACGCTAGCGTCGAGAATCTGCGTAAGCGACGGCTCCTCCTGTCTTCCTTGACGCTGATCTGGCCCTGCACTTCTCTGTCGCTCCATTGTCGCTGAGTTCATACCGCTTTCCTTAACAAACGATCACAAAAAGTTACCTTGAAATTTTACTCTATTTTTAAAACCTACTCAAAAACCATACCAATCGCCAAACTAGGCCGGAACAGCATGCTCCGGAAGAACATTGCTAAACCCCCGCAATGTCACGCCTGTTAACTTCAAATTGACGGTTCCACCACCATCCGAACCAGATGGGGCCCGTCCCCGTAGTCGAGCAAAAACGCCTCCTGTCACAATGAGCCTAGAATTTCTGAACTCACTCCCGGAAAGGTCTCCCATTAGCACGGTTCCGCTCTCGCGCGACAAGCCATCAACCCCACACCCCTGACAATCATGGAGCCCAAGGACCGCGGATTTGTGAAGAGAAAGCTTCTTAATTATTGATCCGGCATTTCCATCTAGCTGACCACGCAAGTGCAGCTCGCCTTCCTCAATCCGTACATTCTCAATTACAAATCGTGATGTCAGATTTATTTCAGGCAAATCAGATTGGCCTGAAATAGTCATGTTACGAAGTTTACTTAGCCGGCCAAGTTGAAGAACGTCCCTCGCAAACTCTCCAAGTCCATTATTTGCGCTAGCCTCGCGCCCCAACTCCTCTGCATCTCTAGCCTCAAGTAAGAAAGCTACAGTCCGAGGTAAATTCTTGGTGTGAGCCTTATCAACTACCACCTCAATTTCAGCGATCGCACCCTTGCGGTCTCCTACAGCCGGGCCTCCTTGCAATATGAGTCTTACCTCCTCACCGACTCGGCGTACTGTCAGCGAATCCCAATCGCCATTTATTGGCTGGGCCTGGCCACGACGAAGGATGAATGTAGTTTCACGGCGTCCGCTTGTTAGGCTCTCAACTTGTAGACGCGTTCTGTCACTCTCATCAACTGCTAATAGGTCCTCTTTTACCGTCGCTAGCAGTTCATGTTGTGAGCCATAAACTCTATCTAGCTTACGATCACCAAGGATCGTGAAAACCCGGGCCCGATCGGCCTTGGCTAGGGTGATTAGCCCCTCAAGGAACTCTTGCATTCTTCGCTCCAGCGCTCCCTGACTGCCCGCTTCGATTTCTCTTAGCTCAGCAGCAGCACGCTGCAATGTCTGAACATTTAGTCGGTAAGCGTCTCGGTCCACAATCTTTATTAATGCGCCACTATCTACATGCCGGATATCAATACTGATTGAACCCTGCTGACCATGTCCGCCCCGACGCGCAGAAAACTCAACTTCTACATTGCCCGCCAAAATAACCTCGTGGAATGGAATCGCGCGTGTCCTGGCTCGATCTTCTACCTCATAGTCAATATGGCTAGTCTCTTCTGCTAAATTCCCCGCCATCGCACAGAAGTCATCTAAAAACCCCTCCAGAAACCACTCCTGCTGGGTGTTTAATGTCATCAAGAGAGGCGCTAGGCGATCACGCAGACGCTGGCCGTCAAGCTGCCCATCGCTTAACTGATAGCACTCAGTCATAGCCTGCAGAACTTCAGCAATCTGTTCATCTTCAAAAGAATTCTCTGAGCCAAGTCCTCGAGCGAGTTCACTAAAGCGCTCGGTTTGCTCATCAAGAAAGAAGCGTCTTCCATCGATTCTTCCTGCCAATTCACGGTCAGCACGCTGAGCTTCTAAAATTTCCGGCGTAGTCTCCAGTCCAGCGGTGTCTTGAGTCGGACCTTCTCGCTCATCCCGACTATTTTCAGCAGTCGCAGCAGCACCAGCAAGTTCGGCCAACGACAACTCTTTCGTATCGTCATCCCGCCTTGCTTCTTCCTCTACACGTCGAGTAGGGTATTCAAGACTAATCTCTGTTTGAGGATTAGCTATAAGGGCAGTTACAGCGTTTCGATAGCTTTCAACCCAAGCTTTGACAAACTCGAATCGACTATCGTTTTCTTCCCGGGCCCTTTGCCGCCCCAGAAATTCATCCAGTTTCTGGTTGTTCAGGGTACCGGCTTCTGGATCAAATGAAAGATAGAGGTTAGCAATTACAACATGCCGAATCCCCTCAGATAACTTATCTTCGCCCACAAGTTGAGAAATCAGATCAGCTGCAATCGCAGCTGTCCACTGCTCGCGCTTGGCTGAAAAGATGGCATGTGGCCGTCCAGGGCTTAGGGCTGCTGTCTCGGGGGCAGGCGCCTCGTCGGCTTTTGCCTCTTCAGGCTCTGCCGCAGTGGCGGCACTAGCGTTTGGCGCACCCACTGCTGGTTGGACACTTTGGTCTTCAGCCGGAGCCACTTCTGGGGCACTTGCCGGGGCGCGCAGTTCAGCTAGTTCAGAGTTTAGAGTTCCAATAAATTCAACGGCTGCCCGGCCAAATTCCTGAACCCATGCCTCGATCTGCTCAACCTGGCGCCAATTCAGAGCTAACTCTCGCCGCTTCTCATCTGAGAGAAGCTCTACTAAGCAAGCTGGGTTATAAACCCCATTTACGGGATCAAGTGCTGCCGTAAAGGCGCCTTCCACCGCGGCTAACTGCTCTGGAGCAAGAGCATCTGAGTCCGTTAACTTTGTTGCTAAATCTGCCTTAATCTGGCCAATCCATCCGGCACGCTTTTCAGCTAGCCTGCTTTCAGCCTTTATTTCAGCAAAAAAATCACGCGCTGCAGTTGGTGATGCGCTTGATTGTGGAGGCAGTGACGAAGGGTCCTCCGCGGAGGAACGCGGATTGGGCACAGGCGCTCCTGCGCCATCGCTTGGGGCTGGCTGTTCGGGACCAGATATGCCTGACAATTTGGACTCCTACTTACAAGGAGTTATGCACCTTTAGCTCTGACTTGCTACCTTAGGCATGCAAGTTTTTCACTATTACTTTCAATGGGTTGCATACAAAAGTACCTGCTACCTTTTTAAAAAGGTAGCAGGTACTTTTAGCGTGGGAGGTGTGTAACCAGCACTCCACAGCAGGGCGACCAGCACCACATAGTTTCGCATACTTAGCTCTTGGCCCTTTCCTTGCAGAATAGCCTGTGAACCAGGTTGAGGTTGTAGGTGGAGTCCAGGTTGTTACCGCTACAAATTTTTCGCACTTTATTGGCGACTTTTGCCGCCTTAGCGCTATTTCTTGCCTCCACGAGCGCAGAGGCAAGCCCGATCCGAGTTTCTCGTCAAAATTTTAAGGTCCTAAGTATTCCTAGAGTATTTCGCAGCCAAACCGTCGGCAGAGCACTTGGTTGCTACCTAAGGCCACAGGGGCGAGGGACAATCATAGGCTGGCTGAAACGAGGGGATGAAAAGGATAGGCGCGTTGATCTCCAAGCCATAAAATCTAGCGCAGTCCGCCGCGACATGCGGGCGACAGCTCGAACAATTCAAAACTCATCCCACGCAAGCGCAGCCCTGCTCTCCCGTTTACAGGCCAGGTTAGCCCTCCAAGAATTCCTCCTCAACCAATTCCTCACCTGCGTACCATCACTATTCTCGTCTGGGGGAGAAGCGCCAACCGCTACTCCTACAATACCAGCTACACCTACAAACTCTGAGTCCGGTGCCGTAACCCCTGCCCCAACTGCAACAAGCACACCGACCATTAACCCTACTAGCAGCCCGACACCCTCAAGCGGAAACCCATCTGTAAGTATAACCCGCGGAGAAATCACCTGGACACTCAGACGGCCAATCAGCTCCGGTCCAGGCTCAGTCTCGCAGGGAACTTTTATTACAGGAGATCCGTGGGTAGTCGGCCCCGTCGAAATACTATCTATAAATCCAGGCAGCGCCATCAGCGCTGAGGGCTACCACCTAAATGGCTCTATGGTTAATCCCACATATTTCAACCGGCAGCCGGGCGACCTTCCAGCCTTGCAGGGATATGACGGACGTGCAGCAGATGGAAATCCGGCCGGCACCATCGCCTGGCTGCCACCATACAGCGCTGCACTAAACGTCGCTCGCAACCTTCCCTTCACTTTATCTGCTGGCAACTCTTTGGTTTCCGTGAAAAGCCGGATTGATTTTTCCAACACAGATCAAAAAACAGGACTCCAAGCTGCCAGCGTCCTAACAATACTAAGCTCCGCACCAGCAAGTGGATCATTCCGCCCCCCATACGCCGGAAATGACAAAACAGTTCGCTTCAATGAATCGCAGCTACAGTGGAATCAACTGCAACAGATACCGCTTGTTTCCGGAGCACCCAGCGCAGCTTCTCTAGCCTCTGGGTTTAGCAACTTCTGGCTGGACTGGGGCGGCTGGAATAGTCGCATGCTTCACCCAATTGCAAACATGCCTGAATATGGGCGCGATCTAGCTTCCTTGATCGGCGAAGCAGCAGTGCTTGTTAATATGAATATTCCGCAGAACCAAAAACGCCCATTGGTGCTTGCACTAGTACAAATGGGCATCGACTTTTATGCGAATGTCGTCAATGGCGCGCGCTGGGGTGGCACAGGCGGTCAATGCAGCGGTCGCAAATTACCGATTCTCTTTGCAGGTGCAATGTTGGGCGACACATCGATGCTACAGGTTGGATTCGCTTATCCTTCCTACCGACGAATCGTGAATGGACAAGTGCAGAATGCGTCCGTCTTCGGCGAAGACTCGCAAACATTTAGAGTTGAGGAAACTTCCCCTGGCAGCATTAACTTCCAAAGCTCTCCATCGCAGCCACAGCACTACAGCAGCGCTCATCTGACCCTGCCCGAGTGGGGCTTCAGCCATACTGATTGGCCAGTTAATGACAATAGATTCTGGGATGGAGACCCTTATCGACGTTGCTGTACCGCCAACGCCTGGGTCGGCAACTTATTAGCGGCTCGCCTAATGGGACTAAAGGCGAACTGGAACAATGACATCCTATTCGATTACCAAGATCGCTTTATGGCGGTTCAGCTTGAGCGCATTATCAATAGCCCAAGCACCGATGCGCATTGGCATCGCTCTTGGTCATCGTGGGTAGAGCAAGCATGGGATACATATCGTGCAGGACTAGGTGGTGTATGGCAGTGTCCACTTGCTTCCAACGTATGCCGCGGACAATAGAAGCTGACCTAGGTAAGCACTGCGAGCTCTCGCCTTTAGTTTGGCGCTTACACGGCAGTTTGACTTTATTTCCGAACCCGTGTTCCTATTACTGAATGCCGCCACGCCTACCATTAGCCCAAAGTTCCACTAGCTTAGCCCCCGGAACCATCTGCCTGTATGAGCACGATGGTAGACCACTACTTGGAATTGTCCGCAGCTATAAGAACAAAAAATACCAGCTACTAAATCAGCGCGGGCGAGAAGTTGAGCTTCCTGATTTTCGCCTGCATGCTCTAGGCATCAAGCTTGCCGCCGACAAGGTCCGACAAGACGAACAAGCTCAGTTCCTGGACCAAACATACGAGCGCTGCTTCACAGCTTCAGCCGAAGTTAACCTTGAATTAGTATGGAGCGCCGTTTGCTCTGAAGAGCGCTACTACAATAGCAGCGAACTGGCTGACTTGTACTATCAGTCCCCCACTCCAGAGCAGCACTTGACGTTACGACTTGCCCTGCTTGGAGACCGCATTTTCTTCAAGCGCCAAGAGGATGGATTTTCTCCACGTCCAGAAGCGACAGTGCAGGAGCTAAAAGTCAGCGAACAGTCCCGCAAAGATAAGCTCCGAATTCAACAACTGGCCCTAGCTAACTTCAGCGCACGCATAAAAGATCCGGCAACTGCACTTGCGCCTGAGCTAGAGGCGATTTG
>JAIBBV010000050.1 GCA_019694465.1 Oligoflexia bacterium
CAGAAGAAATCTCGCGTGAGAGTCAGACCGAGCAGAGTGGTTCTGCCCAGCGTGTAATTATTGAATCCGGTATGCGTCGCCCCGGCAAGGGTAGCGGTCTGTCCTTTGGCGCGAAGAAGGAGAGTGCTCCAATAGCCGAGCCGCCAGTTCGTAAAGAAGTAGAGCGGACAGAGATACAGAGCACAAAGCCAACACAGGCTCCACCCTCAGTGACAGCTCCAGCTGCACCAAAGCCTGCACAGCGAGTAGAGCCGCGTACGCCGGTTTCTCAGCCTCGTGCGCAACAGGCTCAGGAAGAGCCGGCGCCAGTGGAGCGACGGGAACAACGTTCGCAGCCACCACCGCAGCGTCAAGCGCAGCCCATGCAGCGCCATACAGATGGTGTTAAGAAGAGTGAGGCCCAAAACGGACGACTGTTTGGTTGGTTGGTCAACTACTCCAATCCTGATGGAGATGCGACTGAGCTGCGCGAGGGGAAGTTCTTCGTAACAGCCAGTAGTTTAAAAACCACGGACCTAATCCTGGAGGACGCAACGGTCTCGACACCACATGCCTTGTGCGTTGTGAACAGTGAAAGTGGGTTTCAAGTGCAGGATTTGATGAGTGACCGCGGGGTCTTCGTTCGCCGTCGTGGCGCGGATAGCTACCAGCGCGAATACGAAATCGTTTCGATTGAGCATGGAGACTGGGTTAGGTTTGGTGATGTCGAATTTCTAGTTTCCCTGATTGCTCATGTCGGAGCTAAGTGATACCCGAAAGAGGAGTTCCGCTTCTACCGCCTGGCTGCCATAATAGGCGAAATGAAGCTCTGCTGTTATAGAGGAAAACTACCTAGGTCAACGCTGGAATGCGAGGCATGCTAGTGAAACTTAACCGATACCGTCGCATGATGCACATTGTGCTGATCGTATTGATCGCAACCTGTTTTGGCGGTTGTGACGGTACCCCAATTGCTCAGGATCTGGATCAGCGCCAGGCCACAGAAATTGTGGCGGTCTTGCATGAGCAGGGGATTAGCGCATTTGCCGAGCGTGAAAGCGGGGGTAAGGGCCGTTATCACGTGGAGGTGCGGCGAGCCGATTACTCCCAGGCAGTGACCATTCTTCATGATCGTAACTTACCGGGCGAGAGGCGAGCTTCCTTCAATGAGCTCGTTGCTCAGTCAGGCTTAATTCCAAATTCGAGAGAGCTTGATGCTCTAAAAGTTGATCGAGCGCTGGCCACTGAAGTTGAAGAGATGCTGCAGAACCATCCAGATGTGGCGGCTGCACGGGCGATAGTGCGGCTAAATTTTCTACGCGATCAGCAAGAGCCAGCAGTTTCTTTGGTGATCCAAGAGCGCAGCGGACGAAGTGTTCGCAAAGATGATATCGTAGCGGCTATCAGTAAGATCGTTCCGGGCGTCCGCCCTGAGTCCGTAAGTATTTTAGTCTCAGCCGTTAATGAACCAGGGCAGACAGCCCTTACAGAGGGCGCGCGCAATATTGAAGGAAAAGTAGTGCGTATACCTCTAACGCCATTTCTCTATTTTTGGCGAGTGCCTGAAGATGAATATGCCCAGATTGCTGGAGTGTTAGTGGGATTTCTCGTGATTGTCGGTATTGTCGGTGCCTTTATGGGCTATTGGTTCGGTGTATACCAACACTCGCGTGAATACTTTGATACAAGTCTACCCGAGGTGATTAGCCCCCGCGCAATTCGCCCAATGCGAGTGCGCCCAGAGGTTGAGACAGATGAAGAATTGAAAGGTGAGTAATGGACGCACAAAAGTTTAGAAGCCTTTCGCCGCGCTTGCGTGCATTAGTTGGCATAGCAGTGCTCTTGGATGGTCGTGAGGCCGGGGAATACCTAGCTTTCGACGCGGCGCATGGACCGGGATTACAGCGTGCTGCCACTGATCTGTCGGAAATTGATCCAGAAGTTCGCATGCCGTTTGTTGGAACGATGGTGCGATCTGCTTTAAAAGAAATAAAGTAATTTGTTGAAGGTATGAGCTACGAGAGTTCTGATAATGATGCTGTGGTGCTGTCTCCCTGGGAGCCACGCCACGCATTGCGACAGTGGCCTCAAGCGGAGGCTAAGTATTCTCGCGGGTTTTTACGCTGCCATCCTGAAAAGTGGTTTCCAGCTATTACTACTCATTGGCTGCCGCTAGCGCATTCGCTGGGAGTCGAAATTAGAGTGACTGAAGTTAAGCCACTTTTGCAGCTGCCTACCAACTTAGACATCGGATATGGCGGGACTGTAGATGGCGAAACGCTGGGGTTGTTTTGCGATTTAAATTCCAAGGCTGTCTTGCTGGCAAGTGTTGTCCCGTCTGCTCTTGCCGCGGCGAGTGATGTTGTTATGGACTACCTGGCGCGACGCTTCCTGGGAAGCTTGGCCATGTCGTGGACCGGTCCAGAATCTTCCGTCGTGCAATTTGACGAAGAAGTTGATATCCGCGCTGCTGATTATGCCGGAGCTGTACGATTATCGGGGAATGCTAATGGCAATCCTTTCACCGTGTGGGTGGGACTGGGCAAAGCTCTGGTGGATCGATTCGACGGGCTTTGGCGAAGACAAGTGCAGTCAAGCGCGCGTGCCAGTGAGGGGCAAACAACAAGTTTGCGCCTGGAGGTAGGGCAGTTAGCAGTGCCACCAACCATGCTGGGAGATTATTTGCGCGCGGGCACTGTGATAGATTTAGAAGCGGTGGCCAGCGATCAGATTACGCTGCGGCAGGGAGCTAAAGCCTGGATGGCCGCACGTTTGGCTATCGCAGAAGGAAATTTCGCGATCGAAACGCTTCCCGGCCCGGTGCAGGCTCCGCTTTTGCCAGAAGGCACTACGCGATTAGGCATAGAGTTTGGTGCAATTAATTTGGATGCCGGTGGCATGGCTGAGTTGTCTCAGGCTGGTGCCATGTATGTAACAAACATTCCAGCTACTGATAACGTACAGCTTGTAATTAATAACGAGGTTGTAGGTCAAGCCACGCTGTGTTCCTACCAGGGGCGCTTCGCCATTACCGTCTCCTAAATCGGTCCTGTAAGCGCTATCCACCATAATATCGCGCGTAGCTCCATTAAGTGGACCCGAACCATGGCCGACTGACGCATTTTATCCATGGCATGGTAGTTGGGGTTTTCTTATCATCCTCACATATGGATGCGCTTCCTACTTACTTTTCTGGATTACTTGGAATTCTACTCCTATCAGCCTTTGTGCGCGTGTTCGTAGCGTTAAATGTTTTGCGCTACGGACTAGGCATGAGTGGGGCGGGTTTTGGCTTTGTCATCACTGCTTTCGCTTTTTGCCTCAGTTTGTTTGTCGTGGAACCGCAATTGGCAACGTACGGGGGATATGAGGCTTTACTTACAGGGCACCTGAAAGCTACTGCGACGGTAGAGAGCACTTTCAGGCCATTTATTGAGAAGCACACTGATGTGAGAGTTACGGAGCGTGTGCGCAAGCTGAATGATAAAATGCGAGATGTTCCTCCTAGTATAGAAACCAAGGATAAGGGTGCTGCAGTGCCTCCACCTTTATCCTTTGGTGCTATGATTGTGGCCTTCCTTGTGTCAGAGCTTACCTTGGCTGTGAAGCTTGGATTGATGTTCATAGTGCCATTTGTGGTTTTGGATTTACTAGTTGCCAACGCCCTCATGGCATTAGGCGCAACGCAGGTTCCGCTGCAGTTGGTGTCTTTGCCACTGAAGCTTCTCTTGTTCTTCGCTGCTGACGGCTGGATGCTGGTAACCCAAAAGTTACTTGGAGCCTACACATGATGTACGGAGTGGAAGTCGACTTCCTATATGAGGCGCTGCGAGCCTTTTTTGTGCTAGCCTTCCCGGTCTTGGCCATCGTGTCGTTGGCTGGACTGCTCATTGGAGCCTTTCAGGGAGCAACCTCAATCAAGGACGGAGCAAGCGCTTATGCAGTTAGGTTATTGGCCTTGATAGGGGCGCTTTATGCGCTATTGCCACTTTATTCACGAACTCTAATGGATTTGGTGCAAGCCGCTTTCAATTAGGCAGCTATGGAAATTGCACTTACCTTGGTGCTTCTATTTTCGCTGTGCTTCCCATTGCTCGGATTGTGTTTGCCATTGTTGGTAATTCTCGATCTTGCTGGGTTGCCGGCGACTAGTGCTCGAGTATTGGCGTGCGTCGCATTGGCAGCTGTTCCGGCAGCCGGACTTTTTGCCGCTGAGATGTTCGAACATTGCGTAGCCAGTATTAAACTGGGGAAGGGGGTTCGATCGATCGCAATCCTGGCAGGTGCTCTTGTCGCCTTAGAGACAGGTATCTGGGCAGATGTGCTGACTGGTCTGGCCGCATACAAACAAGGCCTGCAGGTCTCGCAAGTCTTCGTTATTCTGAGTGCACTTGTGTCTAAGATTATTTTTTGCGGGGCGCTCGTGGTTTTGCCCGCCGCGTTGCTGTTGGCAAGTTTGGAGCTGCTTTATAATTGGTTGCGTCCTGGCCCTGTCCCACGCTGGTCCATCCCTGTGCCTGCGATTAGGCTTGTTGTGATGTTGTTAGTGATCAGTCTTGCTGGGCAGTTGATAGTGGGGGCCTGGCAGTCAGAACTTGGTCCTCAGGCTATTTTGGCTATGTTGAAGCGTTAAAAATGGAACGTACAGAATGGCCCAGTGAGCAAAGATTGAATGACCTGCGTGAGCAGGGACAAGTCGCGCTTAGTCTTAGGCTAGTACGGGTGTCAGCTTTTGTTGCTTTTTTCGGCACACTCGCACTGCTGCGACAGGACTTGCAAATGCTGGTACTAAAATGGTGGTCCAGTCAGCTAGACCTAACAATCGGGGTGTCGCAGTTTGGTCAATATTTTCTCCGGGTCTTGGTTGCGCCTGTTGCCGCGGCACTAGTTGCTGCCACCTTGGTCGGATTTTTGCAAACTCGTTTTCTCTTCCGTTTTGGTTTGCTTGGCTTTGATGCAAATCGTCTTTCTTGGGACCTATCCTTAACTCGTGCGGCTGGGGCGATCTGCGTGGGGGTGTTCGGGACACTTGCAGTTATGGCAGCCTTATTTCTTGCCGCACGTTTAGAGCTATCGCACTTTTTGACTTTGCTTAAGTCTAATATCTCCGGAATTGCTCCGCTCGCCTTGGAATATGCTTCACGCTTTGGGTTGGGGGCTGCACTACTATTGTTTGTGATAGCTTGCCTAGATGTCTTGGTCCAGCGTCGTGTTTTTCAATTACGGCATCGCATGACACGTGATGAGCTGGCGCAGGAAGTAGATGAGATGAAGGTGCGAGGCTAGCGGCCTGCCGAAAATATAGGCGAATGCGCTTGGCCTCTTATTGTGAGCCCGTTGAGTACGCCCAGGGTAATTTCGTTATGGGCTCTAATGCCCCGAGTAGGAAATAGGGTTAAAAACAAGTTCGGAGGCTCATAACATTAGTTGTTGCTGGTTCGACTGCGGACATCCTGTCCTGCGTCTAACTCGCTCCAAGCTTCGCTGGGGGCCCGCGAACCCCAGCTGCGCGTCGCTCCAACCACTTCGTGGTTGTCCGGCCATCCATGGCCGGCTAGTGTCAAGAGCTGCAATTAATCAAGGAATCACTGCCTCATGACACTAGTTTCCGAATGTGCCGAAGTGGCCCCATTTTTGACAAAAAATGAACGGGCTATGGTTCATTTTGCACTGTTGAACCGCCAAGCTATAAGCCCTATTCTAATGGGGTACCATGTGAGCTGGGAAAAACATATATGAAACGTTCCTTAATGTCTGCGCCGGAAAGCTTTACGCTTGCCCCTTTGTTGGCTCTATTGCCATCACGCGGCGATGTTTCGAAAATTGAAAGTCTAACTCCATCGCTTTTTGCGCGTTACGAAAAGGTTCTCGCCTTTCAACGAGAATGCGCCCAAAATCCAGAACTGGCAGATAGCTCGCGTAGATTTTTCGCTGAGAGCGCTATGTTGCGCACGGTTCTAGACTGGCTGCAAGTTAAGCCCGAAAATCCTCAGGAGGGCGCATGAACCTGCCCCGAAAACGTGTTTCTTCGGAAGTATTGAAGCGCGGCTATTCTGATGATGAGGTGGCTAATATTTATGAGCTAGGCCGTTTTTTGTTAGAAAACGGTGATTTGCGTAGAGCCGAAGCTATTTTTGGCGGCCTAGTTGAACTGGTACCCGACTTCGCGCCAGCCTGGTTGGGAATGGCTTATCTAAAGGTGCAGGGACAAGATTTCGAAGGTGCTGTTCAGATGGTGCGACATTGTTTGCGTGTCTCGCCGCGCAACAAGGAGGGCATGTTGTTTCTGGTAGCTTGCGTTCTTAGCACCGGTGATATGAGTACGGCGGGTACTTATTTAGGTGAGTTGGGTGAAATGATCGAATCTGGCGAGCTGGATGACCCGCTGTTGGTGAGATTCTATAAGATGCAACTCGCACGATATCAAACGCGAGGGGCCTAGCTCGCCATGCCTGTCAGTAAAGTCAGGGAATTGAGTGTATCGGAACTAAAGTCTCGGCTGGATGCGCACGATGATATTTTCTTGCTGGATGTGCGCGAGCCAGATGAGTCCAAGCTGGCTAGTATCGGTGGCTTGTTGGTGCCTCTGGCAGAGTTAGCAAGTCGGACTAACGAGGTGCCGCGTGATAAGACAGTAGTGATCTACTGCTACTCTGGCGGTCGAAGTGCATGGGCCGTAGAGTTACTGCAGCGTGAGGGCTTCTCTAACTTGTTCAATCTGCGTGGCGGGATTTTGGCTTGGGGGCAGCTGATCGACCCAGCTATAGGCGCCAAGCTGGGGTAGGCGCTCAGCGCTCTCCGCCAGCGCTCATTCTCTCAGTGACCTCCGCTCATTCTCTCAGTGACTTCTCCGCTCATTCTCTCAGTGACTTCGTGGTAGTTTCCGGGGCTAATCGAGGATTTCAAATCTGCCCCATTTTTTAATGATCTTGGTGTGTTAGTCATAGAATATTCGTTTGGATAGCAACGATCTATTGAACCTCTCGATATACTTCAAAGAGTAATTGTTACTTGCTTATTGAGGGAGTTGTCATGTTTCGCTCACAAAGGATTATCACCGCTACCGAGCTGAGAAAAAATTTCGACCGCCTCGCTCGTGAGGTCGTGGAAACTGAGGAGCCTTACCTCATTATGCAAAAACATGGGCGAAAAGTGGTACTTATGGACTCTCTGACGTTCGAAGACATGGTTCATATGATCGGCGAAATGGAACGACAGAGGCAAATACCTGTGCCTTCTAGTGAGAGATAAGGTCCAGCCAGTGGAGTGATTTCAAATCGGTAACTTCGACGCGGGGTTCACGAGGTGGCTGAGGAGATAGTGTCGGAGGTGGCTGAGGAGATAGTGTCCGGAGCTATTCTTTTTTCGGTTTGTCCTTATCGTTGATGAGGCCAGAATCTACAGCCATCTTTACAGCGCTTTTTAAAACTTCCTGTTTCTCTTTTGTTAGACCCGAGCCCTGAAATAATTTTCCGGCCTCTTCATCTATCAGCCTCAAAAGATCGTCACGTTCTGCATCGGTCATCACGCGAGTCGTGCGGCGCTTCCCAACAGCTCCAACTCCTTTAACTGAGCCAACCCCAGAGGTAGGCAATACCCCAGCCACGCCACCTACAGATTGGGTGCCCTTAACGGATTCACTGGCGTCAGTGGTTTTAACTCCACCAACTTTCATGTCCTTTGGTTTCTTGGTCATTAGGCACCCCTGTTCAAAAACTTTGCGAATAAACCTGCAGAGTCCTCGCGCCTGAGCTTTATTCCAATTGCTTTTAATCCTGGCCGGACCTTGGGCCGCTGCGGTGGTTTTCCCTTGGCGAATGTCTTTTGCAAGTACGCTAGTACCACCTTATGCTCGCGAATGACATTCAACTCGTCGATGTCCCACTCGGTGGCCAGGCTACGCATCGAACTGCCTTCCCAATATACTTTCCACAGCATCATTTGGTGAACTGGATCTAGCTCGGAGATATTCTCTACCATCCGCTTATAGTCTAGCTGCTCGTCTGGCTGATCGCTGGTAAGCCCCTGTTTAGCAGCTATGATGCTCGCACTAACAAGTAGTTCGCGGATTGATGATCGCGTCGCCTCATCCGAGTCTCCTTCATCCGAAATGCTTATTTCGCCGCCCCGTAGCTCGGGGAAGACTTGGAGCAATTCAGCTGAAATCTCGCGTGCCTGTTGTTCTGTCGAGGAGCTGCCAAGGCCACGCTTCCATCCACGGGAGCGCCTAGCAGCTTCCGTAGAAGCTTCATGGATGCGTTTTCTAGCATAGCCCTTAAACGGAACTCCACGGCTTGGCTGAAAGCGTCTGGCGCAAAATAAGAGGGCCTCCATTGCCGCACCATCTAGCCCATCTTGGCGCCAATCCATGTTCCAGGCGCGTGCCACAGACCTGGCGATGCTCTCTGCCCAGCCCTGATATTCGATTACGAGGTTATTAGCCTCTTCCATGGAAAGAGTCTGCGTCTCGCTTGGTTTTGCTTGTGATTCCGGGCGCTTAAGAGTCATAGCTAAATGCTAGCCTACTTTATCGTGTAAATCCAGGCCCTTATAGAAAAAGTGAAGCGTTGCTACGAAACCCGCGGATAGGCGAATAGAAGCAACGATCTTCTGGAGTTGAGAACGAAATGACGGACTTCACTACTGCCTTTGTGACCCCGCTCCCCCGTCCAGAATTCGGCCGCACGCTCCGTAAGGAACTGTACGGCAAGATGACGGACATTCTTGAGCGTTCCGAGGGAATAGCTGACTCCGGTACCCGTCTCTCAATCCAAGCTTGTTGCCTCGACGTTATCAGCTCCCTTGAGGACATGATCGCAGACCTGGGGCTAGATAGCTGTTTGTCGTGAAGCAATTTAACTAACGATGTCTGGTTACTCTCGGTTGAGGAACTGGTTGAAATGAATGCCATGCCTGCTACGAACTTAAAGCTGAAATACAAAGAAGATAACGACATGCTCGCGCCTGTTAAGAAGGCCAAGCCCGCCAAGATCGTGGCTTTGCCAGTGCGCAAGAAAGCCAAGCGAAAAGGGCTTTCACTGCGCCAGCAGGAAGAGCTCGTTCTTGAGTATCGCCTCAAGGCACGCAAGCTCGCCCGCAGCATTCTTCGTAAGTGGCACTCGCGCCTCGATCTTCAAGAGGTTGATTCAATCGTTGATTTGTCACTTTGCGAAGCGGTGCGTCGTTATAACCCAGATAAGGGTGCAAGTTTCATGACCTTCCTGTTCTATCATATGCGCGGCAATCTAATCCGCGCCGTTTCACAGGCCGCTAATTCTAATTTGCTGCCGGTGGGTGATGGAGAAGCAGGGGAGTCGCGCCTAGAGACAATTAAGGGTGTGAATGCAATGGAAGTTGCAGAGGCTCTAAATAGCAATGAGCAGGCGCTTCCAGATGATTCTTTGCTACGCAAGGAAATGGCAGGATTGAGCCAGGAAGCCTGTGCTAAGCTTGATAATCTTGAACGCGAAGTGATTTATAGAATTTACATCCAAGAGCAGCAGCTCATGGACATCGCGAGCTCGCTCGGCTACAGCCGCTGCCATATTTCGCGAGTAAAGAAAAAGGCTCTCGAGACATTGTTCACTGAACTTTCCTCCTCGATGCATCGCGGTGACGAAGATGCGTTAAGGGAAGCTCGTAAGTTCAAGATTGAAGATCTCGACGAAGAATGTGGCAATGAGCGTCGGAAGGTACATCGCCGTCGCCCACGTTCAAGAAAGGCGCTTCAGCTCCAGGAGATTCGGGCGGGAGAAGTTGTTGCGGCATAAGTAGCCGGACGATCCCGTGTAAAGGTAACATAAGGGCGGCCAATGGCCGCCCTTATGTTTTTGCAGCTAGGGAAGACCAGAATCCATTTCAAAAATAGCTTCTAGTCGCGCCAAGGATGGCGCGGCAAACGCCGAAGGGGTTTGTAGCGAGGCGAGGCATGGGCAGGAGCCCATTTTTGAAATGAATTGTAGGTAGAGCCCGTAATAAATGCGCCCTAAGGAGATCTAAAAGACTCGAATTGCAAGTAAAGCGGAGTGAAGCGCTTCATTTTGTTGCCACTCTTAGTCATTTCCATTGTTACTATTCCTAATGACGTGGGGTCGGTTCCGCTAACCCCTGAGGGGTTCCTGGCACTATGTCCGTGCTGCCCCGGCCTCCCGATATTCCCGTGAACGCTTACGCTAACTTAAAGTCAGTTAAAATAATGGCTTTCCATGTTCTTTACTTTGTAGCTAAATATCCGGTATAGAACCCTCTTCGTGGGTAACCCCTGCGGTCAATTGGGCCCAGGTAGCCATAAGTTTGAGTGGTATGAGTATATTTGAGATTGCTGCATTTTCTTTCGCAGGGATTATGGTCTTGGCCATGGTCTTTGGCAGCTGGTCATAACGCGCTAGTCCTTCTACTTCGAGTGGAAGAACAGCTCCTCTGACGCCAACTGGGAATTTCCCGGCATTCTATTGTAGGAACTGTCGAGGGTCAGTTTAGTGTCTTTCAAGCTAATATATCCTGTATCGCTTGTTGCGCTGGTCCTCTGTCTATTGCTTCCATTAGTCTCACTTGGGCCTATTGGTGGCTCTAGCGAAGCACGAGAGGCGCATATAGCGCAGATAATCGCTGATACGGGAGATTGGGTGCTCCCTCTTAGAAACGGCATTTTACCCTCCAAGCCCCCTTTGTATCATTGGCTGGTGGCGGGAGCTGCAAAGCTAACGGGGTGGGCTGTAACTCCCGGCATGGCCCGCCTGCCATCGGCGCTCGCAGCCGCCATAGTCCTTGGACTCGTCTGTGCGCTTGCCATATTTGTTGGGCGGCATGCCCCACAGCATCTTCGGAGCCAGAGTTTTAGGCTCTGTCTAATTTCTAGCGCCGTCTTGTTTGGCAGCTATGGCTTTGCTCAGCTTGCGCTAGACTGCCGGGTCGATATGACCTACGCACTGTTTGTAAACGCGGCGGTCGCTAGTGTGCTTTTTGGTTTGCTTAGCGCGCGCGGCCTAAATTCCTGGCACTGGTTATTTTTTTTCATAAGCGCTGCTTTGGCGGTACTAGCTAAGGGCCCTTTGGGGTTTGTCTTGCCAGCTGTCTTGGTTTTTTGTCTGTGCGCAGTAATGCTTGGCACACGCAAGGCACTACTGGAATGCTTTCGTCCGCGCTGGTCATGGTTGGCATGCCTATTAATAGCTTTTCCCTGGTACCTCCTAGCTTGGCAGCGTGGCTCAAGCGCTTTCCTTAGTAGGCAGTTGATATTTGAAAACATTTTGCGTTTGGTGGGCGGTGAGGATGTAAATAGCGAGCCTTGGTGGTTCTACTTCCCCTCAATTCTAAGAACTGCCTTTCCCTGGTCTCTTATTTTCTTTGTTTGCTCTTTTGAAAGGTTGCGAAGCTGGAAGAATCGTCGACTGCTTGCGGAGACTTTCGGCGACTACGGCAGGATTAAGGACGCACTGTGTCTGGCTGTATGGGTCGGTCTTATTGTTTTTTCGTCCGCTTCAGGTAAGCGACATGCTTACTTGGCTCCGCTTTTCCCTTTAATGTCTCTTGTCGTGTCATTGTGGATACTGGAAACGTGGCAGTTTCTTTCGGACTCAGCGCGGTTGCGAATGATGCGTAGTATCGAATTTCTTTTGTGGACTGGATTGCTTCTGGCTGTGCTGCTCGGCGTACTCCCGGAGATCCTCGGTTTGCTTGATCCTCTGAGGGGGTCAGCTGAATTTGTCAGAGGTTGGTTAATGGGCGAGTCTGCTCGTCTGCAGCTTTACGCGTTTATAGTTAGCGCGAGCTTTGTTGGAGCCTTGCGTGCGAGGGGTCTAGTTCGACTTGGCTTAGGGTGTTTTGCCGCGAGTGGCCTAATGGCCTGCCTGACCGGGGTTGGAATTGGCGCCAAGAATATGCTTAAGGGATTTGATAGAGCTGGCTTGGTAGTAATGAATCGAGTGCCCACAAGCGCCAAATTGACGTTTATTAGGCAGCCGCGCGACGAGTATTTTGATCCTCTCATGTATTATGTGCGACGTCCGGCTAGCACTGCCGAGTTGCAGAAACTTGTCCCAGTGCAGGGAGAGTATCTGGTAGTGCAGTCCCAGGATCTAAACGAACTGCAAGCTCGCATAACTGCCAATAGCTTAAACTTGGAAAAGATCGCCGACTTGAATTTGTTGGACGATATTGGTCGTGGACGTACAGATAGGGGCTACTACTTAGTAATCCTAAACCAGCTCACTACCACGAGTCCTTTGAATAGTAACCGGGACGGAAGTAGCGAATTACCCGATGCACGAATTTTAGGCCGAATGTGATCAGCAGGGCCATGAAGGTGGCCGAAACTGCCAGTCGAATGTGTCCAAAGCCAACTGTCATGCCGATAGCGGCTGTTACCCACATCAGAGCGGCAGTGGTTAGCCCGGAGATCCCGCGTGTTGAGCGAAATATTGTTCCTGCTCCGATGAAGCCAATGCCAGGCACTATTTGGGCCGCTATGCGGCCAGGGTCTGCATGAGTTGAGCCAATTGTTACTAGCTCCGATGTTAGAGAGAAAAGGCAACTTCCTACAGAAATTAATGAAAAGGTACGTAAGCTCGGATCCTTCCCACTTAGTTCGCGTTCGAGTCCAATAAGAGCACCCAGCGCTACTGATATTAATAAGCGCTGGAGTCCCGGGTCTGAAAATAAATTGGATAAGTCCATAGGCGACTTATAGCTCGCCGTAGGCGCTAGGAAAAGTACTCATTGCGCGTGGCAATTAGACGCTAGCATTATGTTCTCGCCTCTAAGTATGATGAAAGTCACGAAGTAACCTGAGTGGGCCTGTGGCCTAAGGAGCTGACTTCTACCATCGCTAGAAAGAGTGAATGGCAATCCTACACTGGCTTTAAGGCTATATGTCGTATCTGTTGGGCTTTATTACTGGAATACTGTCGGCTACATGTTTGGCTGCTCCTCTGGTTTATGACTTGATTGGACGTGTTCTTCCCGGACACTCCTGGCCTTTTTCGCGAGTCTTTGACCGCGTCATCCTGTTCGTATTGGTTGTTGGCTTGATCATAGCGCGTAAGCGCTTCTCTCTTAATGCTTTGAAGCCATTTTTCGTGAGAGGATCGCGCCCTGATCGCCTGCGTGACTTAAGTGTAGGAGTTGTTGTAGCCCTATTAAGTGCTTCAGCGCTGCTAACTATATCTGTTGGCGATGAGCTTACCTGGGCAGGTCGCTCGTGGGGTGCGGTTGTTGCACGATTTCCAAAGCTATTGGTGGGGGCGCTTGCGGTTAGTGTAATTGAAGAGTCTCTGTTCAGAGTACTGTTATTCGGAAAACTAGCGCGAACTTTGCCGGTGGCGGCCGCGGCAGTGATCGCTAGTCTGCTCTATGCGCTGGCACATTTTGTAACCCCTGATAAGAGTTTTGTTTTTGTGTCGGGGGACGCATTAATTGGATTTGAATACGTGGCGCATGTGCTAGCAAAAGGATTGGACCTGGCACTTCTTCCTGCCTTTGCCGGTTTGTTCTTGGTCGGACTGGTACTTTGTTTCTCACTCATGCGAACTGGATCAATTTATCTTGGAATTGGGCTACACGCGGGCTGGGTAATGGCAGTTAAATTGTCTGGTTTTATTACCGATGCTGCCCCGGGAGTAAGCTTCGCTAATGACCTATTAAGACGTTACTTTCTCGTTGCGCGGCCTGAGGCCTGGGTCTCTTTTCTCGTAGTGACGATGATAGTGTATTTTATAACTCAGCGTCGTGCCACGAAAGCACCCGAGGCGCTCAGCTGACGGAGAGCTTCAAACAGTACAATTGAGACAGCGTTGCTTAGGTTCAAGCTGCGCACTTCAGCGCACACCATCGGAATGCGAAGAATTTGTTGACTTGGATAGCGCGATAAAAAATCCTTACCAAGGCCCTTCGTCTCGCTGCCGAATACGATTGCATCGCCCTGCTTAAACTCAGCGTCCCAGTACGTTCGTTCTCCAAATTTTGAGAGCAGCCAGACGTTTTTAGGTTTGCTCGCCGAAATATATTCGTCCCAGCCAGCATGTCGATGTAATGGAACCCACGGCCAATAGTCTAGGCCAGCACGACGTACGGCCTTTTCCGATAAATCAAAGCCCAGCTTGCCCACTAAATGCAGCGGTATTTGAGTGGCAGCGCAGGTGCGGGCAATAGACCCTGTATTCTGGGGTATCTCAGGCTGCACTAAAACAACTTCCATGGCTCCTCTTTATCCAAATCGCCAATTTCTATATGCTTCGGGTATGTACAATGCAACTATTGTTCGAAAAATAGAAGTTACACCGGAGCTCATTATTTTGCAGGTGAAGCCTGACGCTGGAGTCCCAGACTTTCTTCCTGGGCAATATGTCGCTCTAGGCTTACCTGGAGAGTCTCCACGTCCAGCCCATTTCCCTGCCGAGCGTGAGCCGCAGGCAGCTGGAAAGTTAATCAAGCGCGCCTATTCAATCGGATCTAGCCCTAGTGAGCGAGGGTACTTTGAGTTCTATATCGCCATAGTTCCCGATGGGGCTTTAACCTCCCGCCTCGTAATTCCAAAAGAAGGTGACCGTGTTTATGTTGCACCCAAGGTGACCGGAACCTTTACCCTGGAAGAAGTCCCTCAAGAAGCTAATTTGATTTTGATCTCGACGGGCACTGGAATAGCGCCATTCATGTCTATGCTGCGCACTCCCGCCACTTGGACCAAGCAGCGCAAGATAAGTGTTATCCATGGTGTACGTTACTCTAAGGATCTGGCCTATAGTGATGAGCTACGTCAGTTAGCTGCACGGCCGGATTTTAGCTACCTGCCTATTGTCAGCCGAGCCGATCCTGAGTGGACTGGCGAGCGTGGTCATGTGCAGTCGTTATTCCAGAAGGGTGCGGTAACAGCGCAGCCTACAAATGATCATGTTTTCTTGTGCGGGAATCCGGCCATGGTCGAGGATATGGAGAAACTGTTAGTTGGAGACGGCTTCAAGGTACATGCCCGTAAGACGCCCGGGAATTTGCATCTTGAAAAGTACTGGTAGAGTTAGCGCTCGAAGCAACCGTAAGGGGTGTCAAGCACGACCTCGTTGCGACTACCACGAATCTCTTCAACAAAGCCAACCTTGATTGTGTCGATTTTTAGACGGGCAGCAAGCTTTTCTATCACCTTGGCTGATTTTTCTGGGCAAATCACTTCTAAGCGGTGTCCCATATTGAATACTGAATACATTTCCTCCCAAGGTATATTTAGTGAAGCTTGTATCGCCTCAAAGATAGCCGGGGTCGGGAAGAAGCCATTTTTTATGTAGCGCTTGCCCCGTCCAAAATTCTTTATTTTTGTTTGCCCGCTACCTGTACAATGCACAAGGCCATGTACTTCAGTGCCTAGTTCTTGGAGCGCAGCCGCGATGAAAGGCGCATAGCTTCGGGTAGGGGAGAGTAGTGCGCGTGCAATGTTCTGGGATAGTGGCTTTGGAGCATCAAAAAGCTTGTGTTTGCCACGGTAGGCTAGCGAGGCGTCGATGGTTGGGTCCAGGATCTCCGGATACTTTTCAGCGTAGCTCGAATGAATTAATGCATGTCGGGCTAGAGTGAGACCGTTGCTGCCAATCCCAGAGTTGAACTCGCTCTCGTAGGCACATTTGCCAAAACTTGCGAGTCCAATAATTACGTCGCCTTCGCAGACGCGGTCGAAACAGACTGCGTGCTTGCGCTTCACTCGCGCAAATAGTGCAGAATCAACAACTAAGGTTCGCACGATGTCTCCCAGATCGGCGGTTTCTCCGCCTGCCAAGGAAATATCAATGCCGTATGAGGCCATGCGTTTTGCGGCATCGCGATAGCCAGATACGATTTCTTGAATCGCCTGATCGGGGATAAGTTGGCGATTCCGCCCTATAGTATTAGTTAGGGTCAGAGATGTAAGCGCCCCAACACAGGCTACATCATCCAAGTTCATGCTGAGGCTATCGAAGGCTAGGTTACGAAACCAGCTGGTATCCTTGCTTTCGCGATAGGCTAAATAGCCGATGATTGATTTGGTGCCCGCCCCGTCAGAATGCAGAAATGAATAGTAGTCTGCGTTTCCACAAACGTCAGGCAGTGGTTCCGCAAAGTAGGAGCTACCAGCTTTATAGCCGACAGCTGCATGTACGCCCGCTTTGGAGGCAGAGGCTCCTAAGGCAGAATAGGTTGAGGCATCCTTTCTTTCGTGTGCGGAGGAACGCTTCGGCATAGCTGTACCCACAGGATGCTGCAACTGTTGGTTGCAGCATCCTGAATAAAATCTACTTACGTAGCGACATCACATACTCAACAAGGTGCCCAAGCTCTTCGTCGCTAGCTCCAGCAGCCGGAGGCATCAGAGGATTAAGCCCCAAAGCCGCTCCGCCTTTTTGCAGCAACTCCTTAAGTTTTGCTGCATCGGTGGCAAACTTGAATGGGCCGGTATGCAAATTGCGAACTGTTCCTGGTGGTAGTGATGCTGCTACTGGCCCATCTCCAGCTCCCGTTGGCCCGTGGCAGGAGGCGCAGCGCTGGTCATATGAGGTTTTCCCTTTAGCGGCGTCCGCTCTAGAGGTCAAAGGAATAAATAATAAAGCTGCAAGTACTATGGTGGCGGCACGATGCATATACTCTCCTAATGAGATAGGCCACGCGTTCGATTAGTGAATGCGCGGTTCAATTTCCGTGAAAACTATAGGATGTAGGCTCAGGCGCTGCAAGCAGTTGAAGCCCTAAGGGAATCCCAAGTATGATGGAGTGGTGGGTGTGATATTTTATTTGCATCCAGCGGCAATTTGCTTCATTTTATGGGGCTCTATAAGTATTCTATAAGTATATGCTCGAGAACTTGAAAAGAAAGATCCAGGAACATAGCCGTGAGCAGTGGATAGCCATGGTTCAGTCTTGCTGGAATGAGCTGTGCGACTGGGTGCGCGAGCATGGGGAATTGGCAGCTGTCTGTGGTTTCCTGCTTGGTATTTTTATCGTGCTAGCTTTTCGATTTGTCTTAACCCTGCTTGTGTTGGCGGCTATTTTGGCTTTTGTAATTTGGAAAGTGGCCAGGCCCTCCTCAGATACTAAGAGCTCCTAACAAGCTTGTCTCCATACCAGGCTCAGCCACGAGGCTGCAGCACCATCCATGGAATTACTATAAAAGTGCGCAGCAGCATGAAGCGGATTGCTTCCTGCGCAATGCGAGCCCGTTACGTTTGCTCAGGGCGCGCTCTGCTAATTTTTGATTCGCTCCGAGCTAGGTGTCGAGCAGGGTTGTAGACTGCTATTCCCGCTAACTCTGGATAGTCCTAGGAACCTGGCCTCGTCATTAGTATTTTTGAGTGCGCTCCTAGGGTTCGAGTGACGCGCTAACTCGGACCTGGTTAGAATACTCATTCGGTTTTTAGGGACTTTGTTCGCGATACGTCTTTTGGCATCAAATCATCTTAATTATACTGAAGTGCAGTGAGGTGCGGCATTTTTATGTGCCCAAAACGTTAATGGTTTTACCAAGTTTTTA
Source organism: Oligoflexia bacterium (assembly GCA_019694465.1). GTDB lineage: Bacteria > Bdellovibrionota_C > UBA2361 > UBA2361 > JAFLCA01 > JAIBBV01. The sequence continues at coordinate 17,465 of JAIBBV010000050.1, forward strand.
GCGTTTTGGTGTTTGTTATGTAGGTTTTATAGATGCTGCATTGATTGGAGGGTTCCGGTCATCGCTTCAGAAAATCCGCCCAATGTCGATAATAAGATATAGAGGGGGCTGGCGTGGATTTCTTGGACTGGAGGCCTTCTTGTTGGTTTTCGGATCGCTATGAACATATTACCGTTCATTAATGTAGCTGAAGATCTTGAGTTGGCAGGCCTGCTCTGGCGCCCTGAAATTGGAGATGAAGTCTCCGATCGCAGACAACGTGATAATGTTTCCATCCTTGTGGATCCGCAGGGCCTAACTCCTGGTGAACTACGCTCTACCTTTATTTGGCTTCCGACAGTTGAGCAAATGGTCTTACAGCTCGAGGTGCGTCAGGCAGTGCTGGCCCATGCTGGTCTAGAGATGGATGAACGCGCTATGTTTTATAAGACTGTGATTAAGACCAACATTGGGCCAATAGAATCAAAGGCACAGACACTCCGTATCGCGATGGGGTTGGCGCTGAGAAATCTTTTGCTGGCTGGGCATACGCAACAAATTAATTGATCTTATCAAAGATGGCTTAGGCCAGGCTAACGGGCACGTATTGTGAGCATAGCAATGTGCTTCATTTTGGTATGTCCCCTTACTGCAAGCCAGAAATTTCCCAATTACTGTAATCTCTCGGCGTTTTTAGTGCTAAGCACGCATGCTCAGGATAGAAATATGTATTGTGCTTGTGGCGCCAGCGCTCCTTGTGATCCCTGCTTTTTAGTAGGTGCTTAATTGATCCCTGAGCATTCGCCATTAGCTTGCTCAGAGGCAGACTTTCGCCTCTGAAGCGCGCGTCGCCGCCGATAATAGACAAAGCCTGCTAGCAATAGAAATGCAACTAAGACCAGTGATAGTTCCTTGGCTTTGCTGATCCCATGCACTACCGCATCGTAGTGTTCAGCCGCAATGTAGCCAAGCGACAGCATCAGCGGGACGCTAATTAAGGCCGCAATAGCATCCGCCGCTAAAAACCGCGCGAAGCTCATGCGCAGAGCACCGCAGGTCAAAAATGTTAAGGTTCGCAGATAGAACAGATGCCTGGCGATGAAGATCATCAGAATACTGCGTTTTTCCAGACTCTGCTTGACTTTACTGAGTGAATCGTCCCCAAAGCGTAAGCGAAACCAAGGTTTTTTAGTAACCGCAAGTCCAACGCTGCGGCCGACAGCATAAATAATTATGTCGCCAATTAATGTTCCGGCATAGCAGACTAGAAAAGTTAGCTTGGCTTCGGTTTTACCTTGATTGATTAGTATTCCGCCCACAAGTAAGGGGAAGTCCTCGGGGATCGGTAATCCCAGAGCTCCGGCGAGCAGGGCAATTAGAAGCCCTAAATATCCCCACATTCCATCTTGGGACAACAACCATTGGTCCATATTGCGATACTATGGAACAAGTGGTGCATGAAAGGCAATCCGAGGACTGCGCACGCTGTTTAGTAGGCGAAGGCTTAGAGCCCGTAACAAAAATTTCATCTTTATGCTAATGGGCTCTTACTGCTGTTTTCCCAATACTAGATTGATCCCGTACATTAATTGCTGGCGTGTAAAGGGCTTTGTGATGTAGTAATCTGCCCCAACGCTATAGCCTGCCATAATGTCTTCAGCCTTATCCTCCCCTGTGAGCATTATGACAGGTAAATCCTGAGTGTGCGGGTGGAGCTTCATGCGCGTTAGTACATCCAAGCCGTTCATTCCAGGCATCATGACGTCTAGAATCACAAATGCGAATGGGAGTGGGCGCTGTTCGCTGTCCATCGCTTCAACCGCCTTTGGGCCATCGTCAAAAGCAGTAACGTTATAACCTTCGCCTTCCAGAATTGCTTGCACTAAATTGCGAATCATTGGGTCGTCATCGACGATAAGGACTTTCTTGCTCATACTCATATCCTCACGTACTCATACTTACAGATCGATCGAGAAGTTCAGCTAAAACAGAAATTGCGGCCTGTTCGCGTGCTGAAAGCTCAATATCATTGGGAGGTAGCCGGTCTGCGTAAATTACTCCTATCGCGCGCTGGGCGAAGCCAACCGGTATAGCTACAAACGGCCATCCTTCAGGCAACACCGGATCGCCGTGAAAGATGGGCCTACTTTCGCGTAGAGCAGCCGCGTCTGGGGCTTGGCTACCGCTATCTAAAGTTCGTTCAACTTTCTGGGCGTCAATTCCATCGCCTTTCCCCAGCAGCATTCGTCCCACTAGGCGCCGCTTAGATGGGTTCACCAACAATAAAAGGACGCGTTCGAATTTAAGATTCCAGGCCAGGGTTTCCATCACGGTAGTGATTACAGAAGCGGTCGATTCGCCGCTTTCTACGGCTTGTCGAATTTCTTCCACATACTGCATGAACTGATCGGCATCGCTTGGTGCTTGTGACTTGGTTGGAGTTGCAGATGGTGCATCCAGGTATGCCGCTACATAGGCTGGCAAGGATGGTAGGCTAAGCTCTATGCACTCGCACTGCTTCTTAAATACTTGCGGCAGCTCGCCAACGATCTGCTCCACTGCGCGTGATGGTAGCGCAAGCTGCTCCTTGGCTACCTCAAGCGCTTTGTCTAGCTCAGCCTTACTTCTGCCCGATACAATTACGGATGAAATTGAGCGCGAAGCTTCGACTGAGCGCGCTATGCGCCGAATCTCATTCTGTTCAGTCGGAAGAGCGCCGTTTGCAACTGATTCCGACTTTCCACGTGCTGCAGCAATTATCTCGCGGTAGAAATCTGGAAGCTCTAAGGCTTTTAGAACTTCACAACTAAGCTCAAGCGGGTTCAGGCCTACAATCTCAGTTATGCCTTGCTCAATGCTAACACGCTTGCTCTCGGCGCGCTTAACAGCTGTTTCGTATACCTGTGGGAAGTAGAACGCTAGCAAGAGCGTCCCTAATTCAGCGAAAGAGCCTGCTAGATAGCCGCATTCGTCGGACTTGGTTCCAGCAGGACCGGCCTTGCTTTGGGAGCTAAGCGAGCTTGATAAAAGCGAGGTTAACACAGTCTTTTGCAGACAATTTGCAAAAGCACCACCGCGTCTAGCGAGTGGTACGAATTTTTGGAGCAGCACGAGTCCAGCACATAGATCAGCTAGCGGCTTCATGCCGATCTGTATAACTGCTTGGGACACGGTCATGATTGGTTTGGCGCGACGATAAAATGAGCTATTAACCAAGTGCAGCACACGCGTGCCCAACGAGGGCTCTTTGAGGATAACTTCGGTAACTTGGTTGGCAGCAGTGCGAGGATCAGAGGTCAACATGCGCAGTTCGCTCACGATCTTAGCGCTGGCTGGGAAGTCGCCATCGCGACGTAGTGCCCCACGCAACTTTTCTACGAACTCATCCGGAGTGAGCGTTGCGACGCCTTGATCGTTGCCAGTATTTGCTGCGCCAGTGCTCATGTGTGCTTAGCCTCCAGCGGTCCCTTCATGGCGCTTGAAAGCGCAAGTTGTCTGACGCTCCTGATAACTTCGTATGGTCGAAATGGCTTGGGTATAAACAGAGAAGCGCCAGCTTTGAGTGCTTCGTCCCGATCGGCTTGAAACGCGCAGGCGCTAAGCACAATAATTGGTATTTGTGCGAATTGTCCTTGCGATTTTTTCATCTGCTCAATCAATACTAGGCCGCTCTCTCCAGGTATCGCAAGATCTGTCAGAACTATGTCAGGTGGAGTGCCATCCGTTAGAAGGTTTAGACCTTCCTTTACGGAACACGCTGTTTTGACATTCGCGCCGGCGGCTACCAGGATCTGCCGCAATACCTCGCAAGTATCACGATTGTCGTCGACTACTAATGTTGAGAGACCATCCAATCGAACCCGTGTCTCTTGGCTTTCAGCAGGAGCTTGAGATTTGGTGTCATTCGCCGCCAATGGCATTAAAATTGAGAACGTTGAGCCTTGGCCTTCGTTGCTTTCAACCTCGATTCTACCGCCATTAAGTTCAATTAACTTACGAGTTAAATTAAGCCCAATGCCGGTTCCTTCTTGGCTCTTACTGTAGGTGTCTTCGCCGCGTTCAAAGCGTTCAAAAAGTTTGGCCATTTTATGTGCAGGAATACCAACCCCGGTGTCGTGCACTTCAATGCGCAACTTGTCGCTAATGATGCGTGATTCAACCCATACCGAACCGCCCTTGGGAGTGTATTTGACGGCATTGGACATCAGGTTAATGATGATCTGGTGAATATGTTTGGTGTCAACGAACATGTTGGCAGCCGTGACTTCGTCGCTAAGTTTTAGTGGTTTAAGCGAGACGCCTTTGCCGAGAGCAGTTTGCATCATGAGCTTTTGTGCTTGCGTCAGCACATCCTTGGCCGCAACGCGAGTTGGCTCAGCTACTTCTTTGCCCGATTCAATGCGTGCAAGATTTAGCACGTCATCAATTAGGTTCTTGAGGTGCTCACTAGAGCGAGTGACGGCGTTTAGCGCATCTTTTTGCTTGTCATTTAGTGGTCCAAACACGCCGTCTGCTAATACGCTGGAATAGCCCACGATAGATGTTAGAGGAGTACGTAGCTCATGGCTCATATTAGCCAGGAATTGTGATTTGGCGTGGTTCGCCTCCTCAGCCCGCGCTGTTTGCACCGCTAGATCAGCTGTGCGTGACTCTACCAGCTCTTCCAAGCGTTCAGTGTAGGATTGTATGCGCTCCTGTGTACGCGCATTAGCGATGGCTACAGCTGCTCCTTGGCAAAACTCTTCAAAGCGGGTTAGGTCATTTTGGGAAATGAAAGTTTCTCGGCGATATCCGATTAGAATTGCTCCGAGTGGGTCGCCACGCACTTCCAGGCAGCAAATATCTAGTGACTTGATGCCCAGATCTTCTATAAATTTTAATAGGGGATCATTGTGGTGTGATAGCTGTGGGACAGATAAGTGTCCACCTACGCGCATCACTTGCCCAAGTATTCCACTTGAAATGCCGAGTTGCTTTGGAATTACATGAGGTGCGCAGCCATAGCCACCTTTGACCTCAAGGTATTGCTTGTCCTCATCAAGCATCAGTGTAAGTGCTAGGTCGGCAGCGAAGCGGAATGCGCTTTCTCTCGCGATGGTCTTAAGAATGCGTTGTAGCCCAACATTGCTGGCGATTAGCTGATTCAGCTCATTCAGTACTTGTAGTCGATCAAGAAAATGTTGCAGGGTTGAGGAAAGCTTTTGCCGTTCAAAAGCGACACCGGCATGGTGGGCCAGAATTGCTAAACGTTCGCAGGCGGCATTATTTAGGCCATCTTCGGCAATTGCGACAATGGCTCCAATTGGGGCCCCTAAGCAAATAACATCGAAGTAGTGATATTTTCCGGAGCTAGTGCGGTGAAATAGAGAGGCTGCTGATTGAATAGCACTGCGCTTTACCTCTTCAGGGCCGCTCTCTTGTGCTTGGAATGGTCCGAATGATGCGACCAACTCCTGCTGTTCGCTCGATCGTTCAGCTGGTAGGTATAGCGCTGCGGCGGACACTCCAGGTGTGCGAGCAGAGCATTCTACGATGGCTGAGAATACACGTCGCGCCTCCTCACCATTGTCGATGAGGCGCACAATCGAGGCGATCGAATCGCCGTGAGAGGTGCCGCTTAGGTCATTCCTGTCGAATGCCTGCGTCACGCGCGCTTTAGGAGTTTCGCTCATTGCTTCCAATATTTAGCGGGGTGCGGTTCTGCCCTTCCGAACATAAACAAGCGATTGCCCGGATTTGCGGAGCCAGCACATGTTGCAATTCTATGAGATCAAGATCGGCATTTTTCGTAGGAAGCTTGAGGGTGGATTTGTAGGTATGCAATTGAAATTGCTACATTTTTTCTAATTGTGGTCGCTCGCCTGAGGCCAGCTTTCTCAAGCTTCGGGGGCAAAGCCACGGCGCATAGTATTTTCAGAGACCGTACGGGGTTCCATGAATTGCAGCAAGTAATCATGACCGCCGGCTTTGGAGCCCACGCCGGACATCCTGAATCCGCCGAATGGTTGGCGGCAGACAAGCGCGCCAGTAATGCTGCGATTTATGTAAAGATTGCCAACCAAGAAGGATCGCTTGGCTAGTTCAATGTTACGTGGGCTGCGACTACAGACCCCACCGGTTAATGCGTATTCAGAATCATTCGCCAATGCCAGGGCTTCATTAAAGTCGGTGGCTTTACGGCAGGCTATTACTGGTCCGAAAATCTCTTCGCGCCAAAGCGGGCTGTCGGTATCGACATCACGAAATATTGTTGGTGGCACAAAGTAGCCATGTTCGGGGGCCTTGCCCTTGAAGGCTAGCTGAGAGTGCTTTTCTCCTTCAGCAATGACGCTCTTTACGCGTTTTTGTGCTTCTTCATCAATTAGAGGTCCGACAAATGTGGCGCAGTCTGCAGCTTTTCCAATTATTATGTCTGAAGTGGCGTCACATAGACGCTGTAGAAGTGGTTCATACGCATCGCCAACCACAATTACTCGTGAGCAGGCGGAGCACTTTTGTCCGCTATAGCCAAAGGCTGACTCAATAATCGACTTCACCGCCTCATCTAGATCAGCATCTTCGTCCACGATCAGTCCGTTCTTGCCTCCTAATTCAGCCACTACACGTTTGATGGAGCGTTGACCACTTTTTACTGTGGCGGCGGAGCGAATAATTTCAAGCCCCACTGTCTTTGAGCCCGTGAAGCAAATCATGTCGACGCGTGGGTCGAGAACAAGCATGCGGCCAATAACTTCACCTAGTCCAGGTAGGAAGGCGAAGGCATTGCCGGGAATGCCGGCATCTAGAATCGCACGTGCCAAACGATCAGCTACTAGACTAGTCTGCTCGGCTGGTTTGAGAATTACCGCGTTGCCGGCTACTAAGGCCGCCATGGTCATGCCGCAAGCAATGGCCAAAGGGAAGTTCCATGGCGCTATTACTACGCACACACCGCGTGGCTTATAGAAAGTTGAATTCTGTTCTCCAGGCACATCCTCGGTGAGTTTTACTGGGCCAAGCCTTAGCATCTCCTCGGCGTAAAAATCGCAAAAATCTATCGCCTCACATACGTCTTTATCGGCCTCACGCCAATTCTTTCCAGCCTCACGCACTATTAGGCCGGCTAAAAACAAACGATCGCGGCGCAAATTTTCGCCCACCTTTTTGCACAGCTCAGCGCGTCTTTCGAAGTCCGTGTTGCCCCAAGCGGTAGCTCCTGAGCGAGTGCTTTCGAGAGCGCTCTCAGCCTCGCGATCACTAGCTAAGCGAACTAAGCCAAGCGTCACATCGAAGTTACTAGGGTCCAGGCTGGGAATTGTTCCGCCGCTGCCGCATTTTTTGCCGTCGACCATAGGACTAGCTTCGAGTGTTTTTGCATCGATAGCCTTTTGAACGTCTAACAGCATGGCCGCAAAGCGAGCGCGGTTTTCGGCTATAGTAAAATCGATAAATGATTCGTTCTTAAACATAACCAGACCTTAGTCTAACATCTTAGGCGCACGCAGTAGCTCCTCAACTTGTTGCGCATCAAAAAATGTGTGCCTGAGGAAGCTTTCGTTTGATGTGTTCTCTAGTAGCCGTCGGACCAGGTAGCCCATGCCTGGTAGCATTTGGCCCAGTGGTACGTAGAGGCGAACAAGGAAGCCGCGCGAAGAGAAAGCTCGTGCTATAGGCTCTGCCATGCCATATAGCATCTGGAGCTCGAAGCGACTTGCATCTCTGCCACGCTCGGCGGCATAACAACAGGCGTGTGCCAGCGAGCGCACGTTATGAGATCCGAACGCAGGCAGTACGCAGTCCCCTGCATCGATTAGCGTTCGCGATAGTAGCTCATATTGTGCATCGCTCGATTCCTTCTTGGAAAAGAGTGGCGATGGCCAGTTGTATTGCTTGGATAGAATTGTCTCGTGGTCCCAATAGGCGCCTTTGACGAGGCGCACAGCAATTGGGTTTCCACGCTTACGTGCAAATGCAAGCATGTCATCCAAAACTTGAGCGGAGGCCTTGGCATAGGCCTGCACTACGATGCCAGGGTATGGAAAGTCTTTGAACTGGGCGCTAGAGAAAACGCGCTTGAATGTTTCATAAATGATGGGGTTGTTTGCGCTATCTTCGGCATCTACGTAGATTAATGCCCGCACTCGTTGTGCCTCAGCAGCGATCTCGCCTAACCGCTCGCTTAGCACTGTCACGCTGCGCTCAAAGTTCATGTAATGGCACTGCGAGTATAAAGCGCTTAACTTGACAGAGATGCAAACTGGCGTTTGCTCGCCGGGGTGTCCGTTGATAAGCGGCTTGGCTTCCGGCCAAGAGGGGATTTCCGCACCAAACACCTTGAGCGCATCTAGGTAGCGTTGCACGTAATGCCTGGCTTCCTTTTCGCTGACTGAAAACTCTCCCAATAGATCAGCCGTGAAGGCCAGTCCGGTTTTGCGTAGACGTTTAAGTTGCTTTAGAGCGTCGTGTGGATCATTGCCAGCGATGAATTGAGCTGCCATCTGCTCAACGCTCTTTTTAACCAAAGCGGATGTCAGCATAGCGCGGAATGAATCTGGCTTAAGGTTTACTCCCCATTCAACTAGGCCATGAATGTTGGCTGCTGCCGCTGAAAGATATTCATTAACATGTGTAGCAATCGCAGCACTTGACCTTAGGCTTGGCAGAACATCCACTAATCTAAACATGTTCACTTTGAACTCGGGCTGCGACATTGACCATTCCATGATCTTGCCGGTCCAGAAGTTCTTGTTGAAGGTGGAGGGACGTTCTTCTCCAATAGCCACGAAGACATCGCGACCAAAACTTTGAATTTTATCTTCGATAGTTGCGGAAGTGTTCATGATGTTATCCAGTCTAGGCGTCACTATGAAGTGCAGCCAACAGGGATTGCGCTTCAACTACATCTCCACATTTTACGCGCAACTCGCGTAGTTCAGCCGGGCGCGGGGCACGCACAATATGCTCCATTTTCATAGATTCCAAGATTACGATTGGGTCGCCGGTTTTAAGCTTGTCTCCCACCTTGGCCCGCACAGCTACAATTTTCCCCGGCAGCGGCGATAGTATGTCGCTATTCTCAGTCGCTGCGCTATTGCGCGCGCCACGAAGTTGCTTTTGTAGCGGTTTTAGATCCCAGACTGTGCCGTTGGCCTTGAGCCAAACACCGCTTGTTCCACAAAACACGTTCAGATCTCCATCGCTAGCCTGAGCGCTATAGCGCATGCCTGCCATGTCATGTGACTGCACCTCTATCTCTAATGTTCCTAAGTTAGAGGCCTGTAATTTATAACGGCGACTGCCAAGCGGCGTGACGCTGACTGAGCAGTTTCTTCCTGCTAACGTAAATTCACGATTTTGCGCGGATGGGCCACTAAGGCGCCAGCCCTCACTGCTTTGCCAGGGGTCGAGTGCTGCGCGTGGTGTTGACAACTCCAAGTAATAGGCAAGGTAGATTGCGGCTGCCAACTCGGCATTCTTTTGGATTGACTTTTCTGATTCAAGTAGGGTTTGAGCGAAGCGCGTGTAGTGGGTGACGTTGTTAAATTCAGCACTGCCGAGTAGGTCAGATAGGAAATCTAAGTTGGTCTTAACTCCAGCGATGAAGCTATTGGCGGCTATATCCTTGGCCGCCTGAAGTGCTTCGGCGCGCGTGCGGCGATGCACAACTATTTTCGCCATTAAGGAATCGTAGTAGTGAGATATGTAATCACCACGCACAAAACCAGAGTCTAGGCGTACAGGCCCACCATCGGAAGCTTTGGCAATCTCAAGGTGCTCAATTGTTCCGGTAGAAGCGATAAAGCCCTGACTTGGCACTTCAGCGCATAGGCGCAGCTCAATAGCGGCCCCCTGAGGCTGAATGCTGTCCTGACTAAGAATGTCACTAAGTTTATCGCCAGCGGCGACACGTAGCTGCAATTCAACCAAATCCAATCCCAAAATAGACTCTGTAACAGGGTGTTCTACCTGTAGGCGGCTATTTACTTCAAGAAAGAAGAAATTGCCGTCTGGATCTAATAGAAACTCAACCGTGCCAGCATTGCTGTAACCAGCCTCTTGGCAAAGTCTGCGAGCTGCTGCGTGAATCTTTTTTCTAATGGTATCTGGAATATTAGGGGCCGGGGCTTCCTCTATTACTTTCTGGTGATTGCGCTGCATGCTGCAATCACGATCATACAGTGAGAAAACGTTGCCGAAACGATCGCCAATGATCTGAACTTCTACATGACGGGCGCGCTCAATTAGGCGCTCTACAAATATGCGACTGTCGCCAAATGCTGCTTCAGCCTCCCGTTGAGCGCTAGTTACAGCATCTTGCAGCTCAGATAGCTTGTTGACTCGCCGCATACCGCGACCACCGCCACCCGCAGCAGCCTTCAATAGCAGAGGGAAGCCGGAAGAATCAGCGAATGCTCGAATCTCCGAGACTAGAGCGTCAGATTTAGTTTTTTCACACAGGTGTCCAGGCACAAGAGGCACTTTTACTGCCTTGGCTAATTTTTTTGCTTCAATCTTATCTCCCAGTGCTCGCATTACTGCTGGTGTAGGGCCTATAAAGGTTAAGCCTTCCTTTTTAATGCGTTGGGCGAACTGAGCATTTTCTGAAAGAAAGCCGTAGCCTGGATGGATCGCATCGGCTTTTGCGCGTTTTGCAATCCGAATGATCTTATCAATATCTAAATAAGACTCACGTGCTTCGGAACCACCAAGATCAAATGCCTTGTCGGCTAACTTGGTATGCTGAGAGCTCCTATCGGCGTCTGAATATACAGCTACGCTTTCGATGCCAAGGCGACGACAGGTGCGCGCAACTCGACATGCTATTTCGCCACGGTTGGCAATCAATATTCGTCGATACATATTAGGGCCGCCCTTGATAAATACTCTTATTAGGTTCTGAACACTCCGTACTCTGGCTGCTGCCAGGTAGAGTTGAGACTGGCTGAAATAGATAGCGACAAAACCTTTCTTGTTTAAGTGGGGGAAATTACATCGTCATCCCAAAGTCGAGCTATCGAGTAATAGCCGCTAGCCTGCTCTTAATAGGTACGCGCG
>JAIBBV010000051.1 GCA_019694465.1 Oligoflexia bacterium
ACTCGGATGCTGGGCCCGGGTAGCGAAAGGTAAATGTTTCCTGCGCGAAGGAGATACTGCCACGTGGAACGCCAGCCCCCTCAAAACGCTCAATCACGTTAGCCTCCACCCCCCAAGTCATTGGACTAATAAATCCGGGTGGGGGTTGGTTTGTAAAGGCAGAACTAATCTTAAGTATCTGAGCCACTAGTGTTGGATCTCCAGGAATCCAATTACCCATGACGATCTTGCCGCCTTTCCTAGTAACGCGAGACATTTCCCTGGCTACATCAAATGGCTTTGGGGCGAACATAGCACCGAAAATGCTAATGGTCAGATCAAACGCGGCGTCAGACACTGAATTTAGGGAACAGGCATCCCCATGTTGAAATGAACAATTCTGAAGACCTAAGGCATTTGCGCGCTCGTTACCCGCATCTACCAAATTCTTGGCGATATCAACACCCAATACAGTTGCTCCCCTGGTTGCAGCTGGAATGGCGGTGGTCCCATCTCCACAGCCAAGATCAAGAATTTTGAGTCCCTCAATGTCCCCAAGTCGCGCTATAAAATCATCTCCACTCTCGCGCATACTCTGCGCGATCCTGGTAAAATCACCTTTTTCCCAAAGCGTTTGATTCTGATTCATTGCAGTTCACCTCAACGTCTAAGCGTTGCAAATATACGCCAGCACATAACTGGCGCTAGCGATTTACCACTATGACCTTCTAACAAACACATTGCTAGATCAAGCATAGCCGCGAGTAGGCACTGCGCTGTGATAGACTACTTTGGAACTTAGCGCAGCTTCGGAAAGCCATCAGCCTGCACTAGCTTTATTGCAGCCGGCAAGATGAAACGATTGTCGCCAGAAGCCGAGTATATTCCAGCGGCCCCCGAGTAGTTCCTGATAGCGCGCAAGTAACTCGCAATCTTCAAGTTATCATTACCAAACTGATCGACTGCTGCGGCGATTAACCGCAGCGTGTCGTATGCATTCGCGGTTGCCCAGCCAGGATGCTCGTGGTAGCGATCGCGATACTTCTTTACAAATTCGGCTTGAGCCACATCCGCATTTACAAACCAAGATCCAACTAGAGCACCACCAGAAGCCCGCACCTCATGTTCATCTTCGAACAACTCCGCTCCAAAAAGGTCAGATTTGAGGCCCGACTCCCGCACCTTACGCGCAAAAGAAGAAAGCGCTCCAGACAACAGGGCCACAGAAATTCCGTCTACCTTTGCCGCCCGCGCCTTGGCAATGAAGGTATTGAAATCACGGTCTTCAATGGCCAAGTTGTGTCGTAGAACGACCCGATCGGCAAGGCCCTGGCGTTCTAGCTCAGCTAGGAATGCATTGTCGAAGGCCACAACGCCCTGCTGCTCATGTGACAGCATAGCTATGCGCTTATAGCCACGCTCCTTAATTTCCGCCACCAACTTAGCACTTTCTGCCTCAGGACTAACCCAGTGAATAAAGCAGTAGGTGCGTCCAGCCACAAAACTCTTGTCACTTGCACCAAGGGCTACAAGAAGCGTCTTTTCACGCTCTGCCAATGGAGCAACCGCACTACCAACTCCGGAACCAACTACAAAAACAGAGTCTACCGATTTGGAATCGCGTAACATGCGAAATGCTGAGATCGATTTTGCCGACTGCAATCCGTCGTCCTCATATACTACTTGCAACTTAGCGCGCTGCGCAGCGGGCAAAGAGTCGAGCGCTAGATCGATGCTCTTCTTGAGATAATTGCCGATACTAGCGACTTCTCCTGAAAGCGGGAGGATCGCACCAATGCGATAGGGATCAGCTGAGGCCAGGCGACTATTTAGAACAAAAGCTATAAGCCACAGAAAGCGCAGCAAGCCAAGTATTTTTCCCCACATAAAATCCTCCCACCACCATAGGCGACCATTGTGCCCGGCAAGGCCAACGCAAATCAAGCAAAGAATTACCTAAGCTAGCTTCGCACAGCCCCCAAAAAAACTTTCTCCCTTATCTTCCAGTAGCGATCCTGCTTCCGCGCTATCAAATACAACGGCATGCGAAATAAGGCGCTGGCTGCAATGGCGTCATCAATGGAGCTGATGTGCAGAGCCTGCCCGGGAAGTCTATGGTGCATTCGCACAAAGTTATAGTGAAACACTTTTGAGTCCTGTGGAGACTGGAAGAAGTAAACTTCACTCAATGATTGCGCGTTAACATCGTAGTAACGAACCTCTAGCCGCTCTACTCCGCGTTTATCAACTTTCTTTTCAAAAGTCATAGAGTCTGGCTGCATAACATGCGCATCGCGCAGCGACATAGCCTGCCGCAGCTTAGCCTCGTCATCAACAAAAGCTTCGCCGCAACGCACACAAGCCGGGGCATCAAGCTCATTCTCTTCACCACAGCTCTCACAGTTTTTGGAACGATACTTAAATCCACACGGAAGCAGCTCGCCCGTAACCGGATCCTGGCGTGTGCCTGTACATGTATTACCAAAATGCTCGACTAGCACCCCCGCTTCACTAATGATGCCCCAAAAATCGTTCACGTGCTGGCACTCTGGACACTCGACTTGCACTGCTACTGCATCCTCGCGTGGCTTACGCTCATAAATTCTGGGCGCAAAAATATCGTGAGGCACCCCAGTATAATCGAGTATTAAGCAGTCCTGCTTACCTTCAAAGGTTCTTAAGCCACGCCCCACAATCTGCTGATAAAGGCTGACTGACTCTGTCGGACGTAATACCGCAATCACGTCCACATGCGGGGCATCAAATCCAGTCGTCAGGACAGAAACGTTAACTAGGAATTTAATTTGTTGCGTTCTAAATCGCTCAATAATTGAATCGCGCTCCTCAGTCGGCGTATCACCGAGCACAAGCGCGGCCTGGCCAGGCGGTAGGTAATTCATAATTTCAGCCGCATGGCGAACCGAAGCAGTAAAGATCAGAACTCCGCGCCTACCTTCGGAGATTTCTACGATATTGCCTATAATTACTGGCGTAATGCGCGATTGATCCTTAAGAATAGCTTCAATCTCCTCCAAGCTAAATGTCTCACGCCCAGGTGGGAGCTTTAAGCTCGAGAAATCATAGCTGGCTACAGGCGCATCGATTTGCACAGGTTGGGCCAAATAACCCGCCGCAATCATATCGCGCAGGGTAAGCTCATAAATACAGCGCTGAAAGAGTCGCGCTTCATGCGAACAAAGCCCACCGCCCAGGCCATACTTAAATATCCAGCCACTATCTAGGCGGTATGGCGTGGCTGTCAGTCCTAGAATGCAAAGTTGCGAATTATCGCCCCGAATCCTTTGAGTAACTTGAGCGTACTGTGTTTCATCCTCGACCGATACGCGATGACATTCATCGATGACAAGAAGCGAAAAATCTTTGAAGAAATCTACCTGCGCCCGTGCTACCGATTGAATACTGCCGAAGATCACCTTGCAATCAGTATCCTTCTGGTTCAATCCAGCTGAATATATCCCCGCCGGCATGCCGTAAGTGCAAAACTTAGAATGGTTCTGCTCAACTAGCTCGCGTACGTGCGCCAACACTAATACGCGCCCACGCGCCAATCGAGCCAGCTCAGCAATTACTAAACTTTTACCCGCACCTGTTGGCAGAACAATGACTGCCGGGTCGCGCGAACGGCGAAAATGCTTTAGCGTTGCTTCAACGGCTTGCTGCTGGTAGGGACGCAGCTTATACATGAAAAAACACCTGGGCGTTAGCGGCGCAACTCAAGATTCTTTACGCGCAACTCAAGCAGATCCATTCTATGACGGAGCTCGGTATTCTCCTCATCTACTCGCCCCACCCGACCGTAAGTAACCAACATAAGCCAAACACCACACACAAGCAGTATGAGGACACCCAATCCAATAAAGTGCACAGCCCCTTTGGGAGAACGAATCTGGCAAGACTTTAGACTCATAGCATGCACCCCTATTTAGCGAACAAACTGATTCAGCTGTGGCAGAACCACTATAATAGTGGCTGTAAACCGTTTTTTAAATGGGCTCCTACGCGAGCCTAGCTAATTACTGCCATACACTCACAATAGTCATGGGAAGGGCAAAATATCTGCTTATCACAGCACTAAAATCCATTATACTTAGCGAAGTCAATGTGTTAGCTGATACAGAAAGCCTTATCTGCCTGGGCCTGTTTTAGAGTTCTTGCCATCTAATTAATGGAGGAGAATATCCACCTATATGAAAGCAGTGATACTCGCAGGCGGCTTTGGCTCTCGCATCACGGAAGAGTCCCATCTTAAGCCCAAACCAATGATCCAGATCGGCGACTACCCGATCTTGTGGCACATCATGAAAATGTACTCGGTCTGCGGCATCAACGATTTTATTGTGTGCCTTGGTTACAAGGGACAAGTAATAAAAGAGTATTTTTCCAACTACTCCCTTTACCGTTCACAAGCAGTGACGATAGACCTTGAGCGACAACAACTTGGGATTGACTCCGGTACCTGCGAACCATGGAAGCTAACACTAGTCGAAACAGGTCCTGACACTCAAACAGGTGGCCGACTAAAGCGCGTTAAGCACCTTCTCGACAATGAAACCTTTTGCTTCACCTACGGCGACGGGGTAAGCGATATAGACATATCCAAACTAATTGAATACCACCGCCTACATGGCAGGAAGGCGACTCTAACAGCCATTCAGCCGCCAGGACGATTTGGAGCACTGGAATTACACGGCGACAGCGTCTCGACATTCCTTGAAAAGCCGGCTGGCGATGGCGGCTGGGTCAATGGCGGATTCTTTGTGCTTGAACCTAGTGTTTTGGATTACATAGAAGACGATCAAACACACTGGGAGCGCAGTCCACTTGAGAAGTTAGCAGAAGAAAAACAACTAGTAGCATACAAACATTCGGGCTTCTGGCAATCTTTGGATACAATGCGCGATCGCATGCGACTTGAAGAGCTTTGGAACAAGGGCAATGCGCCTTGGAAAACGTGGCGGGACTAATGCAGCAAGCGGCAGTGACAAGTAGTTCAATCATGCGCGAGGACCTCAGCGCAATCTTTAACTCATTAACGCAGGAGCAACGTGCTCGCTTGCATGGGAGCCGCATTGTAATAACTGGATGCGCCGGATTTTTGGGCTTCTATTTGGTAAATTTCCTTGTGTTGTATGCGGAAAAACTGGGCATAGAGAAGGTTGTTGGGCTGGATAGCTTCATTGTGGGAGAGCCCGATTGGCTTAAGCGCCTAGCAGCAAATAGTGTATTTTCATCGCATCGCTTCGATATTGCCGCTGATGACTTACAAAGGATTCCGGCGCTACGGGATGCCACGCATGTACTGCACATGGCCTCGATTGCCTCACCGACATTCTATAGGCGCTATCCTCTACAAACCCTTGACGCTAATGTTTGGGGTCTGCGTCGATTACTTAACTACTACAATCACAGCAGTCTACGTGGACTCTTATTTTTTTCGAGCAGCGAGGTTTATGGCGACCCTTCCAGCGAGTTCATCCCGACCCCGGAAGACTACCCAGGCAATACAAATTTTGTAGGGCCACGCGCATGCTATGATGAGGCAAAGCGCTTTGGAGAAACTCTTTGTTATCTGTATGCCAAAGAGCACGCCCTTCCCATCACAGTGGTGCGCCCGTTCAATAATTTCGGGCCAGGGATGAAAGAAAATGATCGCCGCGTGCCGGCTGATTTTGCACGCGCTGTATTGGAAGGGCAGGATATCATTATTCACTCTAATGGCAGCCCCACTAGAACTTTCTGCTATATTACCGATGCACTAAGCGGCTACCTTAAGGCCCTACTACACGGACGTTATGACGTGTTTAACATTGGGGCTCAGGGTCCAGAAATATCAGTTCAGACTCTAGCGGAGATTTATCGCAGCAAGGCTCAGGGGCTCTTTGGCTACTCTGGAACTATACGATTCGAGCGCTCAAATGACGGTGAGTATATGACGCACAACCCGAATCGGCGCTGCCCATGTTTGGCGCATGCGCAAGAGATTCTGGGCTACGGCGCACGTATTGATGTAAGCACAGGCGTTGAGCGCTATTTGCGATTCTTGCGGGAATCCAAGGAGGCCAGATGATTACGGCGGTAGGACTAGGCTTTGTAGGTCTAACCACCGCACTGGGCTTTGCCGACCGTGGGCTTGCGGTAGTCGGTGTTGATAATAATGCCGAACGGTGCGCCGAGATAAACGCTGGGAATATCCCATTTCATGAGCCAGGACTGTCCGAAGCCCTAGCGCGTAGCTTAGGCGGTAAGTTCACAGTGAGCACAAGTCTAGCGCAGGCCGTCAACCAAAGCCGTTTTGTATTTGTTTGTGTTGGCACGCCAAGCAACAACGATGGCAGCGCCGACCTTTCCTACATCAAATCTGTGTTAGCAGAAGTGGCTCGCTGTTACTCCCAAGCCACGCCGCTAACTGTAGTTATTAAGTCTACGGTTCCACCCGGCTCAACCTGCGGCGAGCTACAAAGCTACCTCGCACAAGCTGTGAAGGGCACCGGGGGGAAAATTGGATTAGTGAACAATCCCGAGTTTCTGCGTGAAGGTTGTGCCTGGAAAGACTTCATGGAGCCAGATCGCATCGTAATTGGCGCCGATGATGAACTGCATGGCTTGGCTCTGGCTAAACTTTACTCTCAATATTTCTCATCTACGGTCCACCTGGTGTCACCAAATACGGCGGAGTTTATTAAGTACCTCTCCAACACCCTGCTGGCCACACTTATCAGTTTTTCGAACGAAATGTCTCTAATCGCGCATGCCGTGGGCAACATCGATATCCAGCGCGCCTTTAAGATTGTGCATCAAGACCGGCGCTGGATCGGTCATCCCGCTCCCATGACAAGCTACGCCTATCCAGGCTGTGGCTTTGGCGGCTACTGTCTCCCCAAGGACACCCAAGCCCTGGCTTCTACTGCACGCGCGGCCGGCCTAATCCCTCGCATCTTGGATAGCGTAATCGCCGTGAATAGTTCAATTCGCGAATATGCCAGTTCACGCATCGCTGAAGCTTCAACCACAAGTGGCACAATTGGGATCCTCGGGCTTGCATTCAAGCCTGGATCGGATGACATCCGCGATACACCGGCTAGCCACATAATAGGAGCACTATTACGACGTGGGCTTACCAATATCATTGCTTATGATCCAGCTGCCAATTCAAACTTTAGAAATTCTTATAATCTTCCAATTCGCTACGCTGATAGCTTAGACGCCCTAGCTCGCGAGAGCGAAACAATCGCAATTCTAACAGCCTGGGATGAGTTTAAAATTAACAGCAATGTACTAGCTGGCAAAAAAGTGCTCGATTTTAGGTATATGCTATAGGGGCAAAATGAAAGCAGTCATATTAGCAGGGGGTCTTGGAACGCGCATAAGCGAAGAATCTCAACTACGCCCCAAGCCCATGGTTGAGATCGGAAATATGCCAATTTTATGGCATATTATGAAGCTCTACTCCTATCACGGGATTAACGATTTTATTATCTGCTTGGGGTATAAAGGTAAGGTTATAAAGGATTTCTTCGCTAATTACTTCCTATATCAGGCACAAGAAGTCTCCTTCGATCTCGCAGCAAATAAGACATCAATTTTGAAGTATGGCCGCGAGCGCTGGCGAGTAACTCTAGTTGATACAGGTCAAGACACCCAGACTGGCGGACGTTTGGCTAGAGTTCGCCACCATATTGGCAATGAAACGTTTTGTCTTACTTATGGCGACGGGCTTAGTGATGTAAATATTCGTAGGCTAATTGCTTTTCACAGAGCCAGAGGCACAACGGCAACTCTAACAGCCGTGCGCACCAAAGGTAAGCACGGCACTGTGCACACCCTTTCAGACCAGTCAGTTCAACTTTGCGATGATCCACAGAGCGAGAGCGGCTGGATGAATGGCGGATTCTTTGTGCTAGAGCCAGGTGTTTTTAATTACATTGCTGGCGACAACACGGTTTGGGAACGTGCCCCACTTGAGGCTCTTGCTCAACAAGGTCTCTTGTCGGCCTATAGACATACTGGCTTTTGGCAATCCATGGATACAGTGCGCGATCTGGAGCTACTACAAGCGCTCTGTAAATCTAGAAGCGCTCCTTGGATGGTCTGGGACTCCCCTCGCTCAATCACTCCACTGCACGAGCAAGTTGAGGTGCTACAAGAGACTGAGGGCACGCAGCGGATGCTTCAAGTTGAAGGACATGAGAACAATCTTGTCAGCTTTGATCGCAAAGCCTAGTATTTTTCACACTAACTAAATATGTCAGCTAATAGCAGAAAAAAACTCTACCTTATCGATCCCGGTCTCCACAAAGGCCTGATTGATAACTGTCGTGCCGCCCTGCCCAAGTACGACTTGGCGGTATTGAACCCGACAGACACTTCTTCATTCGAACAACTCGCAGAACAAATGCGAGCCAACTCACCTGAGATTCAAGCCGTTATTTCTATTGGCGAAGCAGCTTTCACTGAACGTAGCCCTGGCCAGCAGCTGCATGAAATAAGCGATATTCCCGTTGTAATGTATCTAGGTGACAGCCCTGCCGATGGTCTGCGCACGGCGACAAATAAATTCCCAAGAAGTTTAGATCGTTTAGTTGTAGCCACAATGTGCGAAGAATGGGGTCGCATGTGGCGCGAGAACGTCTGCGAGAAATCCCATATCTGCATTGTTAATGGGGCCGGCATCGCGCGCGCTCAGGACGTTAGCATTCCTCAAGATGAGCGCTGGGCTCACCAACGTCAACCAGCTGCAATCTGCCCGATTAATCTTATCCATTACTCGATGAGTAATAGGGCGCTGAACGCAGACCAAATCTTCGATGTTGCCAAGGGCGAAGGGGACGCATTTTTACGGCGATTTAGCAGCGTAACGGAAATGGCCCTGGCGGACTTCCCACTCAGTAACTATGAAATAGTGCTACGCGAAACAGCCGACGATCCTGCATTCGCAGCGTTAGAGCAGCGAATGCAGCTATACTACTACGCTAACGCTTTTATTAAACTTCGCCGCCGGGAACGTTTAGTTAGCGAACTTGTGCACCTGCCAGTAGTGTTTCTTGGTGAGGGTTTTCCATTGTCTCTCATACACAGATACAACGACCGTTTTAGCCCAATTGCCCACGACAACCTTATCCCATATCTCAAGCGAGCCATGTTCATTATCGATCCACCGCAGATTTGCGACACGATCCACGAACGGGTTGTTTTTGGCACACGCTGCGGCCTGCTCCCAATTGCTCAAGAAAATCCAGCCATGCTCAGGTGGTTTAAACATGAAGATAACTGCCTACTCTACAATAAAAGCCGCTCAGTGACTGAGATTATGCGACTCTACTTGGGACAGGCGCGCAAAGTTTTTGACATGTGGCGAAGTGCACATAGAACAATTGAGCTCCATGGCATCGCTTATGAAAGCTTTTGGATTATTGACGCTGAAGTGGCACGCCTTCGGAAAGAGCGTGGGCTAGGAGCCAATTAAAAAATGACTGCTATGTTAAGACTGCGCCCATCGCAAAGTGCGCTCGAGCGCATCAGAAAGTGAACGTGGCGGGGCTAGCCCAAATTCATTCAATACCTTTCCAATATTAGGGACGCTCCGCTCCGGACAACCCGATGGTCGCGCCATGCCTTCCACATGGCAGCGCAAGCCATGCCCCGCGAGCCTGCAAAGCTCTGCCGCCATATCAAGCACCGATGTCTCAACTTGATTCCCAATGTTATAACACTCTCCTGCCCGACCACGCAGGAGAACATGCCACATTTGCTCTACTCCATCAGCGACATAACAAAAACCGCGTGTGCCGCGACCATCGCTGGCAATTCTGATATCTTCTCGTCTTACCGCTCTCCAAATGAAATCGGCCCATACTCGGCTATCGCTACGCTTCATGCCAGGTCCAAATAAATGTATAGGCCTAGCAATCATAGCCTGCACCTTTCGTTCTCTGGCATAGGTCCGACACAACAGCTCGCCAAAGCGCTTAGCCTCATTATAGCAGGCGCGTTCACCATCCTCCGTACTACTTGCACTGTAGGATTCTGGGGTCGGAATCGCAGCTAGCGGAGGATCTCCGTATATCTGACCACTGCTTACAAAAAGCAACCGCGCAGAGGCCTGAGACGCATAATCTAGCATCTCAATTAAAGGGCAAACGTTTATCTTCAATGTATTAATAGGCGAGCCAAGGTACTCCTGAGGGTTAGCAGGTGAGGCCGCGTGAATAAAGTAGTTGATGCCTTGCTGCTTTAGATCAATACCTGTGGATAAGTCGGCCTGAATAAAAGTAATATTTTTATCATGACGGGTGTATGCAATCGAATCGGTCTCGTTGATTGGGGATCGATGATACGCTAACACACGACAGGGAGCTTTCAGCAAAGAGGAATTAATATAGGCTAAGGTATGCAGAAAGTACGATCCAACCATGCCGTGGCAGCCAGTCAACAAGACCTGCTTTCCAGCAAGGTGCTCAAACATGGATCCAGAACGCTGGACAATTCCTCTAATATCTTCGCTGATAATCGAATGCACGGCTCGATCATGACAAAGCCTACGCAGGCAAGCAAGAGAATCGAAGCACCATGAAAGATGAAATAGCCCTAAATAGCAGAGAGTTTAAGCGGGCAATCGCTAGCAAAACACTAAAACTCATATCGGGCGCAAATACTTCACATATCGGAGGATGCCTCTCAGTCGCAGATATATTAGCAGTACTTTTTTGTGATATTTTGCGATACGACTCTAAAAAGCCACAATGCAAGGATCGCGATAGGCTATTACTCAGTAAAGGCCACGCCTGTGCCATACTCTACGCAGCACTGGCGCAGGTAGGTATAATAAAAGATGAAGAACTACAGAGCTTCGCCAAGGATGGCAGTCTGTTTCTTGCTCATACTAGCCATCTAATTCCTGGCATAGAGTTTTCTACTGGCAGCCTCGGTCACGGCCTACCAGTAGCTTGTGGGATGGCACTAGCTGCTCGCCGCCAGCAAGCCAGCTGGCGTAGCTACGTCATAGTCGGAGATGGCGACCTGAATGAAGGCTCATCCTGGGAGGCCATATTTTTCGCCGCCCATCATAAGCTTGATAATCTCACCCTAATTGTGGACCACAATAAGATTTACTCTGCTGATCGAGTTGAAACGGTAGTCAATATGATGCCGCTAGTCGACAAATTTTCAGCCAGTGGCTGGAAAGTCTGCGAAGTTGACGGACACGACCACCAAGCCCTAAAAAAAGCTCTTGCTCCTCCAAGTGTTAGTACCAACTCTCCACGTTGCGTAGTAGCGCACACCATAAAAGGCAAAGGCGTAAGCTTCATGGAAAATAATGGATTGTGGCATTACCGCCCTCCTAATCCCCAACAGTTGGCACAGGCGCTTCTAGAAATAGAGGAGAAGTCATGAGAAACGCTTTTATCAAGAGCTTATGTGAGTGTGCCGCGCAGGATCCACGCATCATGCTTCTCTGCGCTGATGTAGGATTTTCCGTAGTTGAACCCTTTGCTCAGCAGTTCCCTGAGCGCTACCTTAATGTCGGGGTAAGTGAGCAGAACATGACTGGCGTAGCAGCTGGACTAGCATTGGAAGGCTCGGTAGTCTTCACCTATTCTATCGCCAACTTTCCCACTTTGCGCTGCATAGAGCAGATTCGCTACGACCTGGCCTACCATCGCCTGAATGTTAAAGTAGTTGCTGTCGGTGGCGGCTACGCTTACGGAGCTGCGGGCCCATCTCATCACGCTACAGAAGAAATTGGCATGTTACGGACTATCCCTAACCTTGCCGTTTGTAGCCCAGCAGACCCGTTCGAAGCAGCTGAAATTACCAGACTCGCGGCAAGCAGCGATGGGCCATGTTACATCAGGCTAAATAAGGCCGGTGAAGCATCGATTACCCAAAACGCACAGCAGCTTAGTTGGGGGCAGCTACACTCGATTACAAATGGCGTGGGTACGGCTGTAATAAGTTGTGGTGCAATCACTCAAACAGCACGCGACTTTTTAGCAGATCACAAGCTGCCTTGGGGACTATATAGCTGCCCATTTATTAAGCCACTCGACGCGGGTGGACTTATAAAAATCGCAATGCACTATGATCGTCTCATAACGCTTGAGGAACATCAGCGTAGTGCTGGTTTTGGTTCCGCAATTCTTGAAGGACTCCACGATCTGTTGGAGACTGGCAAGCTTGCCAAACTACCATCTATAAAGCGCATCGCTATCCCGGACTCTTTCATTGAAGTTGCTGGCTCCCAGCAATACTTGCGTGAAAGAGTGGGACTAACACTAAAAGCAGCACTTTGAAGGTGCCAAGCCAAAAAGTTGGACTGGCAACTCAAAGCGGGCCTGGCCGTTCAGCAGGTAGAAGACTGCTTCTAGCTTAAAAGAGTTAGAAGCGAAGTAAATTTGCCACCCCGGTCCAAGTAGGCCTTATTGGCCTGGCAAATTTCGTCCAGATATCCGTACGAAAATACCAGCGTCTCATCAATATCCCCCTGCGCCAAGCGTTCTGGTGCCACTATCGGCAAGTGAGATGCCGGCGTGTAGTAACCATGCAGGGCAGTATTTAAGTCACATACATATTTCATAGTCTTGGGACTGGCTTGCATCGCAGCTAAGGTTAAAATTCCACGACCAGCAGCTCCATAGCCTGCAACTCGTCGCCCATCCCTGCTGCACCCCTCAATATAAGCCCGTAATCCCTGGATGCTTGTATGAATTGGTGCAGCCCGCTCACTAAGCCCAGCATAGTCAGCAAGCCCATTCAAAGGCAGCTCCGGAAGCGCCTTTGCGGCATATTTTGAGGATCGTGGAGTAGCCACCAAAATTAGCGAATTCCCTCTTGTTGCAACTTCAGGCAGAGGGTTTATCGCTAACACCTCGAGACCATGCTGTCTTAGCAGTCGCTGTAGCGTTGCGGCGCTATAGTAAGTGGCATGTTCATGTTCAAATAGACAGAATTCACGCCGCGCTAAGATCTTCTCCAAATCATGCACCTCAATCGCAAGCAGCCCGCTACTACTATCCAAAATTGAGACCGCATCTTCTAGGAACCCACGCGGATCAGGCAAGTGATCAAATGTGTACGATAATAGAATCAGCTTCGCTCTATGGAATTCCGGCGGCATGCTATTAATGCTAGAGCGTTCAAAAAGCTGTACAAGCGTAGGGACGTTACGCTGAGCAGCTAACTTTGCTAAAGCCTGTGATGGCTCTACCCCTAAAAGTCTTGCTCCCAGAGGCTGAAAAAATGAAAGCTGTAAGCCATCACCACTGCCAACTTCCAGAATTGTGTCACCTTTGGACATACCAAAGGTCCTCCACAGATAACTTGCAAACGTGTGCATGAAAGTTTTAGTAAATGCTGAACTAGACAGCGAGTACTGATAGTCAAGATAATAGTCATTGCCGCATACGTCGTGTTGCGTTTGACTGATCCCACACTTGGAACACACAAAAATGCTAATGTCGTGTAGAAATTCTGAGCCGAGCTGATCTTTTTTGAGCAGGTTGTCAGTAAGCGGCATGCGCTCAAGACGCAGATACATATCAAGCCGGCTGGAGTCACACAGCCTACAGCAAGAACGCTGCTTTACATGAAAAGTCATAACGAAGCCCCGTAGCGAGGCTTCAGCTACGCACGGCCGATGCTCGCCTTTCTGATTTCTCGGACTATCATACTATCATAGTCCTGCCCACCGAAATGCAAAATCATATTGGGATTCTTGCTAAGCGAGTCAGAAACGCGCTGCACTTTCTGACGGATAATAGAATCGTCAAATATGGGCAGATTCATGCGTGCAATGGGGGTATTTGGGTGAACTTCGAACCCATAACAGGCCGCTTCGTCAAAATACTGATTGGCAAACTCAATGGTATCCTCGAGTTCATCGTCAGTTTCGGTTGGGTAGCCTATCAACAGGTCTGTGCGCAAAACTGGACGCGGACTCTTGGCTCTAATCTGCTCCAGGAATGGGGCGAGCTCACGAATTCCAGGCTCACGCCCCATAAGCTTCAACAACCTATCGCTAGTGGTCTGAATAGGAATATGGATATTGGCGATATGTGGATCCAACAGAACATCAACTAGACGTTTCTGATCGCGCACAGCCCAGTTACCACCAAGCTGGTTAACGAAAATCTTATAGTCATAGTCATGGAATGAAACCAAGTCCTTCAACAAGTCAGCTAAGGTATCTTTCGGGGTCAGATCCGTTCCCCATGAACCAAGATCGCGCCCTTCAAGAAACAGCAGCTTGGCTCCATCCTTAAGAACTCGGTCAACATACTTTAAAATATTCGCACGCGATACGCTCTTCTGGCGCCCGATGCCCACCTTATGCGGACAGAAATTACAAGTTGCATTACAACCGTACTGCACAACCACAAAACGCCGCGTCGGATCGAACTGGCGATAGTCCTGCTTACGCATGCCATCTGGTTCTGGCACGTCATCCCAAGCGACCTTCACCTCGGGCACAATCTTTTTAATATCCCAAGGCTTGCCTGTGTCTACGTAAAGATCCACATATTGGCGATACTCACGATACTCATGCGGACAAATTTTCGGTAGGCAGCCATACACTAGCTGCTTCTTCCCCATCTTACCGAAGCGCATAATAGCCTCGAAATTGATATCAATTTCATTCTTGAAGCTGCCGCATGAACCAATGACTACCCAGTCAGCATCCTCTGGTTTGCTGACGACTTCACACTCATTGAGCGTAAAAAAATCTTCCATGCGCTTAAAGACGATTAAGTAGGTCATGCACAAGGCGTGCTGCCACATGTAGACTTTGGGGGGTTTGGCACCTGCCTTAAATGGCTTAATTTGAACTATGTCGTCGCCCTCGCCAGAGTCAATTTTATCCAATCCGCACGCCATAGCTGCTCTCCATTAAGTGGGATCAACAACTTGATTTAGCTACCTTGAACAATTTGTTTAGATTCTCGAACATTAGATGCTTAACTTAGGGCCAGGGATCGTAGAATCTAAGCACATAGGATCATTAATATTTTCAAATAATTATGATCTTTTTGTTCAACTTTAAATATCGAAAAAAATGCAGGTCCACTAAAGGTTAAAAGTAAGCTCGATTTGTGGCAATTAGACATTTTTACCCACCCAATAGTGACTGAATTACTCGCTCCCCACTTGGCCAGCCTACAGATTTGATATCGATAGGCCTGAGCTCCCACCCTTCCCCACTACAAAAGGCACGCAAGCATGCATTGATGTCCCTTAAACGTACCACGTCGGTATCGGAGCTAAATTTTGGCGTGCACTTTCCACTCTTAACTTAGCGAAACCACTCATTTTGCATTTTTAAGCTGCCGCACAATGGTGATTAAAATTGATTAGCATCTCAGCTTGAGGTAAAACCGCGCGCGTATCTCTGTAGGCGTTGTGAGGGGGTGGAACTATGGAGATGTATCATGCTCTTTGCTCGAGCTTTTTCCGCCCGTGCCACTTTATTTGCCCTTTCCCTCAGCTCCCCATTTTTCACCAACGTAAGTTTCGCTCAATTTGGAGCCACTCCAAACTGCAACACCTCGCAAGTTGGTGGTGTTGTCTACCGCGACTTCAACGCCAACGGCGCACGTGACGTGCAAGAGCCGGGACAGATTGGCGTTCGCGTGACGGCCTATGACTCCGCAAATGCCTCACTTGGATCTGCCGTTACTTCGATCGATGGCACATACTTAATTGATTTAAGCTCCGCGCCATCGGATTTGCGTATCGAGTTCAGTGACATTCCGGCCTTCCTAGCTTCAGGACCAGTAGGCGCACAGTCTCTAACTTCAGTGACTTTCTCAGCTCCTGGCAATTGTGCTCTAAACCTTGGTCTTTCAAGCGGCGCCCAGTTTTGTGAAAGCGACCCAGAGGTAGCCTTGGCGCGTTTCACAAATGGCGACCCGCTTCAAACTGGTGGAGAGTCTGATGATGCATCAACAGAAAAGGCAATTCTCGAGTTCCCACTTAGCTCTGCTGGAATTCTCGCAAATCCAATCGGCTTGTCTTTGAATTCTGAAACTGGCCCAACATGGGGATTGGCCTATCAGCGCTCTAGTAAGACCCTTTTCGCCTCTGCCTTCCAAAAGCGCCATTCCGGCTTTGGCCCAGGCGGCACAGGCGCCATTTACGCGATCGATAGAAGCGATCCACTTAATCCGGTGGTAACTCTGTTTGCTGATCTGCAAGCTCTTGGCGTCCCTACTGGAGCAGATCCCCACTCAGGCCTAAGCGGAAACAGCCAAGATCCTAGCCACGACGATGCTTCCTTCGACAAGGTGGGAAGGATCTCTTTGGGCGACATGGATATTTCTGACGACGAGCAAACATTGTGGATTAGCAGCTTAAGCAATCGCACTGTTTACTCCCTACACATTGGACTGCCAGCTCAAACTCCTGGCGGGTCAGATTTGACAGCCTATCCAGTTCCAAATGTGGCAAGCTGCTCCAATGATGACTATGCTATCTTCGCTGTAAAAGTTCATGATGGCGCTGTTTACGTCGGCGGCAACTGCACTGCAGAGACTTCACAAACTCCTGCAGACCTGAAAGCTTTCGTTCTGCGTCTCGACGGAAACGTGTTCACAAAGATCTTTGAAATAGATCTTTCAAGTTATTCCAAGGGCTATGCTATTCATCCGTTCTTTAGTCCGCTGCCAGATACTGGCGCGAACTGGAGGCCATGGGCGCGAACAATTACGGATATGTTCCCAACCTTCCCACAGTTCAGCTTTGTTGTTTATCCACAACCACTCTTTTCGAACATTGAGTTCGATAATGATGGGGATATGGTTCTGAATGTGATGGATCGATCAGGACATCAGTTTGGGCCATTTAACTTTAATGTTAGCCCATTTGATGATTCGACAGTTAACGCCCCAAGTAGCGGAGATCTTCTGCGCGCCTGCGCCGTCGGCTCTGGCGTGTGGACACTTGAGAACAACGCTGCTTGCCCAGGCGAAACAGCGACATCGGGACAGAACAACTTGCAAGGTCCCGGCGGCGGAGAATTTTATGTCGACGATCGCTTCAGCGTAAACGTACCGAACGTTGGCATCATTGACGTACACCAGGAAACAACCACTGGGGCCTCGGTAATTCGCCCTGGATCTTCTGAGACAGTTTCAACTGCGTACGATTTATTCCAAGTGGAAGATGGAGGACTTACACACTTCAGCAACACACTTGGAACAGCCAACAGTAAGGCGGCTGTATATCCCTCCACCCGCACATTCTTCGGTAAAGCTGCTGGCCTAGGAGACCTTGAGCTACTGTGTAGCCCAGCTCCAGTGGAAATCGGCAACCGCGTGTGGCGTGACCTAAACAACAACGGTCGCCAAGATGCGGGAGAGCCTGGCATCTCTGGTGTAACAGTAGCACTGTACGACAGCGCTACTAATACACGTCTCGCATCCAAGATTACTGGGGCAGATGGAACCTACATCTTCACTCAGGTTGATGGCTTAACTCCTGGTGGTAGTTTCAAGGTGCGGCTCGATAATTCGGCCGATGCGACCGCCTCAGGACCCTTAGGTGGCCTTGTGCTGACTGTCCCGGACAATAGTAACGATATAATTGACTCCGATGCATTCAGCGGCTCGAATGGACCAGAAATTGCGCTAACAGCCGGAGCGGCTGGAGCCAACAATCACTCCTATGACTTCGGGTTTGGCACAACCGACTGCACACAGAGGGATTTGACTCGTCTTAGCGCTCAAATCGACGGCAATGCCTTGGGCAGTTCACATTTAGTCAAAGGAGCCCTAAAGGTACGCGCTGCATTAGCTAAGTCTCTACCGAAGCGTTGTGCTGCTTTATCAAGTTCTCAAAAGAAGAACTTACTGAAGCTTGCAAGCGCTTCTTACACCCAGGCTTGGCAATTTGCATGGTCAGTTGGGGCTAGCACAGACATTTGCACTTCCCCACTGGCAATTTGTATTAGTGCCGACATTGGACCAGCCATCAATTCTATCGAGACAAATGCGCTGACGCTCTCTGGCTTGGTAGATAAAGCCCTAAATGGCGGTGGGTGCTCGAAGGCAACTTCAAGCGACAAGAAAAAGTACTTGAAGCGTGCCAAAGTTTACAACAGCGCAATTAGCAGCGCTGTTGCTGAGCTTCGTGCCTTGAACCCACTAAAGAGCTGTAACTAATCACGGAGGCGCCGCAAACGCTTATGCGGCGAATCCCTTGTTAAGATTCCAACCAGCATCACAAGCGATGATTTGTGATGCTGGTTGGAACATCGGCCCCGCAACCAAATCATGCCTCTTGAATGTATTGGCAGCGCCACTTGCAGCTGCTAGTCTGCGCACAAGCCACAAATTCATAGCTTTAACTAAAGTTCTTTAATGGAGAAATACGAATAATGAGAGCAGCTAATGCATTTTTAGGCGCAATATTTTCATTGACTGTGAGTCTCACTGCGCAGGCACAGACTTGCCCAGCCCACTACTCAAATAATCCGACCAATAAGCTCTACGTGAAGCGTGCGCTCACAGACGCTATGAGTAACCTAGCTCGCATGAAGGAGTTGGCATATTTGGGAAGTCTGCCAAACCCTTTAGTAAATCTTGGTCTGCTCACACAACGAGCTGCAATTGATAATGAATATCAGGCGCTCACCCAAGACATAGACCGACTTGGAACTCCTTCTGTAAGTTTTCTAACTCCTAGGACAATTCATTTTCTGAATGTTGTACTTAGCACCCAAAATATGGGATTGGCTGGCACAACACTGCTGGGAAGCACGCAGGCTGAAGCGGAGAACAACTCCGGCGCAGCAAACTTGGCTGCTGGTATTGCCATCAGCAATTTGTGGCGCTGCTACTAAAAATCTCAGTAGTAACCTGATCATCTACGTGCGCTGAGATGCCCCAGATAGGCAAGCGGCATTTCAGCGACGCGACAGATCTAACTCTAAGACTAGCATTTTAGTTAGGAGCAGCAGCTACCAGCTAGCATTTACCAGCTTATAGGGATTCTATTAGACGTCCTTCTTAGCGGCTTCGATGAAATAGGCAAAGCGTTGGAAATTTAATTGCAGCTGCATGCCTAGCTGTTTCTCAAGAAATGGCACATCATCTGGACCGACCGAGTAGCGGTCATACATGAAAGGATCCTTATCGTGGTTGGCACCAAATTGCTCACGAAACTCAGGGAGCGAAAATCTGTCAATTTCAATTAGATCAACCAGATTGTCACTGCCACCATCAACGGTGGTAAGTACATGTACTACTTCGTAGTCTT
This sequence comes from Oligoflexia bacterium, assembly GCA_019694465.1. Lineage (GTDB taxonomy): Bacteria > Bdellovibrionota_C > UBA2361 > UBA2361 > JAFLCA01 > JAIBBV01. The sequence continues at coordinate 19,249 of JAIBBV010000051.1, forward strand.
TGTCTTGTTTACGACGAGCCACAGCAAGAACTCCTGATTTCCCGACATCCCGGTGACTGGTGAAGGCAGCTGCCCCCGTACTTCGAAGCCAAAATTTCCACACCACGCGGTAACATCGCAAAGTATGCGACGATGCACCTCGGGGTCTGTAATTACAGCTCCCGGCGGAAGCTCGTCCCGCTGCGCCTCATATTGAGGCTTAAGCAGCGCAACTATTGAGGCTCCCGGGGAAAGCCATGACCCTACCACAGGCAATACCTTATGCAAGGGCAGCAGCGAGACATCAATACACGCAAAATCAACGTGTTGCGGCGGTTGCTCAAGATTTAACACATTGGTGCGCTCCAAAAGCAGCACACGTGGGTCAGTCCGCAGGCTCCAAGCGAAATCGCCCTGCGCAGTATCAATCGCGATTACACGCGAGGCTCCGTGCTCCAGTAGTACCTGAGTGAAACCACCGGTTGAGCACCCCACATCTGCGCATACAAGTCCCTCGATATTAATAGGAAAGGCCTCCAGAGCCGCCTTCAACTTGAGTGCACCACGCCCTACATACTTAAGCCCATCCCGAAGAGTAAGCTTACCTTCACGTGGCACAAGGTCCCCAGGCTTTAAGCAGGCTTGGTCCCCTAGCATCACCTTGCCAGCCAAAATTAATTTCTGAGCCTCGGCTTGATTGCCAGCCAGTCCCTGTTGGACGAGCAGAAGATCAGCCCGTTCCTTTTTCTTAAGACCCATGTAAATTAGCGGTTTTCAATTACAACTTCGACACGCCGATTTCGCTGGCGTCCGGCATCGGTTTTATTGGAAGCAATCGGACGACTTTCGCCAAATCCGTGCGTAGCTATGCGCCCACGTGGCACGCCTTCTGAGACTAATTGAGAAGCAACGGAGCGCGCGCGATCTTCAGAAAGCCGCTGGTTAAATTCAATCGTACCGATGGAGTCAGTGTGCCCCTCAACCGAAATCCTGCGTCCAGGCGAAGACTGTATGACTGAGGCGATCTCACGGGCAGTAGAGCGTGCCTCCGCCGTGAGATTGGATTTGCCAAACTCGAAAAGCACATCAGGCAAGTTAACTACCACGCCACGGTCAGTTATACGCGCATCTGTGCCACGACGCCTTAATTCATCAATCAAGCGACGGTTCTCTTGAAGCTGTCGCTCCTGTTCTGCCAAACGCGCTTCATTCTGATTCATTGAATCATTGGTATTATCTATCGAATTTCCAATTAGCGCGCCTGTTAACGCTCCAAAGGCAGAGCCGATTGCCACACCAGCTCCGGCATGGCCAACTTGGTGACCCACTATAGCTCCAAGGCCCGCTCCTGCCGCGGCACCGCCGAGAGCACCAGTCTCACGAGCACCGAACTGCCTGCCCTCGCAGCCAACTAAAGCAAGACAAAGGATCAAAGCGGCACAGCGCAGATTTTGGAGAGCCTGTATCTTCATACTAGACCTACTTTAATGCATTTAAGTTTGCCTGAGCAGCAGCCATGCCTGGCTGCTGCCGCAAGGCTTCGCGGAACTCAAACTCAGCGTCTGCGCGTCGGTTAAGCGCCATGTACACCTCCCCGAGCTTGTTATGATAACCAGCATTTTCAGGGCAAAGGCGTAGAGCGCGTCGTAGATGAAACAGCTTGTCAGCCAACTCAGTAGAGGTTTGGGCCTTATCGTATTCACCACCTGCCTGCACGCATTCTGGGCTAGAACCACTCTTAACCGGTTCAGAAACGATGGCACCAACGCCGCTGCCTGTAACATCAGCTGCCGAGCGAATGCTGTCATGATTTTGCAAAGCACCAACTTGGGCACGCGACTCCCTGCCCTCAAATGAAGAACGTAGTGCAGCCTGTGGCTCGGTTTCTACTAGACTTCTTTCCCTTACCTCACTACGAGAAGTAAGTTTAGGGGTGTTAGCATGAGTAGCGTCACGTTCAACAACAATATTGCGAGTGGATTCAGCTGCAACACGTGCCGCCTGAGTGGAACTACTGCCAACTGACCTGGCTTGCTGGCCCGGACGCAAAGATCCAAGCGCCTCTGAGTCTACAGCCCCTCGTGAATCATCACGTTGTGGCAATCGCGACACAGCAGTATCGCCGCCAATTTTGCGCAGCTCACGAATTTCATTGGTCTGTGCGGCAATCATTCGCTCGTGCCGCTCGATCGCTTCATCTTGAGTGCGGATTGTCTGCTGCTGCGCCTCAAGCACATTGCCGACTGCCGCTCCTGTTGCCGAGCCAGCAACTGCTCCCAACACCAGCCCTGTTCCAGCGTCACCAGTGGCGCTCCCAACTATAGCTCCGAGTGAGGCGCCAACTACACCTCCAGCAGCTGCACCAATTCCAGTAGTCTCACCTGGATCAGTACATGCGCTAAGGGATAAAAGACCAATTAATAAAGTTGTCTTGATACTAGTACGCATTTTACAGCCTCCTGTTACTCGTGCTTTTGCAGCAAGTCATCGTAATATTTTTGCCTAGCGATATCCTCGCGCTCGCGCTCTTGCCGACGGCGCTGCTTTTCCTGAATCGCAAGCATTTCCTTCTGCTGGGAGACAACGTCTTCTTTCTTTTCCTCACTGGCTGCAATAAGCCCACCCACAGTCGCCCCAGCAACGCCGCCCGCTACCGCACCTACCCCTGTATTCCCAGCTTCATTTCCGATAAGTGCACCAACTCCAGCGCCAGCAGCACCACCATACACAACTCCAGCCGTTGTGCTGTTATTGCTGGAACAGCCTATCAATAGAAAAGCACAAATGACGAACGCCGAGTTGAACTTATTCATTGCTAACATCCTACAAGTTTTACAAAGCCCGGCGCACAAACACCAGGTTGGGTTTGACTGGTCGAAGAAAAAACCTAGGCAGAACCCTAACACAAAACAGCATTTCAAAAAATACAAACCCTACAGCCTAACTTAGGACTCTGGGATCTTATGATTAGGTCGAAGCAGAATCAAAACGAAGACCCCGATACAAATGCAGCTATCTGCCACATTAAATGCTGGCCAATGGTAGTTCTGCACATAGAAGTCCAGGAAATCTATAACGGCTCCAATCCGCACCCGATCGATTAAATTCCCAATCGCGCCACCTAGAATAAGAGCTAAAGCAACCTGTGCGTGAAGGCGCCCACGGAAGTCACGCGAGAGAAAGTATAGTACCGCTAATAAGGCAACTGCTGTGGTTATTGCCAAAACTATCTGACGCAGTCCATCTGATACGCCTGAGAAAATTCCAAAAGCAGCTCCACGATTAAGTGTGTAGGTCAGATCAAATAGCCCAGATATGACTGGTCGTAGCTCACCCAGACGAAAATTTGCAACAATCCATAATTTTGTGACTTGATCTACTGCGACAACCACTGCAATCACACACAGCATCATCAGCGCGCGTGCCTTAGTAAGCCCCCAAAAGTTAGCCATCATATTACTCCACTATAGGCGAGATACTTACTTCCCCTTGGCTCGTTCCAACAGCCAAGGTTCGGGAACCAACAAATCTTACAATACGCGCACTAGGAACCGGCGCTTCATAAATTCGCTTTAGTGTATACGCCTTGTCGGTAACGCCCTCTTGCTCAGAAACCATCTGCTCCCATACTCGAACGATCCCATCTTGATGTACACTAGCCAAGCGCTGACCGTCTTCACTAAAAGCCAGATCTAAAACTGCTCCCTTACCGATCTTCTGTTCAGCCAGCTTCTTGAAGCCACGCACCTGCCACCACTCAATAGTACCGTCACTGAGCGCTAGGAAAAGACTCTCGCCATCCGGAGCTAGTTCCATATCGGTAACCGGAACCCCTCCGTTGCGACTAGCCCGTACGCGGTTGGCACGATCTATATACCCACGCGCTCCAAAAAGATTACGGTCGAACTCGCCGTCATTTTCATCAGCATCATAAGGAGCCCAAGCGTTTAGCACCCCCTGCCAATCAGCAGAAAAGAATACTCTGCCCCGCGGGTGGAACCTCACGCTGCTAAGCACAGAGGAATGCGCAATGTAACGCTCAAAACACTTCTCACGCTCCATTGTAGATGTAGCGTCCTGCTCATCTACAAAACGCCATCGATATACAACCCCATCATTGCTACCAATGAGTAGGGCCTCACCGCTCCTGTCAAAATCGAGAGAAGCCGCGCGGGCCTTCATGCCAACCCTCTTAAACGCTACAGCACCGTCAGAGAGCGACACCACTAAAACCTGCCGTGCCAGTGCTAAAGCAATGCGCAGACCGTCAGGTGAAATGGCAACCGAATCTACTCGTTCTCCCGTTTGGTAAATTAGGCGGTCTGCTACCTTACCCCCAAGACTTCTAAGTCGTACCTGGCCGCCTCTATCGACTAAGATTACCTTTCCAGTACCACCACCAACCACAGATAAGTGAATAAGTTCGCCCAGTTGCGACTTAATTTGGCTAAAGCGCTCAGCATCTATGCTGGCCTTGATCTTTATGGCTGGTCTCAGGCCCTTATCTGGACTTATAGAGGCATTAATGGGAGACTCAGGAGCTGCAGATGCTGCCTTGTCCGATAGGGAAGCCTCGAACGACCGAGCATTGTCCTGGACCGCAGGCCGCTTTTGGTTAAGCGCCCAGGGGGTTGGCAGCATATCGCAAGCCGAAAAAGCTGACAGGACCAGCGCGATTAGCAGTGGATTCCTGAGAGAAGATAGCGCACTCCGCAATTTCTTTTCCTTAGGTAACCCGTTGAGTTGCGGGCTTATTTTTCTGACAGTGATGCCGGACACGATGAGCCAGTAAGTTAAATATTGCAGTAATTAATTACCGTAGTGAGAAAACCATGCACGATGAGACTAATACAACAGAGATGAACGAACAACGCGACGCGACTACTTCCAGCGCCGTAGCTCAGCACGTATTCTACGAAGTCACAAATGAGCTTTTATCAAAGCCCAACGCCCTTTGCGACATCCTGGAACAGGAAGGGCAACCTAGCACTGTAGTTTTCTGCAATTCGCCATCCGACACAGACTTAGTCGAAGTTATGCTCAAGAAGCGTGGCATCTCAGCACGCAAGCTAATCGGTCATGTACCTCCGGCCAAGACCACCTCAACCATGAAGCAAGCTCGTGATGGCCAACTATGCGCTGTGGTCGTGACCGACGTAGCGGCTCAAAATATAGAAGTAGAGGACATCGCGCTGGTAGTAAACTACTCCATCCCTAGCGATCCAGAGGTATACATTCACCGCTGCGGTCGCTCCGGCAGTGGTGGTAAGCGCCATACCATCATTTCGTTGGTAAGTCCGCTTGATATCGGCAACTTCCACTACATCAAGAAGTTCGTAGATGCCCCATTCAGCAAAGCAGAACTACCAACCAAGGAAGCGATGGCAGACGCTAAGTTCAAGCAGCTGTGTCAAGTTGCTGAGCGTCAGGCCCTGCAGAACGATCCGTCTTTAGCCTCGCTCGCACAACAATTGCTATCAAGTCCTCAACGTGACTCTGTTCTCGCACTTTTGTTGCACAACACGCTAAATGTGCTTCCTAACATGAAGCAGTCTACAGAGCGCGAAACTGAGCGCGACAGTCGCGACTATGAAGAAGAGGGCGATTTCCGTGCTGACCGACGTGAAGGTCGAGATGGTCGCGATGGACGCGGGCGTCGAGACCGCGGTGACCGTAACGACCGTGGCGACCGCGGTGGACGCGGAGATAGAGGCGGACGTGGTAGAAACGGCCATGGCCGAGGAGGCTACCGCGACGAAGGTCAGTCAGATCGCGGTGATTTCCGTAATGACGTTCGGCAAAGTGATATTATTGGGCGTGAGGGTGTTCCAGAGCCTTTGAAGTTTAGCGAAGACTCTGCCGAGGACTACTCAGATAGTTATCAGGATTCTCGCTCACAGCGTCGACAGCGTCAGGAGCCCCCTGCTCGCGACGTGCGCATTTATGTGGGTGCAGGATCTAATGCTGGCATGTCCGAAGAGAAGCTACGTGGCATGATTGCGGAGCAATCTCCGGATGCCAGCGACAAGGTCAAGCGCTGCAGCCTACGTGGCGCTTATTCCTTCGTTGATATCGCTGAAGAAGTCGCCGATGGCGTGATTCAAAAGCTGTCAGAAGCTGACTTCAATGGCCAAAAACTGCTCATGAAGAAAGCCGCCGTTATCAACGTTCCTCGCCAAGATCGGGGATCCGATGATGAAGGCTTCCAGAATTCCGACATGCAGGGCAATGCTGGTCAAGAAGGTGACCAAGCCGGCGCTGCAGACACGAAAGCTGATGACGCAGGCGATAGCTTCTAAATAATTCGCCAATAGACTACAAGTCATTTCAAAAATAGGCTCCTGCCCATTTTTGAATCGCTCCGAGCGAGGCATGGGGCCCAAGGTGCCCATGCCTCGCTTCGCTACAAACGCCGAAGGCGTTTGTAGCGCCATCCTTGGCGCGACTAGAAGCTACTTTTGAAATAGCTTCTAGTCTGCAATGGACTTTCTAACAGCGTCTATGTCCTTCTTGACGCGAATGCGGATGCGTCAGGCAACCCCTGCCCGCCCTAGAAATTGTTGCCATGCCTCTTTTAATCTACGCTAAGACTTTGGGACTCTAAGAGACTGGCCTTCTCTAATCTGGTTGCCGCTCAAATTATTTTTGCGTTTTAGATCCTGCACACTGATGCCAAGTTTTCGAGCGATTGACCAAAGATTGTCGCCTTTAGCTACCCGATAAGTGCGCTCGGCGTCACGCTTACGAACTGTGACTGAGGATTGTTCTGAGCGTTCGACTTGTCGTTGCTCAAAAGCCCTAACTTTTAGCGACTCGCCAGGAATCAGAGCTCGATTCTCCATGCTGTTGCTTTCCAAAAGGTCAGCCACTGTTGTCTTGTACTTTTTGGCGATTGAAAGAAGAGTGTCCCCTTTACGCACACGGTAGGTGATCCCTCCATAAACTGAACTGGCAGGGGGAGCACTTCCCGCTGCTGGCGAATCGGGCATGTGCAAACTCGCGACTTTAGTTTCGTAACGATCCGGTATTTTTAGTACGTAGCCACGCGGCAGTGACATACGCCCACTCCAGACCCGATCTGAAATGGCATAGTTTACCGCTCGCAGCTCATCCAATGGGACTCCCAATCGACGAGCTAACACTTGAATCTGTGTCGACTGCGGCACCCGATACTGAGTAATGCTTAATGCTGGCCATAGCTCCAGATCTGGAAAGTAGGATCTATAGTTATCGTGAACTTCCAGCGCTGCAAGAAACTCGGGATAAAAATTAGTGGAGGCAAAGCCAAAGGCGCGCTGACTTGGGTCTTCAATTATCTCTGCCAAGTTAGATGTACCCCACTGACGTACCTTCTTTGCTACGCCATAAACACCATGATTATAGGAAGTAATTGCCAAGGGCCAGGTGCCCAGCTGGTTGTAGGCCTGCTCCAAATAACGCGCAGCCGCTCGAGTAGCCTCAATTGGATCGCGCCGTTCGTCGACCAGGCTGTTAACTGTCATATACAGCATGCCTGTCTTGCGCATGAACTGCCAAATCCCAGCCGCTCCCACCGAACTATAAGCCTCGTAATCAAAAGACGACTCAATGAAGGGAAGGCGCGTAAGCTCAATTGGCAGGCCATAATCTTTGAAGATACGCTCCATAATCGGCAGGTAACGCCCTGAGCGCTGCAAGGCCAGAGCAAACTTTTCCTTTATTCCTGTCTGGGTGCGGATTAAATCGCCTTCCACTACTTCCCGAAACTTAGTTACTCCCCCCGGCAAACGTCGCATCTTTTCATAGATCTGCTCTTCCTCTTCCGAGGCTGGTTCGGCCCCTGTACCCAGCCGCTTAAAGATTGCCTTTAATCGGCTTATCTCATCGTTGGAGCGATCCTTTTTAAGTTTTTCGAGTTGAATCGGTGTTAGCTCAGCAGCTACCTTTCGAAAATCAAGGACCGTGAACCTGATCTGAGGGAAATCTCGATGGTGCACAACCATTTCATTCTCGCCATAGCGAGTGAATATGTCCTTCCAGAAATCTACGCGTGCCCGCAGGCGCTCTGGCACAGCAAAGTCTGGGTGACGTTGAATGCGCCTAACCTCAGCCGATACTGACGGGATATGCACTACAGGCACTCCGCACACAACCTGGAGCAACATCCCCAGTGCCAGCGAGTAAACGGCTCTCTTCATGCTGCCATGCCCGTAAAGAAAGAACTAAGACCCTTAATAAGTATTGAGAAAGGCGGGAGCAAAAACCCGCCCGCAATCATACCCCTATCAGTCCTTACTCGCATACAATATTTCGACAAAGCGGTCTTCAATTTCTACTACCTGCTGCTTTGGCAGATCCCCGTTATACAATAGAGCGAAAGCATACAGCCTGCCTTCCCGGTCACGGACGTAACCAGCCAGTGAACTTGCACCGTTGAGAGTCCCAGTTTTTCCACGGTAAAATGGATAAGCTTCTCCGCCTGCCCCAGAAGCCTCCGCAGTGCTTCCCGGACGAGACCCTAAACTACGCTGGCCACGCTCTCTTAGCGTACCATTTCGACCTGCAACCGAAAAAGAGTTCATGAACTCAACATCCAAGAATTCTTTCCGTGCCATTGCACGTAAAGTTTGGACAATTGCGTGTGCACTAAGCCGATTATCACGGTCAAGTCCGGACCCATCTACAAGGCCTATCTCATCCTCAGCGACTCCGATCGAGCGAAGATAGCGCTTTATGCGATCTACGCCCTGCTCATGCACAAAGGAGCCGTCTGCTTGCTGACCGAGCGCAAATACAATCTGCTCTGCAACGAAATTGTTACTAAAATGATTCATGCCTTCTATAATATCGCGCAGCGCCTTGGATGGATGCGCAA
>JAIBBV010000052.1 GCA_019694465.1 Oligoflexia bacterium
GCACAGAGTTCACAGAGGATGGTAAGGGTCCTAGATCCCTAACCTCAGAGAACTCTGTGCGCTCCGTGGTTTTTAATTAGCTACATTAATGTCTGACACTGTCTGTCAGATTGAATAGCGACTATTGCACCCTAGCTGGCTCGTATCGAGATCCGAAACGAAGCAATACGCATTATTTTGTTACGCGCTATCAATCTCCAAGCTGCTGTTCGACCAGCTTTGTGTACTCGTCCTCGAGATCGAGATGCTGTTGCTTCAAAGCCTCTAAGCGTTCGTTGACCCCGCTGTACTCAGCAATTAGGTCTCTTAGGCGCGCGCTGGCGCTGGTAACTGCATTCTGCATTTCTTGTAACATAGCGCGCTGATCTTGAGTAAGTTGGAGCTCATTCAGGAGCGCATCAAGATTTTTAAGCGACTGCGCTAGCTTCTGCTCCAGTCCAATCGCCTCATTGCTAAGATCTGCGTGCTTAGTTAGTAGGTCTTGTAACTTATTCTCATCCTCTGCTTTTGCTGATTTTAGGTCCTGTTGGGCAGTCTCCTTTTCGCCTACCGCTTTTTGTGCGGTATCCAGTTTATTCTCAATTTCCTTAAGAGTGGCCTTTTCCTTTTCCAGATCCCCAAGTGCTTTACTGTGCAGAGCCTCAACAAATTGGAACTGGCCCTTAGAGGCGTAGCTATCTTTGTAAAGAGTTAGTTCTTGTAGCGCTTTGGTGTTACTATCTATGTCCGCCAGCAGTTGATCTTTGCCAGAGGTGGCGGAGGCAGCAATACCCTTGCGCAGGAGTTTCATGAGCGCAAATAGCGCTACGCTACAAACAACGGATATAACTAGGGCAGTCATTAACATCATAGAACTATCCCCAATGCTCGCATAAATTAGGCCCTTCAGGCCAGTCGTAAGCTTTCAACGTCTTATCCGCTCTGGAACGGCCAATAACGCTTCGGCTTTGTGTCGAACTGCGCGTCAATTGAGATGCCTTTTCCAAGGATTAAACGCTGAATTTAATGCGAGGGCTTCGAATTGGGCCACTTATATTAATCGAAAATGCGCGCGAGTCGGCTTTTAGCACTCCAGTGCTTAGTAGGGGGAGGTATTGCCCAAGGGCCGCTGAGCCTTGGTCCGCTAAATGGACTTTTAGGTTGGCACCTAGCTCATTTAACTGCCCCCCTACAAACCCAGCATCAATCTGGCCGCTTAATTCAAGTAATGATGAGCTAGACTCAATCAGGCAGTTGAGCTTGGCGGGTTGTTGGGCTGAGCAATTGGCTTTTAGATCAAGTGCACTAAAGCTAGGAATGTTTATATTTAGCGGCAGTCCAAAGGTCTGAAGTGAGAGCTGAGAAGCTTCTGGCTTGCCCAGTCCCTTGAGTTCTAGGGAGATTGAGCCGCCGCGCGGTTCGCGATTGCGCACAGAGAATTGACTGCCTTTGATGTCTAGCAATCCAGAGTGAATACCGAAACCCTCGATCACTGGGTGCTGGTTTAGCTGAAGTCCATTTAAGTCAAAGTCAGTATCGAGCCCATTCTCGGACTCCACAATAGTTACGTCACCGCTAAGTTCACCATTGTAGGCTAGTGCACTAACGCGCGCCCCTATTCGCCCACCAAGGAGAGTTCCCCAATGAGGTATTAATGTTAGTCGGGACAGGACTAAGCCCGAGAACCAGCCGCGCGGCAGTATCGTGATCGAGTCAGCCTTGTACTTGGGGGGTAATATACCGAGGCCGGTATTTTGCAGCGTGACTAGGACCCCAGCTTTGCGGGCATTTTGTATGATTAAGGGGTCAATTAGGGCGCTGTACCTAGAAGCGTCGATACTAAAGGCTGCGATCAGAAAAAGTCCCACTAAAGCGCATGTTGCGATTAGTAGTCTTTGCCAGATGCTTCGGGGGCGAGGAGGCGTACTGCCTAACGATAGCGCCAGACGCGGAACGGGAATCACATTACCTCACTTTGCGAATGCTGCTTACGTCAATGTCAGTCTCCAATCGGTCAGCGAAGCGGCTGCGCTGGATATCAACCTTGCCCAGAATCATTGGTTTTGGGCCCTGAGACAGTTCTTTCAGAAAATCAACAAGTCCAGGTAGGTTGGTAGTTGTGAACTTAACCGAAAAAAGAGTTTGCTCATACTCTCCCCCGAACTCTACTGGAGGGCTGTCTTTGATTGTGAAGCCTGAAGCGACACCAGCTTTATTCTTAACCATGTTTTCTAGGTGCGAGAGCGCTCCTTCCTTGAACTCAACCTCTTTGTATTCACGTTCAATCGCATCGCGGCGTGCCTTGAGCTTAGCATAACGCTCCAATAGAGCAGAGGCAGAGCGCGCGTCGTTTTCCGCCTTTTGCACTTCCTGAACCTGTTCGGAGAACACAAGCTGCACTGGTTCGTAAACTTTGTATAGGCCGAGCAAGCACATTACCGCTGCGCCTGCCACAATCAGTCCTTTCTCTCTCCCCGATAGGGCATTGAAGGCTGCCAAGAGTTTTGCGAGTTGTTCCTTAAGTTCCTTCATGCTGTTACTCGCACAACGTAATATCCAAAGTGTACCCACGGCTATTTGGCTTGCCAGGGGCGGCGTTAGTGGAATCTTTACGGATTTTGCAGTAAACGTTCTTTTTGCGTTTTAGGAAGCGCTCAATTTTTTCTATTTCTGTATAGCCAGGTGCACTGCCCTCCACTCGAAGACGATTGCCCTCAATTTTTACGCGCGTAACAGTAACGCCACTAGCCAGCGGCAGATCTCCAGTAATCTCTGTTAGGTAATCGAGTGGGGATAGTGCAGATAATGAGCCCAGGCTTTGAAGTTGCTGTTCTAGGCGCCTGGTCTCTCCCTCAAGGGCATCAAGTTCATGACCCTGTGGTAAGGAAAGGCTAGGGACCGATTCCGTAATCTGCTGTCGCATCGCCGCTTGGACTCTACTGATGCGTTGCTCTCTGAAGGCATAAGTCGCGCTTAGAGCAATCAGGACTAGTACGAGTAAGCCAATAGAAAATGGGATCAGTTGCCGCAATCCAAGCAGTAACTCTGCTAACTGTGGACGGTATGAAAATTGCCGGGTTCGGAAATTAGTTAATGGGACTGGCGGTGCATTATCGCGAGCAAAGATTGCGGCCATCCCAGCTGAAATAGTGCGATCGTCACTAGAGCCCACGAGTTCTTGGGGGCTAAGTGGTGAAACTGGAATTGCCAAAGTTTGCTCAAATGGGGCGCAATCAGAGACCCCGATCAACAGCGCCTTGTTGACCTTACATTTATAGCGCTTCTCCCATGCCGCAACTGTTAAACGCAGGTCGTGGAGAATTCCAGGTTCCAGGGCCTGCGTGCCCTTTGAAAGGCGGCGAGGAATTACTCTATCCGAACATACTTTACCCGCCACAAAGAGTGCTATCGCGACATCCTGAGCGCGGGGAAGTATTACCACAGCAGTGTCTGGGAGTAGTTGAGGACGCAGCTGATCTAAGGCCCCTAAGATTCCAGAATTAGTGCTAACAATAAGTGGTTCGCAGCCAGCGGCCTTGCAAGTGGCAAGAGTTCTTCTAAGTGACTCGGTTGGTAGAAGTCCCACATGTACATCATGACTACCGGTCGGTAGGGTGCCTACGGGATGGTAATGAAGGACAAAGTCAGAGCCATCAAATGGCAACTGATCCTGTACTTCAAGGTCGATCACCTTTTCTATGCTCTTTGGATTAGAAAAAGGCAGCTCCACATTCATTGAGAGGTACTCTTGTGAGGGCACCAAGAGCACTGTGTTGTGGAATGGTTTTTTAATACGCTCCAGAGCGCTCTTTAGGTTAGTGGAGGCATTCTCATTAGTTGAATCGAAGGCGCCGACGCCAAGCTCATGGATCTCGCTAATTCCTACCCGCCCATCTTCTAAGCCCACCAACACCGCCGTGGGCGGGTCAATGGTAGTATCGATGCTCAGAACGTGCTCTTGCATTGCCTTATGCTAACTTGAGGCAGCAGGTGTCGCAAGTTAGGACAATTTGAGGTCAATTGGCTGGTCTTCGATAGAGTTGGAATACGTAGTCTCATGCCTACCCGCGGAGGGCTAAAATAGCGGCGAGGGATATCCATGAAGATCTATTCTGACTTCTCAATGCTACTAGTATGTTCTGCTTGTGGTCAGAATAGTCTACAAACGCCTTCGGCGTTTGCCGCGCCATCCTTGACGCGACTAGAAGCTATTATTGAATTAGCTTCTAGATTACTGCGACTTAGCTCGTAAGGGCACCGAGGTGGTAAACGTTTCAACCTGACCCTTTGGAGAACGTAGCGTAATGGAAAGGCGCACTAGGCGCGGCAGCCCGAGTTTATTATCTGTGCCCCAGGTGTTGAGAAGCTCCCCCGACTGCTGGTCCAGATAGGAAAAACTTAAGCTTAAAATATTGGTAGCGATGGGGAACGTCATAATTCGATCGTAGGCGCGTTGGTAGGGGCGTACAAATGGCAACTCATCGCGAATAAGCATGTAACTGTCTTCATCTCCCACTGCAGCTTCCGGATCCTTTGCTAGGCGGTAGGAAATTTGAACTATCCCCGAATGCGATCCGCCATCTGGTAGGTACTGACCACCTTCAAGCGCCAAGAATGAGAGCGAGTCGCTGCTGGCATCTCCTCGTAGCGTGTCATGGGCCCCAAGCATGTTTAGTTTAGGGGAATTGGGTTGGTCCAGTTTGTCTTTGTCTGGGATAAGCGGTACATCCGCCACAGCCAGTTGGATTTCGCGCGTTAATCGACCCAGAATCGCATCCGCTAAAGCTCGTAAGTCGCGTGCGTCATCAAGGGCATATTTTGCACTTATGATCCCCTGCAAGGAGCTATAACCAACCGCCATGACAATCCCAAAGATCCCCAGCGCGATGACAATCTCGATCAGGGTAAAACCAGCTTTAGATGCGAGGTGGCGCCTCTTCATGGCTCCTCCTGTTCTTGGTCCTTACCTTCTTCTGCTGGAATGAAATAAAATAATCCAAGCTGGTCATCGACTGCCTCTCCCCAGCGAATATCCAATGTGACTTGTTTCATCGCCTGTGGATTCACATCAGGGATGCCCCAATCTCCGATTTGCAGTGATACCGACAAGCGTTCGTCACGTGGATCGATGAGGTCAGTGTCATACGGAGCAACCTCTTTGAGTACCTCTGGGAAAGTTCCCTCGTATGATCTGTTTTCCAGCTGCTTGCGAGTTGTTTCCATCGGAGCTAGCAAGCGACGGGCGGCTAACATTGCGCGCTGACTGTTATGGTCGTGAGCTGCGAGCTTTAGGGCTGAAGTTTGCAGACCCAGTAGGACGACCACTGAACCAGCTAGAATCAACACAGCAAAGGTGAGTTCAATAAGTGTTAATCCTCTCTGAGCGTGGAGATTACTCATCCTTGCCTCGCTTTTTGCCGCGCCCATAGGTCCACTCAAAATCGCGATACTCCCGAAAGATCTGCGTAAGGCCAGTGAAGGGGTTAACCAAAATTGTAACCGGATTTACTCCATTCAAGCGCAAGTGTAGGACAGCAAACTCGGAGAATCCACGCGGAGAGAAATAGATTGAAGCTTCGTCAGAGCTCGTGGCGGACTGTCTGCCACGCATAGTGCGAATATCCTCAATTATCGTGCCGCGTGGCAACAGCTGTGGCTCGCTTAAGGAGGGGAAGGAGGGGGCCGGAATCAATGTCTGACTGCGGCCCATGTCTGGATTAAGGAAAGAGGCTAATTCGAGACTAAGTGAGCCAGCATCGGTAGCAAGGCTCTCGAGATCTTTATTCTCGTTTTCCTCTTCAACCCTTACAGCTCGAACGCGCCATGTGTTCTCTTTAAGATCGAAGTCTAAGCGGTAAAAAGTTTGATCGATTACAGCTTGGTGGTGGAGAAATTCAATCGTTTCCGTTAAGCGCCGCAAAAAACCTTCCTCCTCCCAAAAGGAGAAAGTGCCGGTGCGTAGTCCTACAAGTGCATAGATCAATCCGATTAGCGCAATGACAACTACAAGTTCAATTAGAGTGAAGCCCGCTGATAGGCCACCACGTGCTATAGAGCGGCTAGCTTGCCTCACGGTCCTGTGACGAAGGTATCGTAGTTAACCTCTTCGCCACCCTCACGTCCGTCGGCTCCAAGGGTTTTTAGGCGGTAGCTACGGCCACCGTTATCAAGTTGATAGATGAAGCCATTGCCCCAAGCATCTTTAAGACTCTCAGCCTTTGCGATTGGAGTGCAGCCCGGGCCTGTTACATCATTGCAACCAGTTAGGTTATCTAAGGCCGCGGGGAGTTGATTGTAGCGCAAACGATATTGCTCAATATTTTGCTGGATCTCCTTCATCATCAGCTTAGTTATGTCTGCTTTAACTCTATCTCCAGAGCCAAAGATCTTGTTGCCAAAGAAAGCCATAACGACTGATAAAATAATTAGCACTACGATAATTTCAATTAACGTTAGGCCGCGTTCTGATTTGAGCGATTGCATAACTTTTCCCATCTACTGGCTATATTAATAACATGCTTATCCTAGCTAACTTGGCTACTTTTGGACAACTTGTATTAAATCAGCCATTGGCAGTAGCACTGAAATTACTATGCACAGTACCACCATTCCAACGCCAATCATCATGAGCGGCTCTATCATTGATGTAAGCCCTGATAGGGTGGCATCTACTTCAGTTTCATAAGCTTTGCCTGCCTTCTGAAGCATGTTTTCTAGTTCTCCGCTCTGTTCTCCGACCGCTATCATTTGTCCAAGCATCGGTGGAAATATCCCAGCCTTGCTAAGCTCGCGCGCCAGACTACGTCCTTCGCGTACTCCGTCGCGTGCCTCTTCCAGCGCATGCACGATATGTACGTTGCTGACGATATTGCGAGTTATGTCTATGCCGGTGAGGAGGCCAACCCCGCTAGATAAAAGTGTTCCCAAAGTTCTCGCTATGCGTGCTACACCAATTTTGACGTACAGTGAGCCAAAAAGTGGCATGCGCAACAGGAGTCGATCTACGTTGCTGCGCCCTTTCGGTTGTCGATAGTACCAACGAACAAGAGCTACTACGCCTACCACTGCCAGCACCAGGACATACCAGTAGTTTATGATGAAATCTGAGATTCCAATCATTATTCGTGTCGGCAGAGGCAGGGTCGCGCCCTGCTTTTTGAAAATCTCAACAATTTTTGGCACTACATATACAAATAGTGCTAGCACCACCACGGTACATATAAATAGCATCAAGATTGGATAAAACAGCGCGGAGGTAATTTTGCGGCGCAGAGCTAATTGCGATTCTAAGTAGTCTGCTAAATTCTCGAGTACTGTGTCCAACGTTCCAGAAGCCTCACCTGAGGCCACCATGTTCACGTACAGAGGTGGAAAAATCTTGGGGAAAAGGGCTAGGGCCTTAGCTAGAGCGAGACCTTCTTCCACCTTTTCTCGAACCTCAACAATTGCTGATTTGAGAGTGAAGGATTCAGTCTGCTCGGAAAGCCCATGTAGGGCGCTTACCAGCGGCAGACCGGCTCCAACTAATGTTGCCAGCTGCCGTGTTGCAACCGACAAATCCTTGACCGATACGCGCCCGGCCATGAAATAGCGCTTGATATCGCGGGATTTCTCGTGTGTGACGACTTTGCCTTCTCTAATTGTGGTAGGGAATAGTGAAAGAGTGCGCAGCTTTTGGCGTGCCGTTCGCTCAGTATCGGCATCAAGTGTGCCCTTACGTTCTCTGCCGTTGGCATCTACTGCTACATATTCAAAAATCGGCATACTAGAGTCCTTACTAATTCAGCAGCAGCGTGCCTACGCGAACTCCTCATGTGTTGCCAGTAGAACTTCCTCAATTGAGGTCTCTCCAGCTAAAACTTTTTGTGCTCCATCTTGGCGCAAAGTGGCGAAGCCGCGCGCGATCGCTGCGTTCTTAATTGAATTAGAATCGACGCGCTGCAGAATTAAGGAGCGAATTTCGTCATCGATTATTAGCAGTTCATGGATGCCGGTTCTACCGAGGTAGCGGGTATTTTGGCAACGTTCGCATGCGCCTGTCTGCCCAGCCCGATATACTATGCGTGATGTAAGCTTAGTTGGATCTAAACCTAACTCACGAGCTTCGTCATCTGTCATATTATGTTGCTCACGACACTGCGGGCAAAGTCTCCTTACGAGACGCTGCGCCATAATGGCAAGCAAACTAGATGAAACCAAGAATGGCTCTATGCCCATGTCTATAAGGCGTGTGATAGCACCCGAGGAGTCATTGGTATGCAATGTAGATAGCACCAGGTGGCCAGTCAAAGATGCTTGAATTGCGATCTCGGCTGTCTCAGTGTCTCGAATTTCGCCGACCATCACTACATCTGGGTCCTGACGTAGGATCGCCCTTAGCCCATTGGCAAAGGTAAAATTAATTTTTGGATTGACTTGCATCTGTCCAATGCCATCGAGTTGATACTCGATCGGATCTTCTACCGTTAAAATATTAAGATCAGGGGTATTTATGCGGGTCAGGCACGAGTAGAGCGTAGTGGTTTTACCTGAACCAGTCGGTCCGGTAACCAGAATAATGCCATTGGGTTTGCGGATTAGCCGTTCTACCGCATCGCGCGTTTTGCCAACTATGCCAAGCTGCTCGAAATCCAATACGGTAGCAGTCTTATCGAGAAGACGCATAACCACACGCTCCCCGAACTGGGTTGGCACAGTCGAGACACGGATATCGACATCGCGCCCAGCGATTTTTAGACCAATGCGACCATCTTGGGGTAGACGTTTCTCGGCAATATTAAGTCCGGCCATGACCTTAATGCGCGAGGTGATCGAGGCTTGGAAGGCCTTATCTTCACTGGCTATGTCATGCAGCACACCGTCGATGCGAAATCTAACTTTTACCTTATCCTCGTACGGCTCGACATGTACGTCGGAGGCCCGCTCAGAACTAGCCTTAAAAATGATCGCATTTACATAGCGAATTATAGGCGCATCATCATCTTCCGCGTCAGTAACATCAATTTTTAGCTGAGTATCGAGAGACTCCTCCTGGGACTCTTTGTCGCTCTGCAGGGAGCTAGAGCGATCGCTCATTAAACTGGTGCGGATGGCATTGATGGCTCGAGTAACTTCATCTTCGCTGGTTACGACAACTGTAATTTGGCGGCCATAACATAGACGTAACAAATCGACGCCCTGAATATTGAGAGGATCAGAGGTGGCTACAATTACCTCATGTTCGTTGCCTGCAATCGGCACTAGCGAGAACGCTCTGCCCCAAGAACCAACTATGCGATCAAAATCTCCGCGCACTAGGTCACGTGGCGGATTAGGTTCGGATAGACGCTCCGCAAACGGCAGGCTTAAGTCCTTGGCCAGTTGACGCAGAGTCTCTACGCTTGGAGTCTGCGCTTCGCCCGATTCTTTAGAGGATGACGGCATTGCCACAGCCTACAGATCCAGTCCAGCTTGATGATAAATGTTACTTGCTTGAGCCCTTTACCCAAGGACCGCTGCCGAGGTTCATTATTTCATAAGGGGACAGGGTGTACCAGTTATTCCCTATCTCGGAGTGCAGGTCTGTAGCTTCTTCGATTGTTGCAACACTCGATAAAACCTGCATTTTTACTAAACGGGAGTCAATCGAGTACGCGTAGGCAGCTCCCGGCTCAAAGAAGCCACGTGCCGCTATAGGGGCGTCAGCTGGCACTAGCAGGCCAAAAGTACCGGCACTACTAACAGGGAAGGGCAGCCGGCTATCTGCATCACGGTCGGTCTTTGTCAGCTGAAGCACTACGTAACGTTGGCTACTGGGGGCAAGTGCGGCCTTCTCTGGGCTTGCCTCAAACTTTGGGATTTTTGGAGCGACTTTAAGTCTAATCGGAGCGTCGCCCTCACTCGCAGCCTCCTCCCTCTTGCCGCTTACATGCGGCGCGCTCTCATTTCGCTGCGGTGCTTTAACGGTGCTTGGCTTTTTCCCATCGAAGGGGGTTAGCTCAGCCACATTATCTAAGCGTGAGCTGTGCAAGACTTCTTCTCGCCCAGGGAAGATATCACTTTGACGCAATTCATTCTCGAAGGCATCGCGGTGCTCTAGCGTTGTGTCTCTGGCATCAAATTGGTCCTTCACGATGCGAGGGGTAATGAAGATTAGAAGGTTTGTGCGGCGCCTGTCTTCGCGTGACTCCTTAAAGAGATGTCCCAAGACTGGTATATCTTTAAAGAATGGCACACCTGATGAGGCTTCATTAACGTTGTCAGCCATCAAGCCACCGATAGCAATCATTTGGCCATCGCGGGTGATAGCTGTGGTGTCACTGGTTCTAATGGTGGTGGTTGGGCCAAGTGCCGAGGCCTGTGTCGACTCAATAACGTTTGATACCTCAGTAAAAATTTGGAGTGTTACAGAATCCTCAGAGCTAATTTGCGGTGTAATGCGCAAGGTGATGCCGACGTCTTGGCGATCGATCTGATTGAAGGTGTTGTTCAGGTTGGTGTCGTTAGTAGCCTGGCTGGCCACGAACGGCACATTTTGTCCGACGACAATTTCGGCTTGTTCATTGTCTGTGGCCAAAATTGTGGGGGCGCTTAGGACGTTAACATTTGAATTTGACTGAGCAGCTTGTAATAGCACTGATTGAGTAGGGATGGTGAAGCCTGGCAGTTTAAGGCTGCCGGCACTGGCAGCGGCTACTGAGAAGCCAGACAATTTCTCGGGATCCTTAAGTACTCCCACGATATCTCCAGCGTTGTTGCCCGCCAAAATACCGCCGTCGGCTCCCCCGGTAGAGGTCAGCCAGTCTGTTCCTGCTGACTCACTGTCGGTTACGCCGACTTCGAGCAGCATGGCTTCTACTAAAACTTGGCGTCGTTTTACATCCAACTTTTGTAAGAGCTCGAGAATCTTTAGGTAGTCCTGCTTGCTCGCCATTATGATCAGCGAGTTTGTAGCTGGATCGGCAGTGATAGAGGTGTTTTCACCCAAATTGGCGGTAGCTGGACTGCGGTTACTTGATCCGCTTTGTCGAGAGGAACCAGGGCTACGAGATTGGCCTGCTAGTCTGCTCTGACTGCGCTGATTGCGAGTTTGCGACCTACGGCTGCTGCTATTACGACTAGAACTGCCGCCCATAATCGAAGCATCGCTATCCTCATTAAATCCACCTCCGAATGAGCTGCGAGAGGATCCAGAGCTCGTGGATCCAGTGCTCCCACCTACAATCCCCGCCAAAACGTCGGCCAGTTCGGCAGCGCTGGCATGCTGGCAGCGATAGACGTAAAAGCGACTTCCAGAGAGGTCAACCTTGCTATCCAACTGAGAGACCAGCGCTTTAATCCGCGCAGTCATTTCATCATCAGCTACTACGATTATAGAATTAGTGCGATCGTCGGCAATAATTTTTGGTTCGCGTGATCGAGCAGAAATCGTTTTGCCACCCGCGGAGGATGCGCCTCCCAAGCTCGGTGCGCCTGTTCCAGTTTGGGCACGATTAGCGGCGGCAGCTTGGAACGCTGATTCGCGTATCCTCTCACGTAAAAGATCAAAGCTAGACTCGCTACCAGAGCTTGCTTGCTTGGCGCTTGGGTTCCCAAGAATTTCGTTCAGTTTATCTGCGATATCGGCAGCCTCGGCATTAACGATCGGAATAATGGTCATGTCGCGATCGGTTGAGGCGACATCGAGCGCGGCTACGATGCTGGATATACGCTGAATATTATCCTCAGAATCTATAATCATCAGGGAGTTTGTGCCGGTGTAGGCGTTAACTAAGCCTTCAGCAGAGATGAGCGGCCCGATAAGTTGCTTGATGTCATCAGCGTTTGTGTATTTTAGGGAGAGCAGGCGTGTTACCACTGCAGCTGAGACTGGCCCAGCTGGCTCGTCAAGTCTGGTTGGAATGGTGGATTGCTTTGCATCCTTTAGCGGGACAATTTTCCACAAGTTTTCACTTACTGGTACCGACGTAAAACCTTTCATGGCTAAGGTCGAGTCTAGAATTTTTAGAGCTTCGCCCTCAGTCACTTTTCCAGGAAGGTAAATCGAGACTTTACCCTTAACGTTCTCGTCAAGGATGTAGTTTCGTTTAGTGCGTTTGCTAAAGATGCGCACGATGGCCGCGATGTCGGCATTTTTTACATTGATTTCAGTTGTGCTGTCTTTAGCTAGCTCAGCTTCATCTGGCCCTTCTTCAGTGGCGACTCTAGGCGCCGAGCCGGCTTGTGCAGCGGCTGAAAAAGGCAGACAAAAGGCACAAAAAATACCAACGGCGAGCAGCTGAGATGAAATACGTCGAAGCAAGGTAAGGCACCCAGAATCTAAATTTTCGTCATACTTTAATTCGCCTCTGCATTGTTCCTTAATGCTGCGGTCACATCCTTAAGTAACGCAATCGCACAATAGGAGCGCACTTTGACGACGAACTAAACTAGCGAGTGCTCAACAAAATGAAACCTACTCGGCCACGCGATAGAAAGTCTGCAATAGCGTTAGGCGAAGCATGACAATCTTTCATATAGCCATGTCGCGTTTTCATTTTGTTACGCACTCTTAGTATACTTTTATAACAGCTTTAGAGAAGGCACCATGAGCCATTTTCCCCAGCTGACTCTTCAAAATGAGTGGACGCTACCTTCTATCAGCGAATCTGATAATGGACTTCCCGATCGTTTCTTTCACGCTCCAGTTGAACGTTGATGGAGCGCTCTTGTTTTAGTGTTTCAAACAGCTTAATGGCTTGGGACAGGTCTCCCAAAGGGTTGCTATTAATCGCCTTCAAGATATCCCCATTCTTGAGCCCTAAGCGCTCAAAAAGACTACCTTGCTTTACAGCAAATAGGCGCAATCCAATCGACTTTCCATCCTTAAAATACGGTACTGCACGGGCCTGAGTCAGGAGTAGCGGAAGGTTTTCCAGGGCTTTGTCTAGCTCTGGCTCCTGAACAAGGACCTCGTTTTCACTGACAAATGCAATCCCTTCTTTAAACTCGACCGGGCCGGATGAGCCTTTGTCGGTGGCTAGGTCTTCCATTACCAGCTCTTCCTTATTGCCGCTGCGATCTAATATGACCCGGTCGGATTGAATTTCAACCAATTTGGCCTCTCCAAAGACCATGTCGCCGACAGAAAAAACATCCTGTGTTTTCTTCTTTTGGTCTTCGATGATAGCTGTGCCACCATCACCAGTAACGATAAAGGTGCCGATTAGAGTGAAAGCGGATTTTACTACAGGCTTGGCTGGTTCCGCCGGCTTTTGCTGCATTTGGGTGCCAAGTGGTCCAAAGAGGTTGCTACGTGCTATGGCGTCATAGTCACGCTTGTGGTTCTTTTTTGAGCCGTGGTCTGCAGCGGCAGCCTCGGCGGCTTGTGTCTCAGATTCCAAGGTAGATATCGCCGCAGAAGCTGCCAGACGGTTATCAAGTCCCTCGCGTATGATCTGAATAGCGCAGAATACCATTAGCAGCAGCATGAGTATTTTCGTGCCAACTACCAGACGCTCTACCGATTTCTTGCGCAGCAGCACATTGATGTTGATGTTGGGGACGCGCAGATTTACAGAGCTTAGATTGTACATTCCCATCGGCCAAAATCTCTTAAAGTGGGGGGGCTAATTCGCCTAATTCAGTGCCCCACCTGCGCTGGTCCAGATACGCCTTGCGCGCTCCACTAGGAGCTCGTTCTAGTAAGTATATGGTAGTTAGCGGCTGGAGCGGAAGAGGGCCTTAATGAGGGGCAGCCTGCATGGATCGCTTTTCCTTGTGGCTACAGTCTGTTAGAAATGAGCATCGCATATTATGGCAAACTCCACAGACCTGAGCATTTTTAGTGTTACCGTCGGGGCCGAAGGTGCTTCGGCTGCTTCAAAGCCCTGGCTGCTGATGATGCATGGCTGGGGGAAAAACCACCTGGACTTGCGTCCGATGGCGGAGCTGCTGTCCACCACATATAGGGTGTTGCTGGTCGATCTGCCAGGTTTTGGGAGATCAGCTTTGCCAAAAGAGGTATGGGGCACACGTGATTATGCTGAGCGATTGTATGCGCATCTAGATCAGCAAGGCATTGGCCGCTGCGATGTCTTAGGGCACTCCTTTGGCGGCCGGGTTGCGATTCGAATGGCAGCACTTTGTCCAGATAGGGTCGGGCGTCTTTTCCTTGTTGCCAGTTCGGGTATCCCCAGACCAAGAAGTTTTGCGCAACTTGCCAAGATGAGAGTGCTGGGCCTTGTGCGCTCAATCCTAAAATTTTGCGACAAATGTAGTGGAACCCATCTTTTTGCTAATTGGTTTGTACCGCGATTCGCGAGCCGCGACTATTTGCAGGCAGGAGCGCTACGTCCCATATTCGTTAAGACGGTTAATGAGGATGCCTCCGAGGACGCTAGGAAGATAAAGGCGCCTACGCTCTTGCTGTGGGGGCAGGAGGACATGGAGACACCAGTCGCTCTGGGACAGCGCTTGCACCAGCTAATCAATGGCTCTGAGATGCTTGTGTTTCCTGGCCGCGGGCATGAGCCGTTTGAAAATGCTGGTCACCATCTTTTGACTACTTACATCACCCGTTTTTTGGAGGCGCATGCTGCTTAGAGAGCTTGCTTGTCTAATCCTAGCGGGAACCCTTTGCGCGTATGCCTACCGGCGCCTGCTGCGCTACCTGCGTTTCTTACAACAGGAGGAGTATAAGGGCGAGCGTTATCTTGATTGGCTAAAGGAGCGCAGCGCGTACGATCGACAGGCTAGTTTGGTAATCGCCGCCACCCTCCTAGCATACTTAGCAACTCGATTGGTTGCTTGGGCCTGGCTCCCATCTTTAATTATTGTTTGCGGGGCAGCTGCCTTGTGGATGCGGGCCATGCTTGAGCCTGATCCGCGTGTTACGGGCAAGTTGCGTTTGAAGATGACTGAACGCGCGCAGCGAACCTTTCAGATGTGCGCTGTGATTTTTGTAATTTTTGCAGTTGTAGCCTTAGGCCTAACTACGCGCCTATTCTCCTGCGAACTGGGGGTAATGTTGGCCGGGCTAGCCTTGGCTCAAAGTTTGCCTTTTATTCCATTTGTGGCCTCCAAAGCACTGGAGCCATTGGAAAAGCATGTCCAGGAGCGCTTGAAGAACGAAGCGCGCGAAAAATTTCTAGCAATCGCACCTTTCACGATTGGGGTGACTGGCAGTTTTGGAAAGACCAGTACCAAGTCGCTATTGGGGCAGGTCTTAAATACGGCTTTGGGGCCTACATTTTGGCCACAGCGCGGAGTAAACACGCTGATGGGCATCACCCGTGAGATTAGGGAGCGTTTGAGCCCACAGCACCGCTACGCAGTAGTCGAAATGGGAGCTTACCACCGGGGCTCAATTAAGTCCTTGGCTGATTTTACTCCCCCACACGCTGCCATCGTCACAGCAGTGGGTACCATGCATTTGGAGCGCTTTGGCTCACCCGAGGATGTTTATCGAGCTAAATCCGAACTACCGCAGGCTGTGCCGGCTGATGGGATTCTAGTTCTTAATGGGGATAACGCTGGGGCTAGGCGCATGGCCGACGAGTTCAGAAAAAAGACCACTCTTATATATGGACTTGACCCACAGGCTGGACCACTTGATTGCTCGGCTAGCGACATCCGTTTCACAGCTAAGGGCAGTGAATTTACCATTAATTGGCAGGGCGCGCAGTTCAAGGCACGTAGCCCACTCCTGGGGCGGCCAGCGATTTCCAATATGCTAGGGGCATTTACCATGGCTGTGGCCTTGGGGGCACAGCCAAAACTTGTGGCAGCTGCATTTGCCAATGTCGAGCCAGTCGACAATCGATTGGTGCTGCGCCCTGGAACGCCAACCTCATATTTGCAGGATGCTTATAACTCTAATCCAGTTGGATTCCGCGCTGCCATGGAAATACTTAATCAGATTCCAGCGCGGCGTAGGATTTTAATGACGCCCGGAATGATCGAATTAGGGAATACGCAGGATCAGGAGAACCGCAGCATCGGGGAATTTTGTGCCACACGTTGTGATTTTGCACTGATTGTAGGGGAAACCAATCGCGCGGCTTTGGTTGAGGGGCTAAAGGCGGGAGGGATGCCTGAAGATAGGATCATCCAGCTGCCGACTCGTGAGGCGGGTTTTGCAAAAATTCGGGACATGCAGGAGGCAGGGGATCTGGTATTGATTGAAAATGATCTCCCCGATCGCCTAGAATTCGTGGAGAGATTCTAATGCGGCAGCGATTGAAGGTAGCAGTCCTCTTCGGTGGTCGTTCGGTGGAGCACGAAATCTCGGTTATTTCTGCTCTACAAATGATCTCAGCGATGGATACGCTGCGTTATGATCCGATACCAGTGTATATTGATCTATCGGGAAAGTGGTTCACGGGTAAGCCGCTTTTGCAGCGAAGTTTTTATCGCAACTTTGATGCAGCCGCTGCGGGGCTTGAAAATGTGACTTTGCTCCCGCAGCCAGGATTAGGTGGGCTATCGCGCACTTCTGCTCCAAATTCGATTCTTCCAGTAGATGTATTTTTTCCGCTTTTCCATGGGCGCTTTGGGGAAGATGGCTGTATTCAAGGGCTATTCGAATTAGCCGAGGTCCCTTACGTAGGTTGTGGGGTGTTGGCCTCAGCGGTTGCGATGAGCAAGCAGCGCTGCAAGACCTTGCTGGCTGGAGTCGGGCTGCCCGTGCTCCCAGGATGTTTGGTTGAAAAGCCTGATGTGCTGCGCGATCTTGATGCTCAACTTGCTCGAGTGGCAGCTAGCCCATGGCTAGAGCAGTTTCCTTTATTTGTGAAGCCCAATAATTCCGGTTCTAGTGTTGGGATCGGAAAGGCCGCTAATCGTGAGGAGCTAGCGGCGACGTTGGCAAATGTATTTGTCTACGATGTGGAGGCATTGGTTGAGCCATGCTTGAGCGACATGTTTGAAGTAAACGTGTCAGTATTGGCGGGGCGAGCTAAGCGTGTTTCTGTGGTTGAGATTCCGGTGGCCACAGCGGGGGCGCTCACATACGAGGATAAATATCTGCGCTCTGGTGGTAAGAAAAGTGGTGAAAGCCAAGGCATGGCTAGCTTGACGCGCGTTATTGATCCGGCCGACCTTGATCCTGGCATTAAGAATACAATAACCGACTATGCTCGTCGTGCCTTTGATGCGCTGGGCTGTCGTGGCGTGGCACGTTTTGATTTCATGGTCAGTAAAGCAGACGGAAGGATTTATCTAAACGAGCTAAACTCACCACCTGGCTCGATGGCTTTTTACCTGTGGGAGAAGAGTGCTCCAAGACTATTGTACACCGAGCTAGTGGACTGCTTAATCGAAGATGCCCTAGATCGTGCGGGATGGAGGGCGAGCGTTAAGTGGGAAATGGAGTTCCGCGCCTTGAAGCAGTAGCGTGCTTAGTTGAATGCGAGCCTTCCAACTTTACAGAGTCTTTCTGAGCAGCAAGCGCGGCGGATTATCCAGTGTCATTAATTTTAGTGTATCAGCGGTTTGTATGCTTAGTTCGCCCTGTGCGGATATAGTTAGGTCCTTGCTTGCGAAGCAGTCAACGTTGGCCGCTTTCCGTACCGGCAGAGGTAGTTGCATAGTTACGCTGCCATTCTTGCTGTTTATCTTGCGATAACGCTCTAGAAAAGCTTCATCGCGAATGGGCTGATCGAAGTAGATAAATGCGGCATTATCACTACAGCTAACGCGTTGGAGCGTCAGCATCTGGACAGTAGTCTGTGACTCAGCTGACAGAGGAGTGCGAGAAATGGAAACAACTGGCGCTTGCTCGGATTTACCTTGGCTGAGCCTTGCGCGCGGGCTGTCTGATGCTTCGTTTGTCTTACGTAAGGCGAGTATGTGCGGATTAATAGGGGTTCTTTCAGAAACCAATGTGACTGCCGCGCTGTTTTGTGCGGGTGCTGCTGCAGAGTCCTGTGCTGGTAAATCCTTCCAACGCTCCTCGAATGTGTGTTGGCGTGCTAGTAACGCCTTTTGGTTGTTCTGTTTCTTGTAGAACTCCATAACAAAGCGCTCGTACTCAGCTAGAACTCGGCGTGTGCTTTCACGGAAATTACGTGCTTCCTGTGCATAGACAGTTGACGGGTATTCGCGGATAACCCGCTCATAGAATTCGAGCGCCTTTTCCAGAGGAGCGGTGTCACGACCTACTCCCTGATTCACCAATTGATAGCTACGACCCGCGCGCAACAGGGCATAGGGGACAGCCGGCGAGGCCGGATGATTCTTTAGAAAATCCTCATATAGGCCAGCAGCAGCAGGATATTCACGCGTTTCAAAATGAGAGTCTGCTACTTTTATTTCAGCGAATTCCGCATACGGACTATTTGGGTAATTCAAACGCAATGAATCAAAGGACTCTTGGGCTACCGAAAAAAGCCCGGCCCGATAGAGACGCTTACCTTCATTCATCAAAACAGCTTCAGGTGCGTCTCGTAGTTCTTTATCTGAAATCTTTATTTCGGTGGCTGTAGGCTCTGACGGGGTGGAGCTTGAGCAAGCGACAAGCGCGATACAGCATAGGCAAGTAACTATGTTTCTCATATGTCTGTTTCCCCAAAGGTTGTATTACTCTAGGCACTATCTCGATTTAACGCAATTGCACCTAGAAATACAAAGAACGAGCACCATGGCATGTCAGTGCCTAAGAGTGCGGAGTGCTCTAAAGTCGATTTCGGCGAACGCTCGAATAAGTTCGCTAAATGCGCTATACGAGAGAGAAAGGGAGGCCAGTATGGGCCAAAAAATTCTAGTTCTTGAGGACTTAGCAGCGGTTCAAAAAGAGGTGCGAGCCCTGCGCCGGGCGGGCAAGAGCATTGGCTTTGTGCCAACCATGGGCTACCTGCATGAAGGGCATATTAGCCTGATTCATTTAGCACGGCGTCATACTGACCATGTGTTTGCCTCGATTTTTGTGAACCCCGCACAGTTCAATAATCCTAAAGATTTAGAAAGTTATCCAAGAGACATTCCGCGCGATTTAGCTATGTTGGAATCAGCCAACACTTATGCCTTGTTTATGCCGACACCAGAATGGATGTATGGCCCGAACTTTGAAACCTGGGTGAATCTTGACAAGTTACCTCTTCCGCACGAGGGGGCGCACAGGCCAGGACATTTTCGAGGTGTCTCCACTGTTGTAACTATGCTCTTCAACGTTGTGCAACCCGATGTGGCAGTATTCGGCGAAAAAGATTTTCAGCAGTTGCGTATAATTGAACGTATGGTGGATGACTTAAAGTTCCCCATCCAAATAGTACGTGGACCATTGGTACGCGAGTCGGACGGTTTAGCTATGAGCTCGCGTAACGTGCGATTGTCTGCAGAGGCGCGCAGCAGGGCACTCGGAATCAGTCGCGGGCTAAGCGCAGCACTCGATGCGTACAAGGGCGGCCAGCGAACGGCCAAAGAGCTATGTGCTATTGTGCGCCATCATCTGTCTCAGCCAGGAATAACTATCGAGTACGTCGAGCTGGCTGAGGAAAAAACACTTCAGCCAGTTGAGCGGGCTGGCCACGAGCCTACAAGAATGCTCGTGGCTGCCGTCGTTGGTGGCGTTAGACTGATTGACAATATGGCGCTACCGCCAGGTCTACGTTAATAGCTGCTGGACCACTCCCTCGCTAAGCTTGTTAGCTGCTAATGCTTGGCTGCCATTTTGCGTGATGCGTGCCGCAAGATCGCGTGCCTTTGAATCTGCTTCTTCAAAGTTGCGTAGGCTGCGCTTTTCGGTTGCTGCAATTCGCTCTTCGCCATCTGCAACTTTTGCCTGCAGGTCAGCTCGCTCTGAACGGACCCGTTCCTTCTGTTCTGAGATGCTCTGCTTGTCGGATTTAAGGTCCTCGATTAAGTTGTCTACATCTTTGGTTGTTGAAACATCGCGCTTCTCACTGCGTTCCAGTTTAACTGCCTCAGTTTTAACCACACCAAGCTGTTGGTTCGCCACATTCAAGTTCTTGGCGCGTTTATCAGCAACTTCTTGGTTTGATTCTTCGATTTGCTTGGCTACCGCGTCGCGCTTTTCAGTGGCCCTTTCAAGTTTTTCCCGCGCAACCTGAGTCTTCTCATCATTGCCTTCTTTGAGAGCCGCTTTTAGATCGCGCGCGGCCTTAAGTTGCTCCTGAACAACTTTGGCTGCTTGATCTGCATTTTGCTCGTCGTTGTTAATTACTGTAGCTGCTTCGTTAGCTGCACTTCGAAATTTGCCGCCGATTGCGGATAGTGCGCTACTAAGCTTTTCTTCGGAACTTTTTGAGCTGATTTCGACTTTGTCCGAGGCCTCGCTTTCCTTTGGGGCCTCAGTCTCTTTGGCGACTTGCTGTTTTGATTTCAGCTCGCCTGTTTCTGAGAAAAATCCTTTTCCAACTCCGCCTACTTCTCCTGCCATGGTAAATTCCTTTTCAAAATAATGAGCGGCACGCAGTGAACGTGCGTCACATCCTTTTGGGGGCTAACATTGGAGTGAATCGTCCAATCACGTACTTTGCTCTACGATTTAGCGCTAAATATTTCTGAAATTCCCTAATAATTTAAGCCAAATTCTCAGCGCGTTTTTGGCTTAATTGCTGACTTATTAGCTACTTATGCTGCCAAGTTTCCAGCTTGGGCCTCAAATAGTGCGTAACAAAATGAAGTGGATTACGTCGCTTCCCTCGCATACAAGCCAGTAAAGATTGTCGGGGGCGTTTATGTTGGGGCTCTCAATACCTTAGGACATAGGTGCTTCGAACGCCACGCCCGAAATGTTGGGCTGGCAATAGTCATCATTTTGTTAAGCAATCTTAGTGCAGCCTGTCTAATTGACGATCGGCTTGTGGCGAATCTTTCGATTTTTGCGCGCTTCGGCCAGGTTAATCGGGCCCTTGCGAAGATCTCGATTTTTTCCGCCGTCGATCACTTCGATTCGGCGGCGAGTAATGCTGCCTCCATTGGCTGCCTCACGCATCGAGCCCAAGATGTCCTTATAGAGATTATTCTCAAAATCACGCAGAGCTTGATCCTCGGCTGTGCAAAGACGCTCGGTTCCGTTTTTAATCTGTTCTAGAACCTTTATGAACTTGTTAAGCGCAATTTTTTGCTCAGATGGGTTCAACTCGCTAAGGTTGTCCAAAAATTCAACGGCACGTTCACCCCCTACACCCTCTAAAAGGGTCTTGAGCTGAAGTTGCAAGCTCATAAGTGAATTGCTGAAAGTTTTGCCTGATGAATCGGACATGTTACTCCCCAACTGATACTCAATATACATATCTGGCCCTCCTTGTGGTTTGATCCAGGAAACTTGCTGCTACAAGCAAGCAGCCTGCCAGTTGTAAGTAATTGATATTGCGACACTTTGCGTTGTGGGTGTGCGAAATTAATACACTTCTGAGCCGACGCTATCGCTAATCGCTACAGTTTTTGGGGAGGGAGAACCTTAGCATCGCGCTGCAGCTCTGATCTCGCCTATCACCTTTTCGTGGTTGGGAAGCCGAGCAAATTTTGGGCTTACTGCAGTTCCAGTGACGGCTCTGATGGGGTAGGGTTTGGCATGCTTCAAGAGGTAGTAATAATTGGCGCTGGATTGGCTGGAAGTGAAGCAGCTTGGCAGCTTGCCGAACGTGGCATAAGCGTGCGCTTAGTCGAAATGCGCCCATCCAAGATGAGCAAGGCCCATCGGACCTCTTCCTGTGCTGAGCTAGTTTGCTCCAACTCTTTACGTGGAGCGGCTCTCACAAACGCGGTCGGATTATTAAAAGAAGAACTTAGGCGCATGGGCTCCCTGATTTTAGAGGCTGCCCATGCTAATCAAGTGCCAGCCGGAGGAGCCCTTGCGGTCGATCGCGAGCGGTTTAGCAGCTATATCGATAGCAAAATTCGCAATCACCCCAGAATCAACTTTCAGATCAGTGAACAAATTGGCATTCCAGCCTATTCCGTATCAGCTCCTGTGCTAATAGCTACGGGGCCGCTAACTGCTGATGGATTGGCGCGTAACATTGAGGCGCTTACGGGAGCTAAGCGTTTAGCCTTTTTTGATGCGATTAGCCCGGTTGTCCTGAATGAATCGCTGGATCACAGCAAGTTATTCCGGCAGTCCCGTTATGATAAGGGGGGCGGGGATGATTATTTGAACGTGCCTCTGGACAAGGAGGCTTATGAGCGCTTCGTGTCGGCAGTTGCGGCAGGGGAGAAATTCGGCGCGCATGAAGAGGTTGAGGCTGACATGGTAGCTGACCTTCGCCCATTTGAGGGTTGTATGCCAATCGAAGAAATGGTGGCGCGTGGTCCAGACACGCTACGTTTCGGGCCAATGAAACCAGTTGGGCTGCGTGATCCCAGAACTGGAAAACGACCGCATGCAATAATCCAGCTACGCCAGGATGATAAGGATGGGCATCGCTGGAATATTGTCGGATTTCAAACTCGTCTAAAGCACCCCGAACAACAGCGCATATTCCGGACTTTGCCAGGCCTAGAGAGTGCCGAATTTGTGCGCTTGGGGTCGGTGCATCGCAACACGTTTCTGGATTCTCCAAATTGTTTGGATCGCACTATGCAGCTGCGTGGGCATCCAGGATTGTTTTTTGGTGGGCAGGTAACAGGAGTTGAAGGCTATGTTGAGTCCACAGCTGCTGGTATGGTGGCGGCCCTAAATGTGGCGCGTAGTTGCCGAGGAATGGACCTATTGCCATTTCCAGAGGATACCGCGACTGGGGCGCTAGTCGGATACATTACCGACCCTGAACGCAAAGACTTTCAACCCATGAACATAAGTTATGGAATAATGAAAAGTTATTTTGAGATTCCTTGCGAGAAAAAGTCGGGGAAAGATCAGCGTCGCATCAAGTGCGCTGAGCGTGCGCTGGATTCTCTAGCAAAATTCATGGATCTAAGCGGGTTTTGGACAGGACCGCTTGGGCGACTGAGTGCTTAACTCTGCGGGCTTTAGTTATTATAGCGCGGCTATTCTTTGCCTATGTCTGAGATGGTTTCGGGCGCTGCGGATGTAAGGCTCAGCAGCACCCTCTGAATATCGCCTTCATCTGAAAGCGAAAGATATACTAGCTTTTGTTCATCTAACGCCTGCTCAAATATGCGAGCACGCTCTGAGCTGGGGATAGTTTGAATGAGTAGGGTACCGTTGCGAGTCTTAAGTTCAAACTCTGCTACACCGCCCTGAACTCGTTTAGTGATGACCTGTGCTGTAACTAGTGAACCGGCGAAAGCCGTGCCCGAATTTATAAAAACCAGCAGTGCTGCCATTAGGCAGACAACCCAAAGAGAAACCCGCATGAACCACTCCTTCGCGTTTGGGAACGCCGGGACCTCCACTCCAGCGTCCTGGCGGAACTCGTCCGCCTAAGCCTTTTTAAACACCACCACACCCAAACTAAAGGACATCTTACATATATGTTATTGATAGGAGCTAAGGAAAAGTAACCTGCTACCTTTCTATTTTATCTATATAGGTAAGGTACCCTTGGTAGTAAATTCACCCATTTACCAGGGGGGCTAGAGCCCAACTACTTGCTTATTAGTGCCGCCAATTAGCCCTTTTAGGGTTTCCACTATTGAGGCAACGTTATACCCATTGGCTGCATGTTGTTCGGCCTGACTAGCGTGGGCCACAAAGCGGTCCAGTACGCCGAAGCGCATAATCGGAGACTGCAGAGCCAGCGCCTTGTCATTGGCAAATTCAAGTACTGCCGAGCCAAAACCACCTTGCAGGGCATGGTCCTCAACTGTGGCGACAAACTTATGGCGTGGAAGCTCCTTGGACAATAGTTCCTCGTCAAGGGGTTTTGCAAAGCGCGCGTTGATGACTGTGGTGGTGAGCCCAAGTTCGGAGCCTAGCTTGGCGGCAACTTGAAGGCCTACCTGGCACATTGGCCCATAGCAAACGAGAGCAATATCTGAGCCGTGGGTTAGCACTTCGGCCTTGCCAATTTCTATTGGTCGCAGTTCGGCGTCTAATGCCACTCCACTGCCATTCCCGCGTGGGTAGCGCAGCGCTACTGGCCCTGGGTATTTGGTAGCTGTGCAGAGCATGTGGCGTAGTTCATTCTCATCCTTGGGCGACATTAGAACCACATTCGGCAGAGTTCTAAGGTAGCTTATGTCAAAGACACCCTGATGTGTTTCCCCATCGTTTCCGACGACACCTCCGCGGTCCATAGCGAAAATCACGGGAAGATTTTGAATGCATACGTCATGTACGACTTGGTCGTAGGCGCGTTGTAGGAAGGTAGAGTAAATTGCGCAAATTGGGTGATAGCCCTCACACGCTAATCCGGCTGCAAAGGTGACCCCGTGTTGCTCGCAAATGCCGACATCGAAGAATTGCTCTGGAAGCTCACGTTGGAACTTGTCCAGACCTGTACCGCTTGGCATCGCTGCGGTTATTGCTAGTACTTCCGGATTTTCTCTAGCAATTTGAATTGCTGCGTCGGCGAAAACAGCAGTGTAGGAAGGGGCTACGCTTGCGGCAGAAGAAGTTGAGTGGAATTCCCCACGTGAGCGGTCGAAGGGATTTACTCCATGCCATTTAACCGGGTCCTCTTCAGCTGGCTCATAGCCTTTGCCCTTTTGGGTGCATACATGCATGAGCACTGGAATGTCCTGTTGCTTGGCATGTTGGAAGGCAGTGACAAGATCCTGCATGTTGTGGCCGTCAACCGGCCCAATGTATCGGAAACCAAACGCAGCAAAGAGAGTGGCTGGCTCGGCGATAAAACTCTGCGTGGCTTCTTCCGCTCGATCTATTAGGCGATAGAGGAACTCTGGGACGAACCCCTTCTTATGTAATGACTTAAAGTGATTACGTGCGATGGTGGAGGTTTTTGATGTTATGGCTTTCGAGAAAAACCAGCTGATGGCCCCCACGTTAGGCGAAATGGACATCTCATTATCGTTAAGCACGACGATGAAATTCTTAAGCCCTAGGCCGCCGGCGTTATTGAGTGCTTCAAATGCCATGCCGGCCGTAAGCGATCCGTCGCCGATGATTGCAACTGTGAAGCGCGAGGGGTGAAGGCGTTGTAGTGCGGCACTCATTCCGACCGCGGCTGAAATGCTGGTGCCTGCATGTCCAGCGCCAAAGGTATCAAATTCGCTTTCTGATCTCTTTAGGAAGCCTGACGGTCCACCTCTCATTCTAATCTTTGGAAGTTGCGCCCGGCGGCCGGTAATCATTTTGTGAATGTAGCCTTGATGCCCTACGTCCCAAACGAGCCTGTCATTGGGCGTATCAAAGCAGGCATGCAGGGCAACTGAGAGCTCGGCCGCTCCTAAGCTCGAAGCGAAATGCCCGCCAGAGGATGCGACTGAATCAATCAACTCGTCGCGCAACTCTTGTGCCACCTGATTGAGCTGCTCGACTGATAGGCCGCGCAGGCCAACAGGAAGTTCTAAGGAATCTATAAGTTTTCCCATATACGTCTAATAGCGACTCGCGGCACAAGGGGCTTGGTAGTCAGGTTATGCCCTAAGGGTCGGAATATAACCCAGAAAAGGGCAGGCAATCAAATAAGAGCTAAGGGGCCGTGGTAAGTGCCTTAGGGAAGCTTAACGGGCTAGTACTGCGAACAAAGCGAAGCAATCCATATCCTTTTATTAAGCATTCAAAATGCTCTTATTGTTCAAAATCTCGAACAAACAGTTCCTGCCGCAGATAGACGAAGCGAGGTGTTATCGGAGGTAAATTGGCGGCATTATTGAACGCGCTTTCATAGCTCCAGACACGGTTGGGGGCTGTGTACTGAGGCGAGCCATAGATCCAGGCGCCATTCTGATGGCGCGGTTTGTTTAGACTTACGAAACTGCCACGGTAGGTGAAATTTATATTCGTCCAATTCTCATGGAATCGCGGATAGTTCTCCAGGCCGCCATTGTAGGCTCCATTTTGTCCGCCGCTACCTTCGATATTGCCGGTTGTGTCTGTGCCCGATAAGAAGGCGGTATTGACAGTCGTCGCCGAGGCATTACGACTAGTAAGTGGTAAGGCTGAAGTGCCGTTCCAGCTGTTTGTGTCGGACCACGACTGGCTCAAAATATTTGTGGTATCTGAGAGAACGGCCGCTGGAATTTTATTGGTGCTATTGTAGTTTCCTATAATGTAGGCAGCTTGATCGCTAACTATTGTTAGACCCCTAATAGCCGGTGCTCCGCTCACATTCGAATAGAGCCGTGATCCATTCCTGACGCGGACTCCGTAGTTATTGGCGGCATTTGATGATTGTGGGCCGCTTACGGTTAGGAATACTACTAACCCTCCGTCAGTGGAGTCAGATAGTAGTTTGCCAGAGCCAAACCAATTGCTTCTCTTTAAGCAATTGAAAAGGGAGAGTAAATCAACGTCCAACATGCGGATAAGTTTGCCTTCACGATTGTTGTAGAAGGAATATGTATTACCGACTGGACGCCCACTCAGCGGTCCGCTGCAGTTAGTCGCGTCGTTGTTTAGCGTGTTAGTTGCTCCACTATTCAGGGAATTGTCGGAATTGCGCACTTCGATTGATGAAGCAGCGTAAGTTGTGTCCGGTGCGTTGCTGCTATTCATGCGCATTACTAAGCGTAAATCGGCATGGTCCCAATAGACTTGTCCTGGCGTGGGGTCGAGTGCTTCGGGCTGAGGTACTTGGACTGGGCTTACATTTTTTTGCACCATGCCGTTAAAAGGCGTCAGGTCATTTGTGGTTACTTGGTAACGGGATGAGCAGGAGGGGATAAGGCTTAGCGCAGTAGTCGGGTTATAAATTTTGACTGGGTTTGGATTGCATAGATTTTGATTTTTTCTGCCACGCCACAAGGTGCCGGCCGATGTTACCTGGCCTTGAATTGCTAGACCTGGATTGGAGTTGTCAGTGTTTAGATACAAATCTCCGTTTGTATGCACAGGCCCTGCTAAGGTCATAGTGGGGCCAGGGAGAATTTCAAGATCCTTGTTATAGAAGGCAGCAAACTGAAAAAGTGGTACAAGCCTACTCTTGAAGCGAAGTTCAAGCTGTGCGGTGGTGCGGTCCTGGTTAGATTGAGCGATAGATACAGCAGTGTAGCGATATTCCTGTGCGTTTAGATTCTGATATAATTCGCGGATGGATGCCTCAATCGCATTGTTATTTTCAGTTAATTGTTGGTCAAAGGGTTCAGTAATACCTTGTAGATCTGGAGATCCTTGCAAGCGTTCCAACATACAA
>JAIBBV010000003.1 GCA_019694465.1 Oligoflexia bacterium
TTTAGTGCACCTAGTCCTCGATGGGGAGGCAGGCGAGGGCAGCTTAGAGAGCTGCCCTAAGCAGCTGATTAAATGTGGGAATCCCACTTGAGCTAACCTTGCGACACGAATAAAAAAATGATAAAGTTCCCGCCTCTCTGAGCGTATATCTGCGTTCACTTAGGGTCATTCCGGCCCTAAGAGAAAAAGCCTGACTTCTACAGGTTTAGTCTTAGTGAAGTGGCCCCTCGGTTCTTGTGTCACAAGATCGGGAGGGTGGAGGCTTGTTTTGTGCAGGGTGCTCAAGAGAGAGGCGTAAACATGAGTGAAGTGTGGAATGGCATAGCTGAGTTGGTGCGTAGCGCCGGACTTGAGCTGTTTGATATCGAGGTCCCTCGGCCTGGGCCGGGCGGGGTCTTGCGTGTCTATATAGCGCAGCCGGAAGGCGCGCCTGATAAGGCTATTCATCATACGCACTGTGTGGCTGTTACGCACAAGTTGCTTGATTGGCAGGATCTAGAGCGCCTTGTGCCGGGGAATTGCAACATTGAAGTTTCAAGTCCTGGCATTAATCGCAAGCTTACTCGCCCTGAACACTTCAAGGGTGCGCAAGGTGAGCACGTTAAACTTAAGCTCCGACAGGCGATTGATGGAGAGTATACCTGGCGTGGGAAGCTGGAGAGCTTCGACGGGCAGACTGTCAAGCTTAGTGTCGAGGGAAAGGCCGAACCGCTCGTCGTTCCCACCGAGAATGTGTCGCAGGCGCGAGTGGATTTTCAGTTTTGAATATTGTGAGTTGAACTAAGGATTGTGCATATGACGATTGATTTGAATGCGTTGCTCAACCAGATTGGAAAGGACAAGGGCATCAATAAGGCCATCTTAATCGAGGCGATTGAGTCCGCCATGCTCTCGGCCGCGCGTAAGCACTTTGGCCATAATTTGAACCTCGAAACAAAGTTCAACGAGGACAGTGGCGAGATCGAGGTAATGCAGTTTAAGACGGTAGTAGAGCGGGTAGAGGATCCTGACACCGAGATTTCGCTTGAAGATGCACGGCGCGAATTCGATGCCGAGGCCATGGTCGGCGATGAGCTTGGAAAAAAGCTGGTTACAAATGCCCTAGGCCGCATTGCAGCGCAAACCGCGAAGCAAGTTATTATCCAGAAAGTGCGCGATGCTGAGCGTGGCGTTATCTACGATGAGTACAAGAATAGTAAGGGCGAGCTCATTAACGGCATAGTGCAGCGATACGATCGCGGCAACTTAGTTGTGAACCTTGGGCGGACTGAGGCAGTGCTGCCGAAGCGTGAACAAATTAGTCGTGAGCGTTACCGCCAGGGCGACCGTATTCGCGGAATGATTTTGGATATTGATCGTTCCGCACGCGGCCCACAAATTATTTTAACTCGTAGTCATCCAGACTTCCTGAAGAAGCTGTTTGAGTTAGAGGTACCTGAAATCGCTGAGAAGGTAATTGAGATTAAAGCCGTAGCGCGCGAGCCCGGAGAGCGAGCTAAGATCGCGGTTCGCTCCAACGATTCGAGCGTAGATCCAGTAGGCGCTTGCGTCGGTATTAAGGGATCGCGTGTACAGGCAGTCGTACAAGAACTGCGTGGCGAGCGCATCGATATTATTACCTGGACCCCTGATGAACCTTCATTCGTAGCGCTTGCGTTATCGCCGGCTGAAGTGACGCGTGTCGTATTGGATGAAGAGAATCATGCCATGGAGGTTATTGTCGGCGATGATCAACTCTCCTTGGCCATCGGACGTCGTGGACAAAATGTAAAACTTGCCAGTAAGTTAACTGGCTGGAAGATTGACGTTCGCAGCGTTTCGGTTGTGGAAGAGGAGGCCAAGCGCGCTCGTGCGGCTCTCGAAGCCATACCGGGGGTCAACTTCACGCAAGCTGAACTCCTGTTCCAAGAAGGTTATCGCTCGGCGCAGGAAGTTGCTGATGCGACTGTCGAAGAGCTTGTGGAAGTTGAGTCATACACACCAGAATTGGCCTCAGAGTTGTTGCAGAATGCCCGTGCGCATGTAGAGAAGCTGCAGGCTGATGGTGTTTTGACTGATACAGAGCAAGAACCGATTCTGACTGATTTGTTTAAGCTGACGCTAACTGAGGATTTGCGCGAGAAGCTCATTAAGGGCGGCTTCGCGACGATTCAGAGTTTAGTGGTGGCAGAGCCTGAAGCAATATTGGCTGTAGAGGGGATTGGCGAGGCCGAGTTGGCTGCAGTCCGCGATGCGACCGATAATTTCTTGCGGGTTTCCCCTCCACGTGACCGTTTCGGCGCCCCACGCTAGAGGACTTGGAGCAACCGGTGGCTAAGGCGAGCATGCGACGTTGTGTGGTGTGCCGACGTAGTTCGCCAGTTGAGCAGCTCTTCAGGTGTGTGTTGCAGGATGGTGGACGGCTGATGTGGGATGGCGATCGGCATGCTGTGGGTCGCGGGGCGTATGTGCATCGCAGCCTGGCATGTGTGAGCAGGCTGGCAAATGTGGGACCCTGGGCCCACGCGCTGAGAGTGGGGCAGGAGTCGATCGACAGACTCGCTCTGCGGGCGCTCGCTGAGCAACTGCAGGGGCAGGTTGTGTAGTGGGCGCATTGTTGTAGTACCGGCCGCATATGGCCAATTGGGTTACGAAGTAGCGAAAGGAATGATGACTATGTCCAAGATTAGGATTTACGAGTTGGCCAAGGAGCTTGGTGTCGACAATAAAATTGTCATCGATAAAGCTATCGCACTTGGGTTGCCGGGAAAAATTTCGCACTCCAATTCCCTGTCAGAAGATGAGGCTGATCAAATACGCCGTGCCGTAATTAGGCAGGCAATTGGCACCTCACCTGAAAAGCAGGTGGTGACGACACGTGTCGATAAGTTGTCAGGAGCAACTGAATCAATAGTTGAGAAGCGCAAGGGTAATGTGATCCGTCGCCGCAAAGCTACAGCAGATGATGTAGTTGAGCCCGTGGCGGCTACTCCAGTTGTAGAGCAGGCTGTCAGCAGTGATCCGCAAGTTAGCGAAGAGGTAGTTGAAGAGCCTGTAGTTCAGGCGGTAATCGAGTCACAGCAAGAGACGCCAGTTCTCGAAGCGGCGCCAGTTGAGCCAACGCAGCCGGTAGAAGCTAAAGTGGAAGTCGCCACAGAGGCGCGCGTTGTTGAGCAGCCTGCAGTCATCACGCCTACTCCAGTAGTTGAGGAGAAGAAGGGTGCTGGTCCTAAGGTTTTGGGAAAGATTTCACTGCCACAACGTCGCGTTACGGCGCCACGTACCGAGGCAACCCGTACGGCTGGATCAGCAGCCATCGATTACGCTAAGGCCACTACTCCCGCATTTGAAGAGGAAGAAGAGCGTGATGGTGGGCGTGGAGCTGCCAAGAAGCGCTCAAAGAAACGCGAGTTCTCGCGGGGCGATCTTTTGGATTATGAAGGTCGAGATGGCCGTGTGCGAGGGCGTCCTAAGGGTGCCAAGGGTAAAGAAGGTGAAGACAAGCGCTCGACTTCGCCAGAGCAAGTACAGACCAAGGCCTCTAAGCGTGTGATTAAGATGGACGAGGCTATTTCGGTTGGCGAATTGGCTAAACAAATGAGCCTAAAATCTGCCGAAGTAATCGCTAAGTTGATTGAGCTGGGCGTGATGGCCACGATCAATCAGCTCGTAGATCAAGATACTGCCACGATTGTGGCTGATGAATTTGGATTTCAGGTAGAGTCTACCAAGTTTGACGAGCAGGATATTTTCAAGAATCAGGCCCAGGATGCTCCTGAGCAGTTAAAAACACGTCCGCCAGTCGTTACCGTGATGGGTCACGTTGACCACGGTAAAACTTCGTTGCTTGACGCTATTCGCAAGGCCAGTGTAGCGGCCAAGGAACACGGTGGTATTACACAGCACATAGGTGCCTACAAAGTTGTAGTTGGTGATGGTAGGTCGATTACCTTCATTGATACACCTGGCCATGCCGCTTTTACTTCGATGCGCGCCCGTGGGGCTCAGGTCACCGATGTCGTGGTGCTAGTTGTGGCAGCTGATGACGGCGTTATGCCTCAAACTATCGAGGCCATAAATCATGCCAAGGCTGCCGGCGTTACAATCGTAGTCGCCGTCAATAAAATCGACAAACCTGGCGTATCGCCGGATAAGATCAAGCAACAACTAGTTGAGCACGGTTTACAGCCAGAAGATTGGGGTGGTGACACCATGTTCTTCGGTGTCTCTGCGCTTAAGGGCACAGGCCTGAAGGAGCTGTTAGAGGGCTTGTTGTTGGTGGCTGAGGTTAAGGAGCTTAAAGCCAATCCAGATCGTAGGGCGCGTGGAACTGTCATAGAGTCGAGACAAGAAAAGGGGCGCGGCACCGTGGCTACCGTGCTTGTTCAGACTGGTACGCTCAAAGTTGGGGATATATTTGTGGCAGGTTCAGGCTTCGGGCGTGTGCGTTCGATGATGGATCACGATGGCGAGAAGGTGGAGTCTGCTGGCCCATCTACCCCAGTTGAGCTAACCGGCTTTGATTATGTGCCGGAAGCAGGAGACGATTTTGTAGTCGTTGAGAGCGATGCTGATGCGCGACAGGTGTCGCAAGAGCGCGCCACAGTCAAGGCCGCCAAGGCACAGCGTGCTCTGGGCGGACCTGTCTCGCTAGAAGAGTTTGCTCGTCGCGCCAATAGCATGGCAGCTGCCGAGCTTAACGTGATTTTAAAGGCTGACGTGGCAGGCTCTGTAGAGGCTGTGCGGGAGTCAATGGAAAAACTCTCGACGGCTAAAGTTCGCGTTAGAGTATTACATGCTGGCGTCGGGGTCGTCTCAGAAAGCGATGTTCAATTAGCGGTTGCCTCTAAGGCTATCATTGTTGGTTTCGGAGTGCGTGCCGATCAGCGAGCTTCACAGGTTGCTGAGGCGGTTGGCGTAGAAATGCGCTTCTATCGCATCATCTACGAATTGCTTGAGGATGTGAAGAAGGCCATGGTTGGCATGCTTGAACCAATTAAGCAGGAGGCCAAGCTCGGACGGCTTGAGGTTCGCGAGACATTCACTGTTCCAAAATTGGGAATGGTGGCTGGCTGCTTTGTAGCAGATGGTCTAATTCGACGCGGAGCGTTCGTGCGCTTGTTGCGAGATGGACGAGTAGTGTTTGAAGGTAAGATGGCCAGCTTGCGGCGCTTTAAGGACGATGTGCGTGAAGTTCAATCAGGATTTGAGTGCGGCGTAGGTCTAGAGGGTTACAACGACATCAAGGTTGGCGACGCTATCGAGGTCTACGAAATCCGCGAGACGGCCGCTAGTCTGGAGTAGGGATAATGGCTTCTCCACGTCGAGTGCATAAAGTCGCCGAGAAGGTGCGCGGTTTGATTGCAATGGAGCTGCAACGCGTAGCTGATCCACGTTTTTCTTTGGTCACCATAACTTCAGCCGTGGTTAGCCGCGATTTGCGCCACGTTAAAGTTTATTGGATGGTGACTGGCAACTCTGTGCGCAGGGCTGAGGTCGAACAGGCATTTGAAGGTGCGACAGGACTTTTCCGCAGATTACTTGCTGATGGCCTCGGCACTCGCTTTGTCCCCGACATGCGTTTCTACTATGACGATACTTTGGATGCGAGTGATGAAATAGATCGGCTCCTGGCGAAAATTCGCACCGATGCTCCTATGCAGCTAGAAGAGGAGTAGAGCTATGAAAGCAGGATTAGCAGAAATTGCAAAGGCGCTGCTAGGAGCACAGCGCGTTGTTGTTTTGAGTCACATCAATCCTGACCCCGACGCGCATGGATCATCTTCGGCGCTGGCCTTGGCGCTTAAGTCGCTTGGCAAGACCGTGGCCCTGGTTAATGAATCAGGATTAAGCCAGCGCTTTGCCTGGATCCCAGGCGTGAAGGATCTGGTAACGAGCGTGCCAAGTGGAAATTGGGATGTGATGGTCTGTTGTGATTGCGGAGATGCCAAGCGAGTGGGCGACAAGATTAAAGATGTCGTGCTTGCGCATCCACTGGTGATCAATATCGATCATCACGCGTCGAATGATAATTTTGGACGTCACAACTTAGTTGTCGCGACCGCCTCATCGACGTGTGAGGTGATTCTAGAATTGTTGGATGTGCTTGGCGTTACACTTTCAAAGGACATAGCGACCTGTATTTATACTGGCATAAGCAGCGATACTGGTTCCTTTAGATATAGCTCAACCAGCGCTGGAGTTTTCGCCGCTGCAAAAAGGGTGGTGGAGGCGGGCGCTGATCCTTTCTCCGTTGCGCAAAATCTTTATGCCCGTAATAGTCTGGCTGCCTTGAAGTTGCAAAGCGAGGCGCTTGGGCAGTTAAAGCTAGAATTACAAGGACGTGTAGCCGTTACCAAGGTCACTTATGGCATGCTCAAGACCAGCGGCGCAGATAAAGAAGACGCCGATGTGATGGTGGATGTCATTAGAGACATTGAGGGAGTTCAAGTAGCACTGTTGCTAAAGGAGGATTCCGGCTTCTGGCGCGTGAGTCTACGCTCGCGTGTGGCGCAGGTGGACGTGGCAGAGGTGGCAGCCGAATTTGGAGGTGGTGGCCACAAGGCTGCTGCGGGATTGCGCTGGCGAAAGGGAGTAGAGGATCTGATGCCCCAGCTTTTAGCTGAGATCGAAAAGCGTCTCGCATTGGTACGCTAATCTCATTCCGCTACGCACGCTAAACGGCTTAGAACGTGCTGTTATAGTTTTCGCATTCTTTTGGTAACAGGTAATTATAGCGAGTGACAGAACTCCGTAGCGAAATTCTTTGCGGTAGTAATCACTCGCCATAATGCCGACCAGCGGGAGGCCAGACAACAAATAGTAAATGACCCGATAAAAATAGGCCTTTAGTCGAGAAAGAGAAGCGCCTCTTGTGCTATTGGCACAATTCTCATTTCGCTACTCCTTTCTGTCATTTACTATAGTAACGTGGCGCATAGCATGCACGGGCTATTTCTGATAGATAAGGCCGCCGGGTACTCCTCGGCGCAGGTGGTTGGCAAGTTACGCCGTGGCCTTGGCTTGGACCGAGTCGGGCATGCTGGAACGCTCGATCCTTTTGCAACAGGCCTTTTAGTGGCTTTGGTGGGCCGAGCCACGCGCCTAGCAGATTTTGTACAGGCCGGCAGTAAAGTCTATAGCGGAGAAATAATACTCGGACTTAGCACTGACTCCGATGACTGCACTGGAGCTGAGTTGAGCTCTACCTCAAATATACCTGAATTACCTCAGCTGCTAGAGGTCCTGCCAAGCTTTCGTGGGCAGGTTGTGCAGACTCCTCCCCGTATCAGTGCCGTAAAGGTTGATGGGGCACGTGCTTATGCGCGTGCTAGAGATGGAGAGGAGTTTGAATTACAGCAGCGAACCGTGCAGGTAGAGCAGTTTGATGTATGGCCTACAAATGATACGGCTCGAATCGGTTTTCGTATTCGTTGCAGCAAGGGTACCTATATTCGCTCCATCGCGCGCGATATCGGCGTGCGCTTAGGTTGCGGTGC
This sequence comes from Oligoflexia bacterium, assembly GCA_019694465.1. GTDB lineage: Bacteria > Bdellovibrionota_C > UBA2361 > UBA2361 > JAFLCA01 > JAIBBV01. Next base: position 7,479 of record JAIBBV010000003.1, read on the forward strand.
TTGTCTTGGGGCATTACGACGTGAGCAGTCCGGGCAGTTCTGTGTAGATAACGCCAAGTCAGTAGAACATATTTCAGTAGCTGATATTTTGCCCTGGACGGAGGCGATTCCAGGAACCCAGCAGATTGAGCTCGAACTGGGGCAGTGCAGACGACTTTGGCAGGGCGATGAGAAAATATTGCAGCAGGCAGCGGCCAAGGTTAGTGCGCAGGAAGGTGCCCTACTTATTTATGGATATCGAGCTCAAAGTGGCAGCAAATTTTCTGGCTGTGGGGTCTTAAAGTTTATGGGTGGCAGCTGGAGATTATTGGCTAATATTGAAGAACCAGGTTAGATTTTCATTCGGTAAGGCAGCTGTACAAAATGTAGAGCCTACACCATTATAGATGCCTGCAACGGAAGTTCTATCGACACTCGCTTCATTTTGCCGGAGGCAACCCTACCGGATGGAAAACAAATACGAATTCCTATTAAGAAAAATGAAAAAAGTCGCTATAGAGACTTTTTCGCTTGGAGCTATTTACAACACTGCTGATACCTCCGCGATCTTCCTGGCGCGTCTAGAAATTATTTTCAATTTAAAGATGATTTCTAGACTAGGGTCTTAGCATACCAGGCAAAAAGTAGATTGGTTTGCTGGCCAAAGTAATGGACTTTAAAAGAGTCATGCGCAGAACACATTGCTACTAAGTGTTTATATCCAGCTTGCAACCCATGCTTTGCTACGTGGCCTAAAAGAGAATTTAGGTCGGCGGCATAAAAATCATCTATTAGGAGAACGGGACCATCGCCAAATAGTTTTTGGCCACTAGGTCTGCGCCAAGGGAAAAGCATCACTTCTTTCATGGCAATTGCAAAGGAATCTAAACCCCCACCTTCGCCAACAATTCCTACGCTAATATTGTCTGGAGAGTTAATTAAAGTTGGAAGGTAGTCTCTGTGATTCTCCTCCGCGTTAGGAGCGAGGGTCCAAAAGTTAGGTGCGACAACTTGGCGCGCCATTCTAATTTCAGCCACTTTACTAGCAATTGACGCAGCATCTGCCGTGTTCAGGAATCGAGCTTGTGGCAACCCTTCCTGAGGTATCTGTGAAAGTGGGATGGTGTACCAATAACAGAGCGGTACAAATCCTAAATTGACAGCTAAGGGGAGCCTCTCATCACCAGCAGCTAGATCTACAGCAACTGTCCGAATGCCTCCGAGGCTGCGCGCATATTCCAACCCTTGAGTAAGTGCTGCTTCAAAATTAATCTCAGGTCGCTGATCAACATAGAGCCGCAGCCCCTTATTTGGTGGTGCTAGAACAAAACCCAGATCCATGACTTCAACAAGGAGGCCCTGGGCTAGGTTATGTTCTTTTTGGACCTGTATCATAGGAGATCAGGACTTTATTAGTTCCGCGGATATAAATTCAAGGCTATCCGCTTTGTCTCATAGACCGCGCATAGTGAATATATGAGACTTGATGAATTTAGAGGGAATATACGCACTATGCGCGGTCTATGAGACGACGATTTTAGGATGCCTATTGTCTTAGCTTCGTTTGAATCATTGCGCTTGATTCTTTAACTCGCCTGAGGCATTCCTGTCGTTAGCTCTGGGTTTGGTTGGGTGAAATATGTCTAAGTTCATTACGCTTTCCTCCGCGTTCTTATTAGTCGTGTTTCAGTTTGCCGCACCGCTGGCGTTGGCTGAGTCTGCAAGGATAGGTGTGATTGCACCTTTGACAGGAGACGCTGCTGGTTGGGGTGAGACATTCAAGTCAGCCTATAAATTGCATCAAGATGATGCCGCCGCTCGTGGTCTCTCGTCAATTCAAGTCCTTTGGGAGGATGATCAGGCTACTCCGACAAATACCATAGCAGCCTTCCGCAAGCTTGCTGCACAAGATGTCTTGCTAGTGGTGACACTCTCTGCTGCCCCGTCAAACGCTGTCGCTCCTTTGGCGGAACAATTAAAGATTCCATTAGTTGCTGTGTCCGTCGATCCTCAGGCCTCGCGCGGACGAAAATGGGTGGTGAATTTTTGGCTAACTCCAGAGGCAGGCGCTCATGCCTTGGCAGGTGAGGTTAGAAGGAAAGGTTATCACCGGGTCGCGCGCGTATCCACCATGCATGAGGGGATTTTAGCGGTCAATCACGCCTTTGATAAGGAAATTGGCGCAGAGCTGGAAATGCTCTTAGATCAGGAGTTTGCGCCTGACGTGCGAGACTTCCGAACAGTAGTGGCACGTATTAAGGCACTGCGTGGATTAGATGCATTGGGGATCTTTATGATGCCCGGGCAAAGTGGCCTTTGTGCTAAGCAGTTGCGCGCGGCTGGGGTAACGGCCCCATTTTTTACCAATGCTGCTGCTAGCACAAAAGGTGAAACAACAGCTGCTCAGGGGGCCTTAGCCGGAGTTTCATACTACGATTCAACAGTTGACCCATCTTTCTTGTTGCGCTTTCAACAAAAGTTTCCAGGCGTGAGTAGTTTTGGAGCTGCAATCGCCTATGATTTATTTAACATGATATCGATGACACCTGGATCTCAGCCGTTGACGCGCGATGAAATGAATCTGTATTTGCATAATATCAAAGATTATTCCGGCGCATCAGGAACCTTTTCGGCCACTAGCGATGGTACGTTCACCTTGCCAGCTACAATCAAGACATTACCCTAATCGGGTAATACCCGAACTTGGTAGTTAAGCCAGGCGTTTGCTTAGGGACGCCGCTCATGCTAATTTCTTAAGGGAATCAGCCGGTTAGTGCGAAGATTTAGCCGCCGAGGTTCCTGATGTATCATAAAAACTCTCTGTTTACAGCTAGTTGTTGCCACTAGGGCAAAACCGAATGGAAATGCAGTCAGCCTCATCCAGCCCATGTCGTTCCAGCACCCAGGAGCGGATTCTTATCGTCGATGATGAAGAGAGCATCCGCCGCACACTGGAAGCCGTGTTGCGTGATGAGGGCTATTTAACCTGCTCGGCTCAGAATGGACTAGCAGCCTTGGAGCTAATTCGTACGCAGGCCCCGGATCTAGTTGTGCTCGACATTTGGATGTCAGGCATGGATGGAGTTGAGACCCTTAAGCAGATTAAGGAACAGTGCCCGTCTTTGCCGGTGGTCATGATTTCTGGGCATGCCACAATCGCTACAGCAATTGCTGCGACTAAGATGGGAGCAAGTGACTTCGTCGAGAAGCCACTGGACTTAGATGTTTTTCTTAGAACCATCAAGCGTGCACTTGGAAATCCAGCTGAATGTGCAGCTGATGAAAAGCAGTTGGCACGCGGACAAAACGAACTTACTCTCGATTTAGGTAGCTCGGGTCAGTCAGTACAGCTAAACCGCATTGCTCTTAGCGAGCAAACTTGGCGTGGGCCAGCTTTGCGTCAGCATACTATTGCCCGCAGTGCTTTGTTGTATGGACAAGGTTTGCATTCAGGAAAGAAGAGCGGCCTTATCTTGGAGCCTCTCCCCGCTGGCTCCGGTATCCATTTTATGGGTGTCTCTGACTCTCAGGCTGTGCCAGCGCATGTAGATTTTGTAGAATCAACAGGATTTGCAACTACATTGCGACTTGGGCAGACGCAGGCAGGCACTATTGAACACCTAATGTCTGCCCTGCATGCCTACGGAATTTCAAATCTGCTGATTAAGTGCAATGGTGAAGTGCCTGTGTTGGATGGTTCAGCCAGAGAGTTCTGCTCGCTCTTCGCAGACATTGGTGTCGAGGAGCAGGAGGGTGAATGGTACGCAATAGCGGTACCAGAGACTATTCGGGTCGGCAATGATCGCGAGTTCATACAGATTGAGCCAGGGCAGGGATTTGTTATCGATTATACACTTGAGTATCCAAAACCTGTCGGTTCTCAACACATGAGATTTGTACTCAATAGTGTCGACGCGTATCGCAAGGAAATCGCACCAGCTCGTACGTTCGGATTTGTAAAAGACATTGGCATGCTGCAGCGACAGGGACTTGCCCTGGGTGGTCGATTCGACAATTTCGTTCTATTCGGTGAGGAAGGGCCAATTAACGACGCTTTGCGCTTCCCCGATGAACCTGTACGACACAAGATTTTGGATCTGATTGGGGATCTATATTTATTGGGTCGCCCACTGCATGGCAAGATTACTGCGCGTATGACGGGGCATTCAGATAATATCGCTCTTCTGCGCGCTATTCGCGAAAAGTCTGCAATAAAAAACTGACTTCGAACCAGTAATAAATCGTGCTAGGCAAGCTTAACGCGATTATATCGCGAGCAAAGCAATAGACCCAGTTTTCATATGTGCGCTTAGCTATAACCTTATTCTCGCTTCAGCGAAAAGAGCACTCTTGGAATGGTGTTACTGGTTCGACTCCGGACGTTCTGTCCTGCGTCGAACTCGCTCCAAGCTTCGCTGGGGGCCCGCAAACCACAGCTCCGCGTCGCTCCAACCACTTCGTGGTTGTCCGGCCATGGGTGGCCGGCTAGTGTCCAGAGCCACAATTATTCAAGAAATCATTGAGTAAGGACACTAGTAGCTGTAGAAGCCGCGTCCAGTTTTCTTGCCCAACCAGCCAGCTTCCACATACTTAACAAGTAAAGGGCAGGGCCGGTATTTGTCTTCACCTAGCTCACGGTGCAAGATTTGTAAGATAAATAGAAGCGTATCCAGCCCCACAAAATCAGCCAAAGTTAGCGGCCCCATAGGCTGATTCGTGCCAAGCTTCATAGCATTATCTATATCCTCGGGCTTGACGCCTTCCTGCAGTAGGTAAATGGCTTCGTTGATCATGGGGCACAAGATTCTATTAACGATAAACCCAGGGCCGTCCCCAGCTAGCACCGTTGTCTTGCCCATTTTCTCTGCACAGGCCTTAGTAGCTGCGTAGGTGTCGTCAGAGGTCTGCAGGCCCCGGATTAGTTCAACCAGCTTCATAACCGGTACAGGGTTCATGAAATGCATGCCAATTACTTGGCTGCTGCGCTTTGTACCCGCTGCCAGCCTGGTAATCGATATCGACGATGTATTTGAGGCTAGAATGGCGCTGCTAGGTAGAATTGTGTCGAGTTCAGCAAATAATTTGAGCTTAATATCAACATTTTCTATGATCGCTTCAACTGCTAGATCACAGCTAGCAAACTCCTTAAGCGAACTGGCAGCTTTAAGGTTGGCGAGAGTCTTCTTCTCATCCTCGGCCGTAATTTTCTGCTTCTCAACCAGCTTTTTAAGTTGAGTGCAAATACCCTTATAGCCCTTATCTAGAGCCGGTGTTTGAGCGTCCCACAGTAGGCACTTGTATCCCGAGGCGGCAGCAACATGGGCAATTCCAGCCCCCATTTGCCCAGCACCAATTACTCCAATCGTTTTAATATCCGGCATGGCACAATCCTATGTATGACGTTAAGGCGAAGTCGAGGCCATAAGTACCATAAACCGAGCCAATTGGGCCAGCTGTTCGGGAGTGTGGTAAATTGGCGCAAGCTCAGGTAAGGTATGGAAGTTTAAGATTTCTTTGCTCTTGGTTTTTAGACATGTTTCGTCTCGTTGCACGTGATATCGCCATAGATCTGGGTACCGCTAACACGCTTATTTATGAGCAGGGACGCGGAATCGTATTGAATGAACCGTCAATTGTAGCGCTACGCTTTGATGGCCAGCGCAAAACTCCAGTCGCCTTTGGGGCTGAAGCTAAATCTATGCTAGGTCGTACCCCAGAGGGAGTTAAGGTAATCCGCCCCGTGCGCACGGGTGTGATCGCCGACTTTGAAGTGGCTGGAATGATGCTATCTCATTTCCTGCACAAGGCTCGTCGTAAGTCGAAAGCGCTGTTTAAGCCACGAGTTCTGGTAGGCGTTCCAAGCGGAATTACAGAAGTTGAGAAGCGCGCCATCCGCGATTCAATTGAAGGTGAGGCACGTGACGTAAAGTTAATCGACGAGGCTATGGCTTCTGCGATTGGCTGTAATCTGCCTGTGACTGAGGCTTCGGCCAGCTTGATTGTAGATATTGGTGGCGGCACAACCGACATCGCCGTGATTAGTTTGAAGGATATTGTCTATTCCGTCTCTGTGCGGCAGGGCGGCGATGCCATGGATGAAGCAATTATTAATTATTTACGCCGTAGGCATCATTTGCTGATCGGAGAGGCCACGGCTGAACTTATTAAGTGTACCATTGGTAGCGCTCATCCAGATTATGATAGGCAGGAGATGGAAGTGCGTGGCCGTAGCTTGACCAGCGGCGCCCCAAGTTCGTTGGTAGTTACAGGTGAAGAGATTCGTGAGGCGATTAGTGAAGTTGTACAGACAATCACTGCAGCTATTCGCCAAACTCTAGAGAATACCCCTCCCGAACTTTCAGGTGATATCATTTCAAGTGGTCTGTCTTTGGCCGGTGGAGGAGCGCTCCTTAAAGGACTCGATCGGCATATCGCTGAAGAATTGAATATTCAGGTAAAAGTGGCTGCTGATCCATTGGCCTGCGTGGTAGAAGGCGCAGGGAAGTGCCTAGATAATCCAGATCTATACAAAGAGATTTGGTTCTAAGTTTAGGTTGCGCTAATCATCCAATTTCAGCTTGTGAGCGCTTGCTTTTCGCTCATCTGTAGCACTACGGCGTCACGGTATCAGTATTTTCCGCATTCTCAACTACTTCGATATCTTTAGTTAGAACCGATACTATTCCCCCTACGCCCGATGCGATTACTACAGCCAGTAGCCAGATAGCTCCTAAGGCCACTGCTTGCTCTGGGGATAGAAAAGCAGGCACCAGCATAAACTTATAGGCATTTTCACGAACGCCCAATCCATTCCAGCTAATTGGGAGCGTTGCTAAAATATTAACAAAGGGAATGACAGTTAGCAGTGTGCTCCACGGAATATCTGCTCCTACACCATTAACAATCACCGCATGCAATCCGATTTGCAAAAGATGGAACAGGATCGACATTACTGTAATTATGCTTACGGTAGTTAGGTCACGCGGGAACACACGAACTACATCTCTAACTAGCGTTCCAAACTTAGTCCCCTCGGGAACTAAGCGGGTAAGAATTGTGGGCGCCAGAGCCCAGCCAAGGACCACCAGGATAGGTAGAGAATAAAGCAAATACACCAGACTTGGCTCTAGCGCTGATCGTCCCCACCAGCCGATAGCACAGGAGCCGATACAGGCCAGAACTGCCAAGCCGTGCGCTCGGTCGGCTACGACTGACGCCAGCGATGTTGCACGAGCAGACTTGCGATCGTTAAGTAGCAGTGCGCGCGCTACATCACCCCCAACAGTTCCAAAGCCAAAGCAGTTTACAAACATGCCGATAAAGTAGGCCTTCAGGGCAGTTAGAAAATTAGACTCAATTCCCGCTTTTCTGCAGATTGTCCACCATTTAAGAGCGCTTAATACCTGACCCAGTATGTAGCCAATCAACACGGCTACAGCTGTGCTGGCTGGAATACGGAAGATCACATCATGCAGGTTCTTAAGCTCTACCAGCCTGAGCACCAGCGCCAGCATAACGACGCTTAGTATAAGTTTAATAAAGCCCTTAAGTTTCATTAGTAGGCAGCCTACGCCAGGCCCTTTAATGTGGCAAGTTAAGGCAATAATGGTGGTAGGGGGCGCCCAGTGCTAAGCTTGCTTGGTCATCGGAAATAGGCACTCAGAATGCTTAACAAGCTGGGGCAGATTGCTTTGTTCGTATTACGCGCTCATTAAGTTAAGTTTTGTCACCGGTGCTTAGTTAATTGGGAGGAACTGTTAGATGAAAAGAAGCCTTATAGTCGCTTTTGCCTTTTTGCTTGTTGCCTGCTTTTTTATTGGAGCAGCCTCGGCAGATGACAGAATCTCAGCAAGTCAAGCCTGGAGCAAAATAAAGGCAGGTGCCTTACTGGTTGACGTACGCAGCGCCGATGAATTTAATTCTGGCCACATTGAGGGAGCCCTTAATATTCCGCATACCGAGATATCCGCAAGCCTAAAGCAGATCGGAGAAAATAAGGGCCGGGAGATAGTGCTCTACTGTCATAGTGGAAGGCGGGCTGGGCTAGCCCGTGACGAGCTAATAAAGCTTGGATATAGCAATGTCTTCAATGCAGGCGCTTATGAGGGGCTGAACTCGGCCAGGTGAATTAGCCATAAATGGCTTGAATAGGGGATGGGAGGGGTTTGAGCCGAGGCGGATTCGAACCGCCGACCCACTGGTTAAAAGCCAGTTGCTCTACCTACTGAGCTATCGGCCCCTAGAAAACCCAAAAATAGCCTGAAAAAACTAACTTTTTGAGCAGGGGCTGTCAATGTGGGGGCAAGGGTAGGCCAGCGGCCTAAGCTGCTGGCCTATATAGGTCCAACTGTTAGAACAATTTACCAAAGAGCTTCTTGGCTTTGTTCCAGAGCTTTTTACCGGTTTTAAGTAGTGCAGAGGGATCTTTAATGATCTTTTTGAACATCTTGACCGCGCCCTTAATAACCTTGGTTAAGGACTTCACCCCCTTGCCTCCAATCAGGGTTCCAAGCGCCCCAGTGATGGTAGCAAGTACGCCTGACTTTGGATCTAGAAATGCATCCTTAATCTGCGAGAAGACCTCTTTTACTTGATCAAGCACGCTACCTTGCGTGTCTTTAGTGTCCTCCGTAGTTGCAGAGCCATCATCCACACCTGATGTTTCTTCTCCAACTTGGGTCTCGTCGGTCGTAGCAGGTTCTTGGTAGCCAACCTGTCCAGTACCAGCCGTCCCATTCGTATCGCCCACAGGGCCTGACCCGCGCAGGCTTTGTATCAAAGCCCCCATTTTCTCCATAATTGTACTAACCAGAGTCTGTACCGTGCGGCTGATGGCGTCGCTAATTAGGGTCGCTAGCTGGCGGGCAGTTAATGACACGCGCTCTTGGGGGCGGCCAGCAAAAAAGTCAGCGATTCCATTACTATTCGGTAGCATGGTTAAAGGAGCAGGCATCGCCAATGGCGGCTGTTTGGGGTTAGACACTATGCCGCCATTTTGCAGTCCTAACTGGCTCAGGCCTTGATTGAAGGTCGAATCGATAAGCATTTGTTTCTCCTAAAAAAACTTAGCCGCAGACCTAAATTTATGCGTCCACGGGCCCTTGTTTCAGCGTTTCACACTAATTAATCGATTCCTGCGGCAAGGTGTTGCGTTGAGTATTGGTTCACTTAGCTGCAGGTTGTATAATGACGGCAAGATTTTGCTGTGCTGTATGAATGGAATGCCATTAACACCAGAATCTCCAGATCCAGGAGATTCTTCTCCAACTCCCGAGCGCCCAGAAGTTTTGGCACGAAAAGCTGCTGAGGAAGAGGCCCGTCTTGCAGCTTTGGCTTCTTTGCGCGAAAACTTGGACGAGCCATTTGCAGAATACCTGACGCGCCTGTCCGGCAGAACCGATATGCAGCCGGGGTCATTGGGTTATTGGAACGCTATGTGCAGTGCCATCAGGCGCGCGTTAGGTGTGGAACATCATAGAACTTCAGTATCTAGCGTTTCTGCTGCGGAGGGAGTTGTTCCTAGGAATAAGCCAGTCGCTGTTGTGCTTGGCATGGCTTCCAACGTTCATTCCGGAGATCTGGTAGTCCCGGTCGGACTTGGGCTTAGCGATCAGTTAGGCCTTGCTTCACTGTCATCGCTGCGTTGGGCTGAAATTGAGCGATTCAGAACCTCAGTCGGAATTGTTGGTGAGTTTTCGCTAGCTCCGCCTGAAGGCACCCAAGCCTTAAATGGGCTGCACTTGGTGCTAAGTACTGATGCCAAGATCGAAACGTTAGACCGGGCACGCGCTTTGGAAAATTTGGTGCAACCACGGCGCGAAAGAGGCTACTTGTCTCCAGTTCAGAATATACCTTCCGAGTGCACTTCGCTTTTTGCTATGCAGCTAGCTGCTGCCGCCGCCACCAGTCATTTTGCGGGTGATGTTGGGGTGCAAACTAGAACTGGTGTAGAGCTAGATGCTAGCCCAGGCAGGTTTATAGATTTTGGCCTAAGCTGGTTGCAAATAGGAAATGCTGGTAGGCCACATCAGATTGCTTTTGTTTTGCTACAACTCCCTGAAGTGAATGGTCAGACAGTCACGGGCGCGGTGACTTTTGAAAAAACCTACCAAATTCAACTTGGATTTACACAGTGGGGATTAGGAACCCCCAAAATATTAGCCGTATCAACTGAGCCATGCCGACTGGCAGCTTGATGCTGAAATTGAGCAACCAAAAGTCTTAAACTGCGCTACACGTTGAATCTAAAGTGCACGATGTCGCCATCACGCATAAGATATTCCTTGCCCTCAACACGCAAGCGACCCTTCTCCTTGGCGCCTAATTCTCCGCCAAAGTTAATATAGTCTTCGTACGAAATGACCTCAGCACGAATAAAGCCACGCTCGAAATCTGTGTGAATTTTTCCGGCTGCTTGCGGACACAGTGTGCCATTTTTGATGGTCCAGGCATGTGTCTCTTTAGGGCCAACAGTGAAAAATGTAATCAGCTCTAGAAGCTTGTAGCCCGCGATAGTTAGGCGATCCAAGCCGGACATCTCTACCCCGATAGCTTGCATGTATTCCTTACGCTCTTCGGGTGCCAACTCAGCAATTTCTGACTCAACTTTACCGGAAATTACTACCACTTTGGATCCTCGCTCATGAGCCAGACGAGCTACCTGGTCTACATAGCGCTCTCCGGCTGGGTCCGGAGTCGTCGTAACATCAGCCTCTTGGACATTTGCAACAAATAGGGTGGGCTTGGCAGTTAGAAGATTGGAGGTTACAGCTGAAACTAGCTCGGGCGAGGCCTTAGATTGGAAAGTCCTCGCGGGTTGCCCCTTCGATAGATGAGCCTCTAGCTCCTGAAGCACGGCGAACTGCGCCTTGGCTTCCTTGTCGCCAGACTTGGCAGTCTTCTCAACCTTGCTTAGCATCTTTTGCGTCGAATCAAGGTCGGACAAAGTTAACTCAATATCGATGGTCTCAATGTCACGAATCGGGTCCACTTTGCCGTCAACGTGAATTATGTTGCTGTCGTCAAAACAACGCACGACATGCGCAACAGCATCGACACTTCGAATGTGCCCCAAGAATTGATTGCCTAGGCCTTCACCCTTAGAAGCACCACGAATGAGACCAGCAATGTCAACAAAGGTAATTTGGGTCGGAATGATCTTTTCAGACTTAGCGAGCTTGGCTAATACATCTAGACGCGGATCGGGCACAGGCACGGCCCCAGTGTTAGGCTCAATGGTGCAAAAAGGGAAGTTGGCAGCAGCGGCTTTGGCCGACGTGAGGGCGTTAAAAATGGTGGACTTGCCGACGTTTGGTAAGCCAATTATTCCACATGTAAATCCCACAACTACCTCACTACAATCAAAAATGTATGGCTGGGCTATTTTAGGGCTTCCCCGAGGCTTCGGTGATCAATTTATAGAACTGACTATTAGGTAACTTTGATCCAAACCACAGAGAGCACGGAAGCCACAAAGAATGGGAATTCTCCAGCGCTGCGCCCATAGGCTTTCGCTTCGTTCAAATGTATGGCTTCATCTTTCTCTGTGTTCTCTGAGAGCTCTGTGGTTAATTAATTCACTGACTGGCTGAGAATTAACTTTGATTTAAACCACAGAGAGCACAGAGGCCACGGAGACTGGAAATTCTCCAGCGCTGTGTCCATCCATTCTCACTTCATTCAAATGTATGGCCCCACCTGGACTTGCCGAGTTGGCTTTGCTCGCGCGTAGGCGCTCGCGGTTCAAGTCCTGGATGTGTCCATCCATTCTCACTTCGTTCAAATGTATGGCCCCACCTGGACTTGAACCAGGGACCTACCGGTTATGAGCCGGCTGCTCTAACCAACTGAGCTATAGGGCCACATTACATTTCTAAACTTATGGCTTGCGCCAAAGTTCGTTACAGGAGCCGGCTCACTTGTTCGTGAGCTATGCTCACGAACAACCCCCGGAGGGATAGCACTACCCGGCTGCTCTAACCAACTGAGCTATAGGGTCACATCTAGCAGGCAGCAATATCCGAATTCTTGGCCAAGCTGTCAAAGGGGCGCGGCCATATTCTTGGCCCCCGGCCTAATCTCTAATTTTATTGCTATTTCACGCCTCCTAGCCAGCTTGCCGTTGCTAGTTTCCTTAGCTACAGGCTATTGTGCTTTAACACTAAAAAATGCCAGGGGAGGCTGCCCATGAGTGAGATTAATCTTACCCTAATAAACAATCTCCTCGCTCTATCTAAGCTCGATGGCTCCCTGGCCCATATCGTCTCTGAGCGAAAGCGCTGGGACTCCGAGGTCAAGGCTCGCGTACAAGAGCGCAATAAAGCTCAAGCTTCCTATCAGGCCAAGCTGAAGCAATTTGAAGATAGGCGTTCTTTGTGTAAGCAGGAGGAGAAGAACCTAGGCGAAGAACGCCAGCGCCTCACCGAGCGCCGCAAGGCACTAAAAACTCTCGGTACCTACAAGCTTCAGCAGGCAGCCGAGCGTGAGATTGAGCACATTAACCGAGAGCTCAATTCGCGAGAAGAAGGGTTGATTAAAATGATCTCTGAAGCTGAAGTGTTAGAAAAGGAAGTTGCTGCGCTAAGTGATGCCTTGCAGAAGGCGCAAACAACCCTAAGCCAGCTTGAGGAAAAGGCTAAGACAGATTTGTCGGATTTGGAAACTCGCGAACGCGAATACAAAGCTGAGCGGGAGAGCTTGGTGCCACAACTAGACGCTGCAAGTATTACTACCTACAACAAGGTCAGAGATAAGCACCCCGGGAGCGCCATCGCTATGGTCAGCAACAACTCTTGCACCGGATGCTTTATGCAGATTGGCCCTCAATTGGTGGTGCAAGTTGCCAAGGGCTTAGCTTTACAGCGCTGCCCTGGCTGCGGGCGCATTCTTTACCTGTCGCCTGATGCGGCAAAGCCCAAATAGGGCCTGCTTGGCCAGTCTATAGAATCTCTGTATAATGGAACTTCCACCTGTGCTTACCGGCAGGAGGGGCAGTAAGGAAGAGTAGTTCGCGCGATCGCCGCCGTAATGACATGTGGGCGCAAGCCCAGCACAAATTGCGGGGGAGGAAAGTCGGGACTTTTTAGGGCAGGTCGGCTGTTAACGGCAGCTCCGGGTGACCGGAGGAAAGTGCCACAGAGAAGAAGGTAACCGAACTGCAGCGGGTTTCCGCTGTGGTGGTTAAAGTGAAAAGGTGGGGTAAGAGCCCACCAGCAGAGGGGTAACTCGCTGGCTTGGTAAACCCCGGCCGAAGCAAGAGCAAATATGAAAGCTGGCCCTGAGCTTGCTCAGGGCAGGGCGCTGCCCGCGCCTTGTTTTCGGGTAGCCTCGCTTGAGCGCTGTGGCAACACAGCGCCTAGATGAATGATCGCGGACGTCCCTTTTCGAAGGGGCGCCACAGAATCCCGCTTATACGACTACTCTTCCTTAGTTTCCCTTACGTGCGTCGCGGATAGCTAAAGTACGCGCGATCTGCGTGACCTTTGCTTCGGTTGAGAGCAGTTTCCCGTACAACAGCACATATACAAAGACCGAGCCGCTTGCGAATAGGTAAAACAATAGATCTGCGCCGCGTCCAACTCCAAATGACTGAGCGAAGCGATTGGTAGCTTCGGGGAAAGTAATCGCAAGCACTTGCAGTGCAAAGATAAATAGAGCTAGTAATCGATCCACTAATACGGAGCGGAAGAAGCGCAAGTAGGCTAGCAGCGCTAACATCGAGATGATTAGCAGGGCTGGTTGAATAAGTTTCATCGCCTAAGCATCCCGGTAATTGAATCCCATATGATATTGAATGAGTTGCTTGCCCGTTGCCCCTTGCTCGTCGAGTAATCGGTATAGCTGATATGCACTGGCACTTCCACAAATTTCAATTTGTGCTGCGCAACAAGTGAAAGAATCTCACTAGCGTGCGCCATGCGGTTTTGGGTGATTCGAATTTTTCGTGCTGCTTCTGCACGTAAAGCACGCAATCCATTATGCGTGTCACTAATATTCAGTCCCGTGCTTAGTCGTGTCATTAATGTGGCAAGTTTTAGCAAAGTGCGCCGAGCCCCGCCCATATTGTGAGCTGCGCCTCCGGTAGTAAAACGAGAACCAAGTGCAACATCAGCCTTATGTTTATCTAGCCCTTCTAACAGAGCTGGTATGTCGGCCGCAGAATGTTGGCCATCTGCATCAAATGTGACCAGAGCTTCAGCTCCGTTGCTGAGGGCATAATCGATGCCAGTTTGAATGGCCGCGCCTTGCCCAAGATTTATGCAATGGCGGCAAACATGAGCTCTGGAGCGTTCAGCGATCTCGGCAGTAGTATCTGGCGAGCAGTCATCAACCACCACGATCTGATACTTAGTTGCGGCAAGGCTATCCAAGACAGCGCCAATAACTGAGGCCTCCCGGTAGGCAGGTACAATAATCCAGACTTTTTCGAAATTAATACTCACCTAAGCTTGCCTATCGTGAACAATATACTTACCGCAATTGTTTATTGTGCAGGAATCCGTAACAAGACGCAGCCTACTACGATAAGCGATATATCGCCTGCAATAGGGGCAAGTGCAGCCAAGCAATCTTCAACTTAGTCCTGCTTGCGGCTTAGCTCCCAAGTGCCTCACTGTGCCCTAACATTGTCATTGATTCTGAATCAGAATCGTTATTGGTCTTTGCCTGATAAGCATGCTATAGAACTGGAGATTTTGTCGCAAGCGTTATGGAAGACTACGATTTACTAATCTGTGGAGCAGGGCCAGTTGGCAGTGTTATCGCCAACCGTGCTGCAGAAGAACTTGGTTGGAAGGTGCTTGTAGTTGAAAAGCGCCATCACGTAGCTGGTAATTGTTTTGATGAGTTCCATCAAAGCGGAGTCATGATCCATCGCTATGGTCCCCATTACTTCCGAACCAATAACGAGGAGCTACTTAGTTATCTTAGTCGTTTCACGGACTGGGTGCCTGGAAACTATATAGTTAAGAGCTGTACGCGCGGCGAACTCTTCCCATTCCCGATTAATCTGCTGACGCTTGAGCAGTTCTTTAAACGTTCTTTTAGCGCTGAGGAGGCTGAAGCCTTTCTTCGTGAGAAGGCCATAAAAATTGAAACGCCGCAAAACTCCGAAGAGTTTGTACTCAGTCGGGTTGGAAGAGAGATGTATGAAGCATTCTATAAAGGCTATACCGAGAAACAGTGGGGTGTTTCGCCGAGCGAGTTAGATCCTTCCGTCTGTGGTCGTATCCCCATCCGTTATAATAGGGATTGTCGCTACGTTGATCACAAACACCAGCTGACTCCAAAGCTTGGGTTTACAGAACTGTTTAGACGAATGCTGGATGTCCCACGTGTGAAGGTCCTGTTGAATTCAAATTTCTTGGAAATCTCACGCTCGATTCAGCCGAAATTCGCCACAGTTTTTACCGGCCCAATTGATGAATATTTTGGGTTTCGATTTGGCAAGCTACCTTGGCGCAGCTTGCACTTTGACTTTGTAGGTTATAACGAGAAATTCCGTCAGCCTTGTGTACAGATAAACTATCCCAACGATTATTTGTACACACGCACGGTTGAAATTAAGCATGTCACTCATCAAGACTGCCCAAATACTGTTATTAGCTATGAATATTCGCGGGCTGAAGGCGATCCGTATTATCCTGTGCCAGCCAAGCCTAACGAACAGCTATTTCAGCGATATTGGCAGTTAGCGCAGGAAGAAGAGCGTAGCCGCTCAGTCTACTTTGTCGGGCGATTAGCTACCTATCGTTATTACAATACAGATCAAGTTATTGAGGAAGCTTTTAAGACGTTTGATAAGATCAAGGCGCGGCACAAGGCCGCGTAGTGCGTGGATGTTATGGTAAGTGCGCCGCTAGGTAATCTGAAGGGGCTCAAATTTTGCGTAGTGGGGAGCGGCTATTTTGGTGCTGTAGTCTCTGAGCGCATAGCTAATGATTTAGGCGAATCGGTGCTGGTGCTAGAAAAGCGCGAGCATATCGGTGGTAATAGTTTCTCAGAAATTGATTCTGCTACCGGTATTGAGGTCCATAAATATGGCTCGCATATTTTTCATACTAACAATAAAGAGGTATGGGATTACATAAACCGCTTTTCGGGTTTCAATAGTTACAGACACCGCGTGTGGACCACCTTCAAGGGCAAGGTCTATTCAATGCCGATTAATTTGGCCACAATTAATAATTATTATGGGCTAAACTTAAAGCCGAGCGAGGCACGCGAGTTTCTACGCAAAGAAATTGAACGCGATGCGATTCCCAATCCGGCTAACTTAGAGCAAAAAGCCGTTTCTCTGATTGGCAGGCCTTTGTACGAGGCCTTTATCAAGGGTTACAGTGAAAAGCAGTGGGAAACTGAACTTAGCAAGCTTCCACCCTCTATTATTACGCGTTTGCCGGTGCGCTTCGATTTTAACGATCGTTACTTTGATGACCCATATGAAGGCATGCCGTTAGATGGGTACTTCAAGATATTTGAGCGAATGCTTGCGAGCGACAAGATTCGGGTGGTCAAAGGGATAGATTTTTTTCAGGTGCGCTCGCAACTACCAGCAGACTGCTTAATTATTTACACAGGACCTATTGATCGTTTTTTTGACTATAAGCATGGTCACCTGGGCTGGCGCACTCTGGACTTCGAGCGCGAGACAGTTCCAGTCGCCGACTATCAAGGAACATCGGTAATGAACTACGCGGAACGCGCAGTTCCTTATACGCGTATACATGAATTTCGTCATTACCATCCTGAGCGTAAGCATAGCGAAACAGGCAGTGTTATTTTTCGTGAGTTTTCGCGCTTCGCCAAGCGCGGCGAGGAGCCATACTATCCAATTAATACCGACCAGGATAAGCAGATGTTCGAACGCTATCGCGAGGAAATGAAGTCCCAGTCCAATGTAATCTTTGGCGGGCGTCTTGCTACATATAAGTACTTGGATATGCATCAAGTTATAGGTGCTGCTTTGCTAGCTTACGAGCGTGATATTAGACCACGATTGACTGGCAAGCCGTGGAATGTTGTAAGGTAAGGATCGCGTTTATATACCGATTGGACATGCAGAGCTTTTTAAGGATACTCAGCTCAGGACTTCGGCGCATGGAGAGCCTGCGAGCCCTCGCCTTAGGCTGTATGCTAGTCCTCATGCTCCCTCATCTTCATGTTGAGCAGGGAATCGAGAGGTCATTAAAGGCTACCTGTTCTCTATGTGCCACGATTCAAGCCTCTGCTTTGCCTGAAGTAGCTAAGAATTGCACGCAGCTTGAAGAGAACCTCATTCGCCCATCAATCGGTTTTCGATCGATCAGCTCGATTCAACCAAGCTCTATTCCACGTGAGCTACTAGGCCGAGCGCCTCCCATGTGCTCTCTTTAGTTCCTTTGGTCACGTGTTATTCAGGTCCCGTAGATAGGTCCTATTGCTTAGCCTTGTGAGTGTTATCTGATCTAGGGGATCTACTCACGGCGTAAAGTCACATTATATTTATCAAGACTAAATTATTTTTATGAATATGAAGCTAACTGCGGTAGCTCTGTCGCTACTAATTAGCAGCGTTGCTGCAGCAGAAACCAATGAACTGAGTTCTTCGGAGGTAGCAGCTCAACTGAAATCAATGCAAGCCGCTATATTAGAACTAAAGACGGTTATTTCCAAACAGAGCCAGCGTATCTCAGTGCTAGAATTGGAAAATGGGGAACTAAAGGCGATCCACAAAAACATCCAGAATGAGCAGGCTAGTCAAGCTCGCGGGGTGTTTCCACTAGTTAATAGCGCTGGCAGAAACTTGCTAGTGCCTGGAAAGTCTCATGACCTGAGTTCGCCTTCTTGCGTCTCAGGTGATCTGGCTTGTAGCCAGGGGGGCCCACCGGCCTATGTAGGTTCGCCATCAGGACAAGGACAACGTGCTAGTCTTATGGGCAGCTCACTAACCCCGGATATTGGGCTTGTCGCAGATTTTGTTGGCACATCGACTCAAAGCACTGAAGATGTTGAGGGAAATGATCGCCTATCTGCACGTGAGGTTGAACTGGTACTCGGGCATGATGTTGATCCTTACGCCCGGCTCGATGCCGTTATTTCGTTAAGCGATGCGGAAGAAGTGAGTCTGGAGGAGGCCTACGTAACGACCATGGGACTGCCAGCCGGATTCAAGGCGCGCTTGGGAAAGTTTCGTCCAAAGATTGGCAGAGTGAATCCACGCCACCGAGACTCATTGTCTACCGTGGATGAGCCGCGCTTAATCCAAAGTTACTTTGGCCCCGAGGGCATGTCGAAAACGGGGATAGAGTTTTCCAATTTTCTGCCGCTACCTTGGGAAAGTGTTACTCATGAAGTGACGCTGGGAGTGATGGATGGGGGCGTAGGCGAGGAAGGTAGTCTGCTCGCGGCTACTGGTCGTAATCCTAGTTTTTATGGGCGCCTACGTAACGCCTGGGAGATTTCTGATATTAGCGACCTTGAGCTAGCAGGTACTTTACTCAAGGGATCTAGCGATGCTGATTCAGCTTGGGAAGTGACTGCCCTCGGAGTAGATACAGCCTATAGTCACCATTTCGGCCCAATTAGTAGGCTGAGGTTTGAGGCGGAAGCCCTGTTCCAAGATCGCAGGCCACTCGAGACTATTTCGGAAGACACTGGCCAGTCGTTGCATCCTTGGGGTGCCTACGCATTGGTAGATTATCGCTTCCTAGATCGTTGGTCGATGGGAATGCGAGGCGACTATCTAGTTCCGGTAGTGGTTCGGGCAGATGCGATGCGAAATGGAGAGAATGCTTGGAGTGCATATTTAACGTTCTTCCAGACTGAATTCTCACGTTGGCGTTTCCAGTATGAGCGCGTCAATTTTGCAGAGGCAGGACATGATAACCTCTTCTTCCTGCAGGCAACTTTCGCCATTGGCAATCACAAACACGCCTTGGATTAACTTTTAGAGGAGGCTGACGTTGTTGTTGACAGGTAGCTTATTGGCTTAAGGCTTGTTTTAGTCTGCTAGTAGCAACGACCGCTGCCCTCAGGAGCACATATGAAAATTATAGCTAGTACACTATTTTTAGTCCTTGTCTCGATATCGGTATCTGCTGAGCCGCTTAAGATTGTCACAACTATGCCTACATTCGCCTCTATTGCGAAGGAAATCGGTGGGGAGCTGGTGGAGGTATCTGCGGTTGCAAGTCCACGCTTTAATCCTCATTTCATTGAGGCTAAGCCAAGTGATGTTTTGCGCCTCAAGCGTTGTGACTTGTTCATTCATGCGGGGCTTGACTTGGAAGCATGGCGGCAACCACTAGTTGATGCCAGTGCGCGTGCTGATTTGCGGAGTGGCGCCGAGCGAGCGCTTGATCTATCAGAGTTTGTTACAATTTTAAATGTGCCTCATGCTCCGATATCAAGAAGTCAGGGCGATATCCATATGTTTGGAAATCCGCACTATTGGCTCTCGCCTCAAAATGGGTTGGCAATCGCGCGTGCCATTGGTGCAAAACTAGCGGGGCTCGATCCCCAGCACGTTACATCCTTCAAGACTGGAGAAGGTAAATTTTTAGCTAATCTGCAACAACTTATGACAGGTTGGCAGGAGTTATCGTCAGGCCTGCGCTCTAAAGAGGTAATCGCTTATCACGACGAGTGGCCCTACTTGCTAGATTACCTTGGTATAAGATCGGAGAGGTTTATCGAACCAAAGCCAGGCATACCTCCTAGCCCACAATTTCTTGGCGAGTTGCGTGATTACATTCGAACAAGAGAGGTTCGGCTTTTGGTTCAGGCATCATACTATGATCAAGATGCGATTATGAGTTTGTCGAACGATACGGGAGCGCAGGTTGCCTTTTTGTGTCAGAATGTCGGTGAGCGTTCTGAGTGTGGAAGCTATGGTGCGATGCTTGATTACAACATTAGAACAATTGTGGATGGGCTAAGTGACAGTCGAGTTCATTGAGATAATGAGCAAGCCTTTTTTGGCTTGCATTCTGCTTACTGCAATACATTCGTATTTGGGCTTCCATGTACTAGAGCGCGAGGTCATCTTTGTGGACCTCGCGCTCGCGCAACTCGCTGCACTGGGAGCAACAGTAGGGTACTTGTGGGGCTCTCCTCTGCATTCATCTGGAAGCTATTTTGCATCACTCAGCTTCGCAATCTTTGGAGCAGCCTTATTCGCTGCTACCCGCTTTAAAAAGCCTGTGGTACCGCAAGAATCTATAATTGGGGTGGTTTATGCTGTAGCAGCAGCTGCGGCTGTCCTTGTATTAAGCCGCTCACCAGAAGGGGGCGAAGAATTAAAGTCACTTTTGGTGGGACATTTACTCTTTATTGATTGGGCGGAAATTCGCCACCTCCTAGCTATGTATGGCCTTATAGCTTTATTGCATTGGAAGTTTCGCAGGCCAATTTTGCAGGTATCGCTTCAGCATGAGATTGGTGTCATTTCTGGCAAGCCAGTTTGGATTTGGGACTTCATTTTTTATGCCAGTTTTGCCCTGGTAGTAACAAGTTCAGTGGAGGTCGCTGGGGTGCTGCTAGTTTTTACATTCCTAATTGTTCCTGCCATATGCGGCAAGTTGCTCGCTAGCACTGTGCTTGGTCGACTCGGGATCGGTTGGGGGCTTGGATTTCTAACTACCTGTGTTGGTCTGGGGCTTTCATACTTGGCGGACCTACCGACAGGAGCTGTAATAGTGTGCACGTTTGGGGCACTTTTGCCTCTATGTGCTGTTGTGCGTGCTGTACGCTAAATGAACGAGTCTTAAGTAATAGTGGGTAATAAAGTGAAGCGTATTGCTTCGCTTTGCTCGCGATACGAGCCCGTTAAGTATGTCTAATGCATTTTTGTGACTGGCGCTAAGTGAGTATTGGACCCGAGCGGATTTAAGCGCAGACCACACAAATTGTAAGCATACCTTCTTAGTTACTAGGAATTGGATCGAAGGGGAGAAAAACGGGGAAGGAGCATGTTTAATGCTCCTTCCCCCAAAAAACTCGCGTCGCGACATGGCCGAGCTGGCCGCCTGACGCCGATGAGCGAACTCATCTTTTTTTAGTGATACTCAGCTGCCTGAGCGGTGTAGCGTTCCGCATACAGTCCTCCCAGACGCATCAGCTCTTCGTGGTCGCCATACTCGACAATGCTACCATTCTGGAGCAGGCAGATGCGATCTGCTTTTCTCAGAGTGTAGTAGCGGTGCGAGATGACAATCTTGATGCAACCCGGAAGTGAGCTTAGAATCTTTTGGTAAATTCTAGCTTCTGCATCCGAGTCAACTGCCGATGTGGGCTCATCCAGGATTGCAATCTCGGGTTGACGGAAGAATACACGTGCCAACGCTAGGCGTTGGTACTGCCCTCCACTCAACTCGACGCCACCCTTAAATGAGCTGCCCAGCGTAGTGCCGTAGCCTTGCGGTAAGCCCTCGATGAAGGCATGCGCTTCAGCTGCTTGCGCAGCGAAGTGCACAGCCTCGATATTGTCCGGGCACGAGCCGACTCTTCCGAGTCGAATCGCCGACTCAACGTCGAGGTGTTGGTAGTGCAGGAAGTCCTGTTTAACTACCCCCAGCTTTGATTGCCAGTAGTCCAGATCGAACTCGCGGATGTCCACCCCATTTACGAGGATTCTTCCACGCGTCGGATCGTACATCCGGCACAAAAGCTTAGCGAGGGTCGACTTACCCGAGCCGTTTTCCGCCACAATCCCGACTGTACTTCCACCTTTTATGCAAAGGTTGAAGTCCTTGAGGATCCAGCGTTGGGTACCCGGGTAGGCAAACCACACTCCGTCGAAGCGGATTTCTTCAATTTGCCCAGCAAGGCGTCGACCGCTAGAATGCGTTGTCGGCAGTAGTGGTTTCAGGTCGAAAGCTTCGAACATGTCACGGACGAACTTTCCATCCCGAAACTGGCTGCCGACGTTTTGCGACAACGACTGTAGCGATGAGCGGAAGGTCCCGCAGCTTGCAATCAAGAATGCGAGTCCTCCCACGTCTAGTGTTCCTTCCAGCGTGCGACGCACGAAAGCGTATAGCGCGAAGGCCGCCACTGATTCTGAGACTAACAGAATCAGCAGCTGACCAATTGCGTTAACGCGTTCGACTGCTAGCTCGCGACGCTTGATGGTGCCTAGATGCTCGTCGACTCGACCGACAAAGAAGGGGACGTTCTGGAAGAGCTTGATTTCAGGTAGCGCTTCAATCGCCACCAAAAACCAGCGCGCGTGCCAGAACTTACGGCGCGTCTCTGCTGCTCCTGTTTCGACCTGCCATAGCTTGTTGTTGTATGACAGATCGAGTAACAGGCGTGGCAGAGCCGCTGCAATAATCATCGCTCCAATCCGCTTGTCAGCTGATAGGAAGATGACCGCTGCGATGCTGACCTCGGCCAAGTTTTGCAGCAAGTAGGTTAGTCGCTGCATGAACTCAGGCGCACGCCACATCGCATTCTCCTCAACCTTTGTTAGTAAATCGCGCCGTTCTGGGTTCTCATGCGAAGCGATGTCGAGACTTGCGGTTGTTCTTAGGATGATGACTGTCAGTACATGGAATAATTCCTTGTACAAAACAGTCTTCAGGAAGAACTGCAGCATGTTCGCTACCGCGTAGCAGGAGCCTGCCAGGACTGCAAGACTAAGCAGCGTGTAGACGACTTCGTGGCGATCGGCCTGCGAGCTGGACACCAGTGCATTCAGAAGCCGCCCAATCGTGTAGCTTTGCACGAAAGGCAGCGTCGATGTGCACAGAGTCGCCAGCACGATGCCGACCAACAGATTTCGCTTCTCACGCCAGGTTAGCGCTACCAGACGCTGAGCATCACGTATGATGCGTTTTACATCATTTAGTGTGCTCATAACCTTTTCTCCTTTTCAAAAAAGAATCGGAGTCGAAACAACCAATTTGTTTCTCTCCACCTCCGATCCGCGGTGTCAGAGGCGAGATTTGCCAAACTGGCGAGCACGCATATGGGCCCACATGCGTGGGTCCATTAATAATGCTTCTTCTACTCATTTGAAGAGCGGCATGCATTGACGCTCGTTGTAAATGACCGTGCAGGACAAATAGCGCAGCCTCTGCACTTTCTCGCATAGGAGAAAAGCAGCGCAGTTACATCTGAGCAGAGCGGTAGCTCTGGTCAGTGCGACATGCGAATGCGCTATGTATTTATTGGGCTATAGATCGCGCTGTGCGCTGCGACTACCGCTTACTGGGTCGCTAGGCGCCATTTGGAAACTTCCATGGCTGCCACGGCGCGTAAGCGATAGAGCCCACAAGGTACAGAAAATCTGTACTCGTGCAGCCTTAGCTTGTGCTGTGTTAATTGCCATTAGTAAGTCTCCATGTGTTTTGGGCGAAACGTCGAGTATATACTAGCTGGTTGCGCAATTCAACAGATTTCTTTTGCAAAGTCTAAAACAGTGCGGACCCTGCACTCACTTGTTCTGCGCTTGCTCCCGTTGCATGTGCATTGCCAGCCCCAAAACACGAAGCGAACCTAATCATTAGTATTTTGGAGAGCACTTCTAGCCTTGCAGGGCCGTTTCGTAACTCTTGTCCCTGTACATGCCGATGGCGTGGTGCGGATCCCCGCGAAAAACAATTTTCCCGCGCGAAAGAAGCACAATCTCCCGAGCTGTATGCTCAAGCATGCTCATGTCATGGCTGACTATGATGATAGTCTTCCCGGACTTTAGAAAGTTTTGAAAAACAGTGCTGCATTTGGCCTGAAAACGTTCGTCTCCGACGGCTAAAATTTCATCGACTATCAAGATATCTGGATTGATGTCGATTGCCACGGCGAAGCCAAGGCGGGCTGCCATTCCGGAGCTAAAGTATTTTATTGGCGTGCGAGCGAAGTCATGTAGTTCGGCAAACTCTAGAATGTGGTCAACCCGCGACTTAATGTCTGCATTTGACTTCTTATGTAGTGATCCATTTAGAAAAATATTCTCCACAGCGTTTAGCTCTGGATCAAAACCTACCCCTAGTTCGATTAGCGACGACACTGAGCCGTTTACCACCACACGTCCTTGGGTAGGCTTTAATACTTGCGCCATTACCTTAAGCAAGGTGCTTTTGCCACTACCGTTGCTGCCAATGATACCAAGTACTGTACCCTTGTTAATTTCTAATGATACGTCGTTAAGTGCATCGAAGGTGGAGTAGTGCTTCATTTTACCAGTGCGCATGAAGCGTATCACGGTCTCTTTCAGGGATGATGGACGCTCCTGGTATGACCTATAGGCAACAGTGACATTACTCAGCTTGAAAGCAAAAGGCTGTGCCGCACTGGGCTGGGCGGAGTCAGGTTCATTGCGCAGCGTTGCTAGCCTCATAAGCCGACTTACAAAAAGTACAAGAATTTATCTTCGGACTTTCTGAATATGAACAATCCGAGAAACAGAACAAAAGCGGCCCCACACAGATTAATAGCGAAGACTTGCGGATCTGGTAGTACGCCATCATAAAAAATGTTACGGACAAATTCGATCTGACAGAATAAAGGGTTTAGTACCAAATATTGGGTAATCCAGCCTGGCAGTAGCTCGCGATGGAACAGCACCGGTGACATGAAGTAGAGCATATTTAGGCCGACTTCTGCCAAGTGCAGCGTGTCATCGAAGAAGACATTGCTGGTTGCCAAGATTAGAGATATCCCAACCACCGTCAGGAAAAGTGGAATCAGCACGATCGGGAATGCTAGCGCTGTTAGCGGGACTCCGCGTCCCATTACGATTGAAATAATGAGCAATGGCACCAGGGCAAAAAGCAAATTTGCCAGATTGGAGAAGGTTAGCGAGAGTATAAAAATATACTTAGGCACTGGAATTTGACTAAATAGCCGCGCATTGGCCCTGATCGTGTGTAGCGACATCAAGGCTGTGCTGTTGAAGTAGTTCCAGGGCAAAAGGCCCGCAAACAAAAATACGGCATAGTCTTTAACCGGAACTCTCATGATATGGGAGAAGACCACCGCCAGCACACTCATCATGGCCAGCGGGTGAAGCATGGTCCAAATGTAGCCTAGGAATGAGCGCTTGTATTTGTTGCGTAGGTCGCGCAGGACCGACTGCTTAAGGTACTCCCGATATCCGTACATCTGGACAAAAAAATCGGGCACGAAAGATATGGCACTAGTTTGACTGACTGAACTCATGGAGTGCGCCATTATAGTCGGGGGAAAGCGTTACGTACAATCGGGCTTCGCTAATTTGGTTAATACGAGGGTAATTAGCATGAACTTGCATCCAGGGGGTATTCTTGCTTTAATCAAACCCTAATTTTTTCATATACTTATGGCCTTGGGCCCGCCGGCATCAGTCTCGCGGGAGCGGTTCGTAAGTGCTAGCAAGGGGAGCAGTAGAGCGAATTGGTCGTGCCAAAGTCTTCGACTAGCCAGATTGAGTCTGACGCGCAGCCGTTATCCCCAAACACGGCGGTTTCTGCATATCAGCAGGATGCCATGGACCGGCTTCTGAAGCAGGTGCATGATCTTAGTCAACGTAACGCCGCCTTGGAGCAGGCGCTGCAGCAAATTCAAACTTCAAAGTCATGGCGCTTAACTGAGCCATTAAGACAGGCGGCGCATATAAAACGTGAACTGTTTCCGCTGTTTCGATTTAGGAGTCAACGCTTTCAGCTTTCTCCCGGACGCAGTATGGATTTGGACTCCGGCTCATTCAAGGTTATTGGGCCTAGTCCTACAATTCTCATGCACAGCGCCAGTGGCGTTCCAGGCGGGTGGGTGCGAGTTAGGGCTCGACTGGCTCCACGAGGCTTAAGTTTTTACCTTTATTATAAGACGGCGGAAGGATTTAGCGGGCGCGAGCGTGCATTGCTTAATTTTTTTGAGAGCGGAGACAACTCAGCTCTACTGCGACTTCCCGACAGTGTAAAGGAACTGCGGCTTGACCCATTCGAAGCCAAGGAACCATTTCGGGTCGAATTATTTGAGGTGCAGGAGCTAGGAAAAGTCCAGGTGGCCTGGGCTATTTTCGTTAAGCATGCTCGGGCTGCCTTTAGCAACCCGCACGCTTTTCGGGCCCGGCTGGTCAAGGCCTGGAAAGTTTTTCGCCAAGGTGGGCTTATGGCTCTGCGTGCTAAATTACTGCAGCGCGAGTATAGTCCCGATTATCAGGAGTGGGTCCAAAAATACGACACGCTAACAGATGCCGATCGACAGGCGATCCGAGTGCAATGCGACAGCTTTGTGTCGAAACCTTTAATTTCTGTCGTGATGCCAGTGTTTAACACGCCTGGGCAGTGGCTGGAGAAGGCGATTGCGTCGGTAGAAAGACAGCTCTATCCAAATTGGGAACTCTGCATAGCCGACGATGCTTCAAGTGATCCCCAAGTGCGGCAGATATTAAGTGCAGCTCAACAGCGTAATCCGCGCATTCGAGTAGTTTATCGAGAGAAGAACGGTCATATCTCAGAGGCTAGCAACTCTGCACTTCAAATAGCCAAAGGTGAATTCGTTGCGCTACTAGACCATGACGATGAATTGAGCGAGCACGCTTTGTACATGGTGGTACAGCTGCTAAATGAACACCCAGAGACTGATATGATCTATAGCGACGAGGATAAGATGAATGTCCTCGGGCAGCGGCTAAATCCCTATTTCAAATGTGACTGGAACCCAGATCTTTTCTTACAGCAGAACTATATCTGCCACTTAGGCGTGTACAGGCGCACTCTCCTACGACAATTGGGTGGCTTCCGAGCGGGCTTTGAGGGGGCCCAGGACTGGGACCTAGCGTGGCGCGTGGCCGAGCGCTGTGGCGAGGATCGTATAAGGCATATTCCACATGTTTTGTATCATTGGAGGCTAATTGAGGGGTCGACTGCTGCTTCGGCTTCATTCAAGCCGTATGCACTTGAGGCCCAGCGTCGCTGTGTAAGTGAACATTTGCAACGTATCGGTGTACAGGGCGCGCACGTAAGCATTTTGGAGAGTATCGCACATCTGCGCGTTGAGTTTCCTCTGCCGGAAGTGGCCCCGTTGGTAAGTATCATTATTCCCACTCGCGATCAGCTACTTTATCTTAGGCGCTGCGTGGAGAGCATTAGCGCTAAGTCTGATTATAAGAATTTTGAAATTATAATTGTTGATAATGGCAGCAAGGAGCAAGCTACTCTCGAATATCTGGATGAGCTGCAAAAAGCCGGTCGTGCACGTGTGCTGCGTGACGAGCGGCCATTTAACTACTCACGTTTAAACAACTTGGCGGCGCGTCAGGCGCGTGGGGAGGTTTTGGCTTTTCTAAATAATGACTTAGAGGTCATCACCCCGGGCTGGCTGCGCGAAATGCTAGCGCTTTTATTACGCCCAGGCATTGGCGCAGTGGGTGCGCGCTTACTTTACCCCAGTGAATTATTGCAGCATGCTGGTGTAATCATGGGCATTAATGGGGTGGCAGGGCATAACCATAAGGGGATTGAACGCTACAACCCAGGCTATTGGAACCGTGCCATTTTAACCCAAAATCTATCTGGAGTGACTGCTGCCTGCATGCTGATTAGACGCGAGGCTTTTGAAACTGTTGGCGGGTTTGATGAGGGGACACTGGCCGTCGCGTTTAACGATGTCGATCTGTGCCTCAAGCTGCGCTCGCGTGGCTATAAAATCACTTATACTCCCTATGCTGAGTTATACCATTATGAGTCTGTCAGCCGCGGCTATGAGACTACCCCCGAGAAGTTTGTGCGCTTTGAAGGGGAAGTTGAAACGATGAAGCAGCGCTGGGGGGCTGTCCTCGATAAGGACCCATATTATAGCCCGAATTTAACGCTTTTAAATGAAGACTTTGGAATGGCTTTTCCACCACGAGTGAAAAAGCCATGGACTGGGCTTGCCAGGTCTGGGGATAGTCGAAAATAATGGGTCGCATCACGAGGCAGGCATGAAACTCACGATAGTAATTCCTTGTTATAACGAGAAGGAGACCATCCAGAATATAGTCAACGCTGTAAAGGCTGCTCCTGTGCCAGATAAGGAAATTATTATTGTTGACGATTTCTCAACTGATGGCACTCGCGCTCTTTTGCAAGCCGAAATAGAAAAGCAAGTTGATAAGGTGATTTATCACCAGGTCAATCAGGGTAAGGGCGCCGCTTTGCGTACTGGGTTTCGCGAGGCCAGTGGAGATGTTGTGGTCGTTCAGGATGCCGACCTGGAATATGATCCGCAGGAATATCCAAAGCTGATGGAACCGATCAGCAAGGGCAGGGCTGATGTCGTTTTCGGGTCGCGCTTCATGGGTGCACAGGCCCATCGCGTTGTGTACTTCTGGCACATGGTAGGGAATAAGTTCCTGACATTAATGTCTAATATGTTCACCAACATCAATCTCACAGATATGGAAACATGCTACAAAATGTTTCGCCGTGAGATAATCCAGTCCATAACAATTGAAGAAGATAGATTCGGCTTTGAGCCTGAAATAACGGCCAAGGTTGCGCGTAAGGGCTGTCGTATTTATGAAGTGGGGATCTCGTATTACGGCAGGACGTATGCTGAAGGTAAGAAGATTGGATGGCGTGATGGGTTTCGAGCTATTTATGCAATTTTGAAATATAACTTGCGTCCCCAATTATAAGAAAATATCGAAGTTACATGAGCGAATTCTCGGAACGAAAAACTAGCCACTCACAACGTCCGTTGTGTGTGGATTTAGACGGTACTCTGATCCATACGGACATGCTGTTTGAGTCCTTGTTCGGAGTACTAAAGACTAGTCCGCTTAAGTTGCTCACACTTCCCTTCGTGCTGTTGCGTGGACGGGCCAGGCTAAAGCGGGAGCTGGCTAGTAGTTATCAATTTGATCCAAGTCTACTCCCATATCGTGAAGATTTGCTGACTTTTATCCGCAATGAACGTGCCCAAGGTCGGCCAATATACTTATCCACTGCCTCTGATCAGCTAATCGCTGCTAAGATCGCTGAGCACGTGGGAGTTTTTGACGGCGTTCTTGCTAGTGATGGGAGCCGCAATAATAAGGCGGCCTCTAAGGCTGAGGCGCTTGCCCAGCAGTTTGGAGAGCGTGGCTTTGATTATGCCGGTGATTCGCGCGCTGACCTATCAGTCTGGCGTCGCGCGGAAGGGGCTGTGTTAGTAGGTGATGCCAATAGACACTCATCCGCACAGGTTGAGGAGCAGCGCATTGTGGGCAGGTTTCCGAACCCGCCGCGGCGAGTCGCCAAGACTGTGCTGAAGGCAATCCGCGTCCATCAGTGGGTCAAAAATCTGTTGCTCTTCTTGCCTCTAATTCTAGCTCATCGTGCCGCTGATGCCTTGCCTCTTTCGCATGTCTTGGTTGGCTTCTTCTCGTTTTGTTTCTGTTCTTCCAGCGTTTACGTGCTTAATGATTTGCTGGATTTAGAATCAGATCGCCACCATCATTCTAAACGAAATCGGCCTTTCGCTAGCGGTGTGCTTTCGATCGGCTTTGGTCTAGTGGCAGTGCCC
This sequence comes from Oligoflexia bacterium, assembly GCA_019694465.1. Lineage (GTDB taxonomy): Bacteria > Bdellovibrionota_C > UBA2361 > UBA2361 > JAFLCA01 > JAIBBV01. The sequence goes on from JAIBBV010000003.1 coordinate 36,909, forward strand.
AGTCTATTACTGTCTAGTCTGGCGCTGGCGCTGCTAATTCCCCCGCAGTTCTTAGCTGTGCTAGCGGGCTACTTTGCAGTGACATTGGCGTACTCATTGAGACTCAAGCAAATTGTTTTGGTGGATATATTGACACTAGCTGCTTTGTACACTGTGCGAATTATTGCAGGTGGGGCTGCCGCGGGAGTAGCTGTGTCAGAGTGGTTGCTAGCCTTCTCTATGTTTTTCTTCATGAGTTTGGCCTGCGTAAAGCGCTACTCTGAGCTGCTTATATTGCGACAGCATAATAAGCAGGAGGCTAAGGGGCGTGGTTATGTCGCCTCAGACCTGGAGCAGATTGGACAGTTCGGCTCAGCAGCTGGGTATCTCTCGGTCCTAGTTCTTGCTCTATATGTAAATAGCCACGATGTTAGCGCTTTGTACTCGCGACCACAGGTGCTTTGGCTTGTTTGCCCCTTGCTCCTGTATTGGATCAGTAGAATTTGGCTAATCGCCCACCGCGGCAAGCTGCATGAAGATCCGATAGTATTTGCAATCCACGATAAGGTCAGTTACGTGGTCGGACTACTGGCTGTGTTTATTATGATTGCGGCCATCCAATGAGCTACGGTGAGTCGTGGGGGCGTTACCCCAAAACAAATTCTACTCTTCACCCAGTGCAATGGCTACACGAGCCAATTAAATTCGAATCCGACAAGCGCTATTTGCCATACGGGCAGGGGCGTAGCTATGGAGACTGTTGCTTAAATGATGCGGGTGTACTGCTAACAACAAATGGCCTTAGTCGTATAATTTCTTTTGATCGCCAGACCGGCGTTTTGCGCTGCGAAGCGGGGCTTACGATTGATGAAGTGCTGAGAGTGATCGTGCCGGCTGGGTGGTTTGTGCCAGTTACTCCAGGTACACGCTTTGTGTCTATAGGTGGGGCCATAGCTAATGATGTGCATGGCAAGAACCACCATACTTCGGGGACGTTCGGTCGACATGTTCTTGCGTTTGAACTACTGCGCAGCAGTGGTGAGCGTTTGTTATGTTCGCCGCAGCAAAATACTGAGCTTTTTCGTGCTAGCATAGCGGGCTTGGGCCTGACAGGCTTGATTACCTGGGCCGAGATACAGCTTAAGCCCATCAAGAATGCTGGAATTGAGATGGAGTCGGTCCGCTTTTCAGACTTGGAGGAGTTCTTTCAGATATCTGGTGGCTCAGAGAAGGATTTTGAGTACACCGTAGCTTGGCTGGATTGTGTATCGAGTGGATCTGCCTTTGGGCGGGGCATTTTTATGCGCGGCAATCACAGCGCAGCTGACGCTAAGCAGTGCAGAGCCTCTCGTCTTAAGTTAGCTGTCCCCGTCGACGCTCCGGGCTTTGCCCTAAATCGCTGGACAGTACAGGCCTTTAATTCCTGCTACTACAATAAGCAGCGCCAAAAGTCTGTGCGTTCGCTTGTACATTATGAGCCGTTTTTTTACCCGCTCGATGCAGTATTAGATTGGAACAGAATTTATGGCAGGCGAGGTTTCTTCCAGTTTCAATGTGTGTTGCCACCGACTGCTGGCAAGACTGCCTTAAGCGATATGTTGCGTGAGATCGTGGCTTCAGGTAACGGATCTTTCCTTGCCGTCCTAAAGGAGTTCGGCGATCTACCTTCGCCAGGAATGATGTCATTCCCTCGACCAGGGGTAACTCTATGCCTCGACTTCGCAAACCATGGGGAAAAGACGGCCTGTATGATGAAGCGCTTGGATGCCATGACCCGTGAATTCGGGGGCGCTATGTATCCGGCTAAAGATGCTTGGATGACGGCTGACAACTTCAGGCGTTACTTTCCCTGCTGGCAGGAGTTTAGTAAGTTTATAGACCCGGCGTTTTCTTCAAGTTTTTGGCGTCGGGTTAGCGCTTAAGGGGGAATGACATGCAGCATGTTCTGATCATAGGGGCTACGTCCGGCATGGCCATGGAGGTTGCCAAGCTTTATGCGGAACGTAAGTGTCGCCTTTTTCTGGTTGCCCGCAACTCCGAGAAGTTAGCCGCCGTAGAATCTGATCTTAAGGCACGTGGCGCTGAGAGCGTGGCCGCGCAGGTCGTCAATCTTGACGAGACTGATAAACACCCGGCGCTTGTTGCGGCAGCAAGGGACTTTCTTGGGCAGTTAGATGTAGTACTAATCGCGCACGGAGTTTTTCCAGAGCAAGCGAAGTGTGAATCTGACTATCGCCTAACCGAATCTGTGTTGCGAACAAATTTACTGAGCCCCATCTCCCTGTGTACGCATCTGGCAAATGTCATGCAAGCCCAGGGTGGTGGCACTTTGGCTGTAATTAGCTCGGTGGCTGGGGATCGGGGTCGGCAGAGTAATTATGTGTACGGAAGTTCTAAGGCCGGGTTAAGTGCCTTTTTGTCCGGCTTGCGGGCGCGCCTGGCACCAAGGGGTGTGAACGTTATTACGATTAAGCCGGGCTTTGTCGATACCGCAATGACCGCTGCCATTAAGAAGGGGCCTTTATTCGCTTCGGCTGCCAACGCTGCTGCTGGTATTGTCAGAGCCATAGATGCGCGCCGCTCGATCGCCTATGTGCCCTGGTTCTGGTGGGGAATTATGCTGATTATCAAGCATATTCCAGAAGTAATTTTCAAGCGGCTTAAATTTTAAGGCTGACAGATGGATTCTCGCTTCAAGTCATTGCTTTTGGGCTCTGTCTTGTGTTGCTTGGCAGGCTGCGCCATGCCGAGTCGAGCAAGCCGGGCAGGTGAGCTTGATGCGGGTTTTGTGACTCAGCGGGAATTAGATGCGGTATCTTTAGCGCGCCAGGCGATGGCGGCATTTTCTAAATCGCAGTTTGTTGATGCTGAGCTATTACTGCGACAGTCTTTATATCTCTATCCGAAGGCGCCCAGCGTAGAGGCAAATTTGGCCACTGTTTTGCGAGCGGCAGGGAATTTCTCGGAGTCAGAGCAAATTTTAGACGGACTCCTACGACGCTATCCGAATCAGGCAGAATATCAGGAGTTATTGGCGCGCTTACGCTATGAGCAGTCAGACTATGAACAGGCGCGCATCCTTTATTCCAGGCTTTTGGTGGCAGCTCAGCAGGTTAATGATGCTCCCAAAGTGGCACGACTAGCGCGTACGTTATCCGGAATTGCATTTCGCCAAGGCGACGAGGAGGCAGCAATTTGCTACTCCCAGGACGCTTTGAATGCTAAGTCTGACCCGGAGGAATTTGCCAGGCACGCGCGACTACTATTGGCGCACGAGAGGCCAGCTGCAGCCAGCGCATTTTTAGAAGCCAAGATGGCTGAGCCTGGTGTTCCAGATACTCCCGATCTTTTGTATCTGGTCAGCCTTTCATATTTTGCGCGTGGAGACTTGAGCAAAGCTCGTGCATACGAAGAGCGCTTGCGAGAGTTTAGACTTGGAGACAACGCAAATCGCACCGAGATTTTAGCCCTTCGTGCAATCCTAGCGCCAAATGATGCTGGCTTGAGTAATTCGCTTGAGCAGACCGGTGAACTTTTGGCGAAGCAGTCATTGCCCCCAGAACACAGAGTATCTTTGCCTTATTCTTTTGTGGAAGCGGTACAAACTCGTTGAGCTGAGTTTGAATTCAACGTCTTTTCCAAATTTCCCAAGTAACATGTGACTTTAACAGATCTTGGGCGGCCACCGACTTAATCAATTCATAGTTGGTATGTACCAAATTTAGAAGCGCTGTATTGGCTTCCGACTCAAGTAGTGGTGATCGGTCGCGCCAGTATAGTACCACAAAAGTTGGCGGTTGCTGGCTTAGGCCTTGTTTGAATTCTGCCAAGTATTTGGGATCCACATGGCGAGCGCGATCGGCAGAATACTTGATCTCAGAGTCTGGCTGAATAAATAGAGTATTGGCTTGTCGGTAGGCGGCGGTCTTTTGTAAAGCCGCGTAAATATCTAAGCGATACCCCCAAACCAGCAAAGTATCTTTATCTGCCATTTGCTGTCGAAGCTCCGCTAGCACCTGTTCACGCCCATCGCCCTGGTTTTCGGTGAGGGCTGGGTCCTTTCTTAACTCCAAGCTGTCCTGCAGGGCGACGAAGGTTGTAATGAAGGGAGCGAGTATGAGCAGGGGCATAAGGCGTGCACGTAGAGCACTGAATGCCTGTGGTAGAAAGGCCGTGCACAGCGCTAAGAAAGGATGCCAGGTTAAAAGATAATGTGGAAAATCTCGCGAACCAACAAATGGCATCGGTAGTAGCGCCAGGCCAGATAGGAGTATGAGCATATACTCGCCATTGCTTTTATTGTGTTTAATGGTACGCACTAACCCGAGTAGTCCGATTAACCCTAGCAGTAGCATGGTTGGGGTGGCGAAAATTAAGTGCCTATGCGCGTAGGTGCCTATCGCTAGCATTTGGAAAATAGTTAGGCTGCCGGCCCGAAATTCTTTGGGGAAGCGCCAAGTTTGATCTACAAAGTCAGACCAAACCCCATTTGTGACTAGCCAATAAATGGCTGCCAGCGCCGGGAGCGTATAGCAAAGCATTAGAATTATGGTGCGTCGCATCGAGCGCCTCGGCAGCATCCAAACTAGCAGCGCTGGAATTAGGGCTAAAAAAAGGCAGCGTTGATCAATTAAAAGGGCAGCGCCCGCCGTTAATGAACTCAATAGGGCGAAAAATAAATTGTTGCGTTGTAGCGCAAGTTGAGCGAGCAGAAGCGTAAAAACAAAGAAAAGATTGATCTGAAACTGCTGATAAAATCCAAAATTAAAAGGCTCACGTGCTGAAATATATAAGCAAGCTACACCCAGAGCTGGAATTGCCGATACCCAACGCCGGCTAATCAAATACAAGCCCCAGGCAGTGGCGGTCTGATGTAGTAGCGCAAGTATCGCAAGTAGGTTCTCGCTGAACCCCAGCAATTTGGCTGTCCAGTAAAAGGGCAGGGCATAGCCCAAAAAATGGTGACTAACATCGTCGCGGTACCACAGCTGTCCCTTTAGAAGACTAAGTGCGTGGTAGAGAGTCTCACCATCATCTAAAAATAGTATGCCATGTGCGCGAAAAGGGATGCGTAAGGCAAAGTACAACATGCCTAAGAGCAACGCTACCCAGGCGGCTTCGGAGACGGTGACGGCTCCTGCTGTTTTATGCTTAGAAAGAGTCATTCTCTATTACTGGCACTTCGAGATCTGAATGCGCCGCTAGGTCAGCGATGTCTGCACGATCTTCTTCAAGGTTATCGAAGCGCGTGAATTCGGCAGAGAAGGCTACGCGTACGGTGCCAATCGGACCACTGCGATGCTTGGAAATGATTAGTTCGGCTACGCCCTTATCGGGGGACTCTTCATTATAAACTTCATCGCGGTATATGAACATGATTAGGTCGGCATCCTGTTCAATAGCGCCAGATTCGCGCAGATCAGACATAAGTGGACGCTTGTCGGTTCGCGACTCTACAGAGCGGTTAAGCTGGGATAGGGCAAGGATTGGAATACTCAGCTCTTTGGCTAAAGCCTTAAGTGATCTGGAGATGTCAGAAATTTCTTGCTCACGCGCGTGGGAATAAGCCGGGCTGCGCATTAGCTGTAAATAGTCCACAACAATAAGTGAAAGCGGATTCTCAAGGTGCAGGCGGCGCGCTTTGGCACGTAGCTCGGTGACTGTTATCGCAGGCGTGTCGTCGATGAATACTGGCGCATCAGCAATCCGGCTAGCCGCGTCAACTAAACGTGGGAAGTCGCGTTCGCCTAAGTGGCCAGTGCGCACCTTGGAATTACTTACGCGCGCTTCTGAGCAAAGCATACGCAGTACAATCTGCTCTTTCGACATTTCGAGCGAAAAAATTGCGACCCCTTTTTTCTCGTGTACTCCAACCCACTGAGCCATAGAAAGGGCCAGCGATGTTTTTCCCATCGACGGTCTAGCTGCCAAAATGAACAAATCCGAAGGCTGCAATCCAGCCGTAAGCCCATCGAGCCCTCGAAACCCAGTTGGTACTCCAGTCACTGATTCCTTAGAGTCGTAGCGCTGCTCAACTAGCTTAATAGATTCAGAGACTAATTCACCAACGCGGAAGAAGGCTGGGCGTACACGATATTCGGCTACTTTGAGGAAACGCTGCTCGATGTCGTCCAGAAAATCTTCCACTTCGCCATCTACAGCAAAGGCTGATTCAATTGCTTCCGAGGCGGTGTGAATAACGCGTCGACGCAAAGACATCTCTTTAACTGTTTTGGCGTAGTAGCTGACGTGTGCGGCCGATGGCACGCTAGCCGCGAGTCGTGATAAGTTTTCAACCCCACCAGCCTCGTCGAGCAGATTCATCTGCCTTAGTTGCTGTGAAAGAGTGATAATATCAATCGGTTCACGCTTCTCTGAAAGCGTAAGCATGGCTGTGAAAATGGCGCGATGGGCGCCGCGATAAAAATCCTCAGGGCGTATTCTTTCAAGAGCGGCATGAATGGCTTCATTGTCAACTAGAATGCCTCCGAGTACTGACTCTTCGGCCTCTAAGGAATGCGGTGGTACGCGCCCGGGAAGCTCCGGACGTGATGGTGGCGGCGCAGCTTTCTTCCTTTGGTTGTCCATAATGCAATAGTATTAGCTCTAGGCCGCAAGATGCCAGCGGCTACTCTCTCCAGATTGTCTCTGAATCGCTCAGGTCGATCCACTTGGCTGCTGACTTTAGCACATCTCCCGAATGAAGGTTGCCAAAATCTGCACTAACTGTGTCGATTCCGAAGTCCCTAATTAGGGATAGGGGGTAGGCTAATTCGCGGTCAGGGCATACTACTGTGACAATACGAGATTCCTGGCTTGCATCGGTGTGCTCTTGAACTGGAGCAAGCTTAATTTCAGCCGTTGGCTCAGGTTCGGCTTTTACTGCGCTAGCCGAGTTCGAGTTTTGGCCGACCTCAGGTATGTAGCGGCTCAGAGCTCCAAAGCTAGAAAAACCGCGGGCAAAAGCCACCATATCGGCTGCCATTTCGATATCTACCGTCACCTGCCTATTAATACCCTTTGGTGGCAGTCGCTTAACGACCACTGCTAGGCCAGCTTTAGCCACAGCATCTAGGAAGGAGCGCTGACGTGAGTCGTCTTCGTAAGGGATTAATGTATAGTACCGCGCTACAACTGGTGCAGTTCCTGAGGTCACCCCACGTACCAAGGCGCTCAGGTCTATCTTCCGATTTAGGCGGCGGCAAGCGCGGTCAAGTCCAATGCCATCTATAAACAGTCCTATTAGGCGTCTACGAGTGCGCTTGACGATGCCTTTGCCTAGTTCTTCGTAATCCACAGTCTACCCAGTATTAGAATTTTTATTTGATTGTACGTATCGGACGCGCAACGCGTACTCGAAACCTAGCTACTTTAGGGCCTGGCGCTTCAGTTGTCAAAGCGGGGGATTTGGTCTAATCCGGCCGGCTGGTTGCTATGTCCTGCCGCGCGTCGATCTTGTCTTAGAGTGCGGAACAAAGTGAAAGTGTAGCGAGCCAAGTGAGATATGAGCCGAAACAAGGAAGGCAAGCCGATCAACCGTAAACCTAGCATAGCTACGCTGAGGGTTGTTTTGCGCTACGCACTAAAGCCACGCCCAAAATTTAATTTTGAAGCAGAGAGCACTTGTTCAGTGCTTTTGATGTCAGGGGATTAGGACCAGCAAGCGGCCAGTCTGCGAATTGACGCCGCCAACATCGGTCGATGGGTGTGCGGTAAGCTTGCGAATAGCTCTGGCGTTACAGGATGCCAGGCAGCGGCTTCGATCTCGTGAGTGTCGCGAGGCTGTAGGACCCAAGCTGCTGTGTCTCTATATGCGAAATGAGCATGAAATACGACGCACTCAAGCCAGGCATTGTCTGTGTTTATGGCGCTATCCATATAGCCGTGTCCAATTTGGACTAAGCAATTTGGGTCAAGTTCGATGTTAGATTCTTCGATGGCTTCGCGGGCAGAGCTGACTCTGGCGTCCTCCTCGATTTTTCGATGTCCGCCTATCAGCGCAAGCATAGTGCCACCCCAGTCTAAGTGTTTTGAGACTAGAGCCACCTCGATCCTGCGACCGTCCTTTGAAACTCTGGTAACCACTAAGTCTGTTACATGATTAGGCCCCCACAGCCAGAGCGAGCCGCGATCTCTCAGGCCTGTTCGACCTGCCGGGTTAATGGGAGCTCCTTCCTCGTCAAATTGAATCCTATCAAAAACGCTTACTAGAGCCCTTCGTTCGATCCTTGAGGGCTCAGCTGGGTCAGACCTCTCATCGCCAAGCGGTTGAGCGTAGTGTTGGAGTACTAAAGGAGAGGTCCAGCGGGGTGGTGTATATCCAGGAAGCGCACTTCTCCAGCTTAATGGTTTGCCATTTAGATCGAATCTGTTTGGTGCCGTAGGGTCAGGGTGGCGCACAAAGGGGGCACGCGAATGTGTTTCAGGGCAGGTGCAGGGAATATCTATCCCGGCGGGGATTAATGCTAATAAGGCCGAAGGGTTTTGGCCCGGACTTGGAACAGGGGTACTCACTGCGACACCACAAAAGACTGCGGTGATTGTAGCAATTTGCTACTGCTTAGTCACATCTTGGCCACACATATACAACAGCGCTAAGCCAGGCAAAAAACTCATATTTTTGCCTGGGGAAAGCTGAAAATTATTCTCTACCTAGTAGGGGCTAGCGAACTTCGATTGGCGCGCCAACGTCAATCTTATAATAGAGCCGTGACATGTCGTCTTCATTTAATCTGATTCCACCAATGTCCTCAGTCCAAAAAGGTCCGCTAAATATCGGTGTATCCTTGTTGATAAAGACTACAAAGTCACCCAGAGCTCCACGCAGATAGCGTGAGCGATCTCCTTGTGGTGGAATTCGAAGATTGCGTGAAAGGAAATAGTTGTCAGGCGCATACCACAGTGCGTTACGCTGCTTATGCATTACTTGGTAAGAGCCAGACTTCAGCGAGCTAAAGCCTTCGCCAGGCGCCATGCCGACTTCTTTGTCGCCATCCATAAGCGTAACAAGTTGGGTGCCCTTGTCTATGAGTATCCAGGGCCCAGCATGAGCTGCCTGCGTCAGGGGCATAAACCCCATCATTACGGCATTCTCAATTGAAGAAGTCGCTGGCACTGGCCTAGACACAGCGATCATGCCATCAAGCATCCAAAGGTTCTTATCTGGAGTATGCGAGGTAGATCGCGAGCAAGCGGCTAGGGTAACAGCGATAAAACAGAATAAACCAAGGCCGAGACGAGCTTTCATAAGTAGTCTCAACAATAAAACAGTCTTTGCCCAAGGATAGGCTCGCCCCCAAAAAGGCACAAGACCAATAAAGTACAAACTAGGCTCTGCAGCCTGGATCGCAATTATTAAGCCAGCCAAGTGGATTAATACCTGCACGATGGGGGCCCAAAAGACGTACTAAGGGCAAGATAGGTAGACGTAACTACTTGAACTGATATGGAACTTGGGCAAGTCTGCGAGGCATGTAGCGATAGTGCCCTGCTTTGGATTAAGCTTTGCACTTCGTGTCGGGCTTAGCAGGTAGTTGGGGCCGTAAGTCCCTGAAGGGTGGAGTTTAGTAATAGTCGCATGCCTAGTTGTAATGGCGGAAAAGTGGAAGGGGCGGGCATAGGGTCCGCACTTTTTTGTGAGCGCGCTTGGTCAGGGGTTAGCCTTCTGTCCTGTAAGCTTGTTGTTTGCGGGCTAAGCCTTCTGCTGTGTGGATGCTCCAATCTAGGACTGTCTCCTGCGGCTGATTCAGGCCCACTCGGATTTATCAGTGGCTTGATTCAGCCAGAGGATGAACGGGCTAGCCTAGTAATGCCTAGCCAGCGTGCCAAGCAGCTACCGGATTTACCGATTATTGTTAATAGCGAGGTGCGCAGAGAACTAAGCTTCTTGTTGCGCCATGAATGTGCTTTCGTACGGGGCGCACTTGAACGTCGGCGTGAGTTATATCCAGTGTTGGCGCAGATTCTTGATGACGAAGGTGTCTCGCGAACTTTTCTTAATGTAGCGTTGATCGAGAGTGGCTTTAAGATTAATGCACGCAGCTATGCGGGGGCTGTCGGTCTATGGCAGTTCATGCGTTCTACAGCCAGGCTTTATGGGCTGCGCGTAACGAAGAGGGACGATCAGCGGCGCGATCCAATTCTTGCTACAATTGCAGCTGCGCGCCATTTCCGTGACCTGTATCGTTTATACGGCGACTGGTATTTAGCTTTGGCCGCTTATAACGCTGGGACTGGAAGTGTGGAGCGTGCTATGCGTAGAGCCAAGAGTAGTGATTTTTGGACCATTGCAAAACGTCGCGCGCTCAAGAATCAGACAGTGCGTTATGTCCCGCGTATAATTGCGGCTAGTATTATAGTGCATGCATTTGATTCACAGCCCGATCGAGATCCGTCTGAAGTCTTGGCTGAAATTGAGCAACAATTTTTATTTTCAAATGCTGGCTAATGACATCGAAGCTTAGAATTGGGCAGGGCATCGACGTGCACGCGTTTGTTGCGGGGCGCAAGTTGATTTTAGGGGGAGTCGAAATACCAGCCGAGTTTGGCCTTGAAGGGCACTCCGATGCTGATGCGTTGTTGCATGCTCTGATTGACGCCATTTTGGGGGCTGCCGGATTGCCAGATATTGGGCATTTTTTCCCTGACACCGAAGCGCGCTGGAAAGGTGCTGCTAGTACGGATCTGTTAGCGAGAGTATGGAAAGAGGTGTCGGCGCGTGGTTGGCGTCTAGTGAACGCGGATATTTGTATTTTGGCGCAGAAGCCTAAACTCAGTCCTTTTATTTCTGAAATGAAGCAATCTATAGCGGCTATTCTTAATGCAGACGTTGGGGCGATTGGAGTTAAGGCTACTACAACTGAGAAGCTTGGTTTTGTTGGCCGGGCAGAGGGACTTTGCGCAAGCGCAGTGGTGCTGCTGGAATCATAATCGGGGGCTGCGTTTATGTTAAGTATCGAACTAAACGAGCTTCGTATCCCTGTGCGGGTAGGCTGCTGCACGGAAGAGCGAGCTTTCCCACAAATACTCTCCTTCGACGTGGTTATTTCGGTCTCTGATACAAGCAGTGAACAAAGCGATAAGCTCACTGACACTCTAGATTACGTGCAAGTGCTGAAGGTGATGGAGCAGTCGGCGCGCGAGGGTGAGTGGCACTTGCTAGAAAAACTCGTTGGAGATCAATGTCGCGCATTACTGCAAGCTTTTCCAATTGCGGATGAGGTAAAGGTGCGAGCCGCTAAAAATCGATTTCCGCAAGTTAGCCGAGTGGTTGTAACGCGTGTGTTGCGACGGGACCAGTTGTGAGCGCGGTTTCTGGCGTCTTAGAAAAGATGCAACATGATGCTGAGGCGGCCAGTAACACTGGCAGGCCACTGGCATACACAATTTTCGATCAGGATCTTAGTGCTAAGGTTGGGCAAAGTATCGCTATCGCTTTTGAAGGCAAGATTTTTTGCATCCATTGTGGCCGAGCTATAAAAAAAACATTCGGCGAGGGGGCCTGCTACCCTTGCTTTCAAAAGAAGGCTGCCTGCGATATCTGCATCGTAAAGCCGGAGTTATGTCATTATGCTAAGGGCACATGCCGCGAGCCAGAATGGGCACGCGTTAATTGCCTAATCCCGCATGTCGTGTATCTCTGCAATACCACTGGTTTGAAAGTTGGTATTACGCGTGGCTTTAAAAAATTTGAGCGGTGGGGCGATCAAGGTGCGTTGGCGGCGATCGAGTTGGCGCATGTGCCAGAACGCTTAGTGGCGGGGCTGTTAGAAACGGCGTTGGCTAAGCACCTAGAAGATAGGGCCGATTGGCGCGCGCTGATCACGGGTAAGCATTCAGAAGTAGATTTGATCCAGGAGGCGGCGCGAGCTCGAGATTTATTGCCGCAGGACTTCCGCCAGTTCTTGCTGCCAGTGCAGTCGGAAATATATCGGTTTACTTTCCCTGTCCTTACCTATCCCAAAAAGGCTGTTACTCACAATCTGGATAAGCAGCCTGAGCTACAGGGCACACTAGATGGCATCCGTGGCCAATATATATTTGTTTCTGGTCGCGCGCTGAACGTCCGTAAGTATTCTGGGTACGAGGTTAGGCTGGAAATGTAAAGCTGGATCCAGGCTGAAGCTCGCACACGTCGATATCAAAACGCATACACTCTTGCTTGAATTGCTCCGCGCTTCCTGTCAGTGCATCGAATGTCTTGTAGTGAATGGGAATGGCTACCTTGCAGCCAATAAACTTAGCAGCCCGAGCTGCTTGCAGCGGATCCATGGTGAAACGATCTCCAATTGGGAGTAGTGCCACATGCGGGCGATATATCTCTCCAATCAGTTCCATTTCTGAAAACAAGGCTGTGTCTCCAGCATGGTATATGGAATGTTTTCCGTTGCTAATAACCACCCCACACGCCTCTCCCGCGTAAACTGGCCCGGAAGCAGTATCGTAAGAGCTGGAGTGGTGCGCATGCGTGAGGGCAATGCGTAGCCCACCAAAAGCGATGCTCCCACCTTTATTCATTGCCATTACGCGAGACTCTGGAACGCCCTCTTTAATCAGTATCATGGCCAACTCCCAGGTTGCTGCTACACAGCAATTAGTTTCTCGCACAAGCCGTGTCACGTCCGAGGCGTGGTCGGCGTGTCCGTGCGACAAGACGATCAAGTCGAGCTGTTTCGGATTTTTGAGACTGTTCGGACAACGTGGATTGCCCTCTAGCCAGGGATCTATTGCTATTACAAGGTTACCGGCTTTTACAAAAACCGCGGAATGGCCTGCATACGTAATGCTATCAAGTTTCATGAAATTTTCCTCAGCACTTTTCTAGAAATTAGCTGTGGTGCTCCCGACACAGGGCTCACATGCATGGTCAGATTCAGCTCATCCTATGCGAAGGTGGCACGGACTTCAATCTTGGAGTGCCGGGAGTATGAATCCAAGCTGTGTAGCTTCAAAGCGGGCTGATGCTTCTATCGACACTGTCCCTCCTTCGAGTTTAATCGAGCCTTGGGCAATTCGATTAATCACCCAAGGGTAAATGCGATGCTCGCAAGCAAGCACGCGTTCTGCCAGGGTGTCCGGATTGTCTGTGGGCAAAACATCGACTGCGGCTTGAGCGATAATTGGGCCGGTATCGACCCCCTTATCCACAAAGTGGACCGTGCAGCCATGACGGGTAGCCCCGTCTGCTAGAACGCGTTCGTGAGTATGCAAACCTGGATAGGCAGGCAGGAGCGAAGGGTGGATATTGATTACTCGCCCCTGCATGGATTCTATTAGCTCAGGCTCAACAATTTGCATGTACCCTGCTAGTACCACCAGCTTTGGGGTTAGGTTGCAGATTTCATCACGAATTCTGGCCTTAAAGTGGCTCAACTTTTCGCCTTCAGCTCTGGAGAAGGCGAGGGTAGAAATGCCAGCATTTTTAGCATGTTCCAGTCCCGCTGCTGCTGGGTTATTGCTTAGAACGGCCTGGATTTTATAGTGCCGAGCTTGGGAGATCAGGGCCTTTAAGTTTGAGCCTCGCCCCGAAATAAGAACTATTATGCTATACTGTTGTGGTTGCACGTCGTTATCATAGCAGAAGTAACTTGTAGGTGTAGTCGCGACCTCGGATTATTTACCTCTCGGATAATTTATGAATGCTAGACAAATACTTCTAAGTGCAGCCTTGTTAGCTGCGCAGTCGGCTCTCCCAGGACTTAGTCGCGCAGACGGCCAGGAGGCTTCCTCCGGAATTGAACAGAGGCAGGCCTCCGTAGCGCATGCTCCCAGGGCTGTTGATAAGCGTATGCCACCGGTGGTGCCTGGCCAGGCCGTTAATGACGGGAAAAAGGATATGAATGTTTGGTCGACCTCCGGACCTGTCCCAATAAGTGAGCCTCCCCAGGCCTTAGAGCCTAGGCACGATAGGGGGCTTGCCGTACAGGAGAGGCCATCAGAGATTATCGTCGATACCCGTAAGCAGCCTGCTGCGCCGTCGAATCCTCAATAAACATAGCAGCTTATTGTATCGACTAGTTAGGCGCTATTAAATTTGTGGCCATAACTGCTATACAGGGCTTTGACTTCTGTAAGCTAACTTGCTACGGTCACTGTGTTTTTGTATTAGAAAAGAAATTGTCGCCGCACGGCAGCAGGATAGTTTTCCCGCCCTCTCTAACTCCTAATAGTATTCGTTAGAGTGTTTTGTAAGAGTGAGGATCTATATCGCGTCGTGTTACGCGAATGTTCAGGAGAGGAGTTAGTAGTTCATGGCAACTGTTGCTGACAGCGGAAGCGAAAAATCCCGAGTAGTAGCTAAGTATCGTCGGAGTTCATCTGACACCGGCTCACCCGAGGTGCAGGTCGCGTTGTTAACACATCACATTGAAAGTTTGAGCAAGCATTCAGCGAATCATCCTAATGATGTTTCCTCGAATCGAGGCATGCTGGCGTTGGTTTCTCAACGTAAGCGTTTGCTTTCTTATCTTAAGACCGAAGACGTGGAGAGGTATAAGAGCCTTATCGCTGCGCTCGGACTTAGAAAGTAATTGCGAAACTTGGATTTCTTTTCTCTTACGTTGTAATGGCGCCGCCGGCATTCGCACGGGCACGGCGCTTTTTTGTTAATTAGGACTATATGATTATTTTAGAACAAACACTTCACGGGCGTACGTTTTCGATCGAGACCAACCGCATTGCCAAGCAGGCTTCGGGTTCGGCTGTCGTTAAGTACGGAGACTCGATTGTGCTGGTTACTGCATGTGCTGGCGCAGAGAAGGATGGTGATTTTCTCCCGCTAACTATCGATTATGTTGAAAAGACATATGCCGCTGGAAAAATTCCTGGCGGTTTCTTTAAGCGTGAAGGCAAGCTAAGTGAGAGAGAGACGCTGATATCGCGCCTAATCGATCGTCCTTGCCGTCCGCTTTTTCCGGAAGGCTTTACCACCGAGATTCAAGTTATTGCTACTGTTTTATCGGCAGATCCTGACAATGATCCGGATGTTTTAGCGGTAACCGGCGCTTCCGCCGCGCTCTCCATGTCTGAGCTTCCATTTGAAGGTCCAGTCGCTGCAGTGCGCGTGGGTCGTATCAACGGCAAGTTGATCATTAACCCAACTCTGACAGAGCAGCAGTCATGTGAACTAAATTTTGTTGTAGCAGGCACAAAAGACGCCATCGTAATGGTGGAAGGCGGAGCCAAGGAAATTCCTGAAGAAGAGGTGGTTGATGCTTTGTTTTATGCGCACAAGGAAATGCAGCCACTTATTCGCATGCAAGAAGAGTTGCAGGCGAAAGTAGCTAAGGAGAAGCTCGTTGTAACTCCGAAGGAAAAGGACGAAGCCTTTATCAAGCAAGTATCAGAATTCTTAAAGCCTGGTATCGATAAGGCTATCCGCACCAAGGAAAAGCTCGCTCGACGTGATGTTGTGCGTGCGTTGAAGGATAGCGCCATCGAAAAGTTTATCAAGGCAGACGACGAGGATGCAGACAAGAAAGCTGCAACGATAGGCAAGGTCTACGAGGACTTGTCCTACCGCCAGGTACGCGAAATGGTGCTTGATGAAAAGGTCCGTATCGATGGACGTGATTTTAAGACTGTGCGCCCAATTACGATTGAATTGGGGATATTGCCACGTTGTCACGGCTCGGCGCTCTTTACGCGTGGTGAGACTCAAGCACTTGTCATTACAACCTTGGGAACATCAGATGAGGCTCAGCGTCTCGATAATTTAGCTGGTGAGACCACTAAGTCCTTCATGCTGCACTATAACTTCCCGCCATTTTCAGTCGGCGAGACTAAGCCACTCCGTGGACCTGGTCGACGTGAAGTGGGGCACGGGGCTTTGGCAGAGCGTGCGGTGCACAAGATCATGCCGGGAGACAAGGAATTCCCGTATGTTGTGCGTATTGTATCCGAAATAACAGAAAGCAATGGCTCCAGTTCTATGGCTACTGTTTGCGGATCTAGCTTGTCTCTCATGGATGCAGGCGTTCCGATTAAGTCAGCTGTGGCTGGAGTGGCCATGGGTCTGATCATGGAAGGCAAGAAATACGCCATTCTGACTGATATCCTAGGTGATGAGGATCATCTCGGTGATATGGACTTCAAAGTTTGCGGTACCAAGAAAGGTATCACTGCTTTGCAAATGGACATCAAGATTAAGGGACTTCAGCGTAATATCGTGTCTGAGGCCTTGGCCCAGGCGCGTGACGGACGCTTGTTTATCTTAGATCAGATGACTGATGCGATTTCTACGCCGCGCACGGTGATGAGTAAGTTTGCTCCGCGCATTATTACTCTCAAGATCAATCCCGACAAGATTCGCGATCTAATCGGACCAGGCGGAAAGACGATTCGCTCTATCACTGAGTCTTGCGGTGTTAAGATCGAGGTGACTGATGATGGTACAGTAAGTATCGCCAGCAACGATGAGGTTAAGGCCAAGAATGCTGTTGATATTGTTAGAGGTATCACTCAAGAGGCAGAGATTGGAAAGATCTACAAGGGCGTCGTAAAGCGCGTTGCAGATTTTGGAGCCTTCGTAGAGATTTTGCCGGGCACCGACGGACTTGTGCACATTTCTCAGCTTGCTGATGAGCGAGTACGTAGAGTTAGCGATGTCTTGCAAGAGGGCGATGAAGTGCACGTAAAGGTGCTCGACATCGACCGACAGGGTAAGATTCGTCTCTCACGTAAGGATGCCCTCGAGGAGCTTAAGTCTCAGGGATCATCAGCTTCCTAATTTGGACAGCATATGCAATCTAAGCCCCAGCTAAGGTTTTGGGTTAGTCCCGAGGCGCGCTTAGCTGGGGCTGATTTTTTGCCCCCCCGCATTGGGGACGCCGGCTTTGATTTACGTAGTGCCTGCAATATTACAATTCCAGCAGGTGGTCAGGTCTTAGTGCCTACAGGCTTGCACTGTGCCATCCCATTGGGATGGGTCGGTATAGTGAAAGACCGCAGTAGTATGGCTAGCAAGCGCCTTTATACTCACGCTGGAGTTATAGATGCCAGCTATCGTGGGGAAATTAAGCTTGTTTTATCAAACGCCGGCAGCGCTGACTTTCAGGTTACGGCGGGCTTAAAGATTGCCCAGATGCTGGTGCTTCCGCACCTTGAGCAAGCTGAAGCTGCAACTAGTTTAGAGGCGCTCGGTGATACCGATCGTGGCAGTTCTGGCTTTGGATCTACTGGTTCCTGAGCCCCACTGGCCTGTGCTAGCCTGTTCAGGACCTACAAATACCTACAAAATGCATTGGCTATCAGGCATGGAGGCTTGAAATATGAAATTCAAACAAAACATACTCGAAGCCATCGGGAACACGCCACTTGTGCGATTAAATAAGCTTTCCTCTAAGGACGCCGCTACCGTCTTGGTAAAGTGCGAATTCATGAATCCAACCGGTTCGATCAAGGACCGCATGGCTCTGCATATCATAGAAGAGGCGGAGCGTAGTGGGCAGCTCAAACCAGGCGGCGTTATCGTTGAGAATACATCTGGAAATACCGGTCTAGGCGTTGCAATGGTGGCCGCGGTCAAAGGCTATCGCTGTGTGTTTACAATGCCAGACAAGATGAGCCAAGAAAAAGTGAATATGCTTAAGGCATTTGGGGCCGAGGTCGTAATCACGCCAACGGATGTACCGGGCGACTCGCCTCAGCATTACGTCGAAACTGCCAAACGCATTGCGCGTGAGACGCCGAATGCTTTTTATGTGAATCAGTATCACACGCCAGCCAATATTGACGCGCATTATAGAAGTACGGGACGTGAAATCTGGGAGGAGACCGGAGGCGATTTCGATGTCTTTGTCGCTGGTACCGGAACTGGCGGCACAGTGTCTGGAGTCGGGCGCTATATAAAGGAACGCTCACATAGAGTACGCATAGTCGGTGTCGATCCAATTGGCAGCGTGCACTACCACTACTTTTATACCAAGACGTTGCCAACCCCGCACGTTTATAAGGTCGAAGGAATAGGTGAGGATATTCTTTGCGGCGCGATGGACTTCTCAGTCGTCGACGAGATGCGTCAAGTCAATGATAAAGAGTGCTTCAGCATAGGGCGCCGTTTGGTGCGCGAGGAGGGCCTTTTCTGTGGCGGTTCCTCAGGCGGAGTGGTGCATATCGCATTGCAGATAGCGCGCGAAATCGGTCCAGGAAAGACTATCGTCGCAGTTTTGACCGATTCTGGCTCACGCTATATTTCGAAGTTCTTGTCTGATTCTTGGATGAAGGACTTTGGTTTTCTTGAGGCCCAACCTGATTTGGGTTTGGTTGAGGATATTGTCAAGGACTTGAAGCGTAAGCCAATCACGGCAACTGGGGAAGAGAAGCTGGAGGTGATAATTTCGCGCCTCAAAGAAAATGGAATTTCCCAAATGCCAATCTTGGATGCCTCAGGCAAGCCGACTTCAATCATTCATGAAGTTGATGTTTTACATGCCTTGCAGTCTGGCAAAGCCTCACTAATGACATTGGCTAAATCAGTTTCTCATCCGATTGGGGGACTAATTTATCCAAAAGCACGCATCGAGGAGCTATATCGAATCTTTGAGAGCGATAAAGTTGCGGTAGTCGTCGACTCTAATAAAATCGTGGGCATTATTTCTAAGATTGATTTAATCGAATACATGTCACGGAACTACAATAAGGCGCGTTAGTAAAGGGGCGGAGCTAAGTCAGGTATGTTAAGACTCGCAGCATTGGCGCATTTAATTCTTTGTCTTGCTCTGGCGCCATTCGTTGCATACGCAGAAGATGGCGCAGCTCAGTCAATTGAACTTGGTTCCGGAGAGTCGAGCGAGACTGCAGTTCCTAAAAAGCGTCCGGTGACACTGGGGTTCTCTGCATATGCTAAGGGCTTTCGCCTCATTTGCACACTGGTTGAAAAGGACGGCCGGCTGGCACTTTTTAGTAGCCACATTGAGTATGCCTTGGTTGAGCTAGAGGAATGCGCACCTTGCAAAGCTTTGCTACGCTCATTTGGCGCTGCTTGTAAGATAAAGCCGAAGGAGCAAAAGAAGGAAGCCAAGGCTGAGGCCGCCCAGGAGGCCGAAGCGGCCGTACCAGACGCAGCAACCGAAACGCTGGTAGCGCCTACAGTCGCCCCTACACCAAATGTAGCGGCGAAGTTCCCACCGCAGCGAGAGCCCAGTGTAGAGCTGCTCGATGCAGTAAGTCAGCTATTTATTAGAATTGCTAATGATGAAAAGCGCGCTCCCTATGCGGCGCAAACTCTGCGTGGACTCGTGTCTCTAATGCGAGATCCTGAGGAGCTGAAACCAGGAGAAGTTGAATATCTAGATATCCTGTCCGAGTATCTATTGGCCCCTTTCTCTCACATGATTGCGGAAGTGCCACCGACTTCAGATAGACCAGAGCAGTCTGAAGCTGTACCCACACCAGCTGCTGTGGATGACTTATTTTAATGACTGTACGTAGCAAAATAGACTAGATTGCTCAGCTTTGCTCGCAATACAAGCCCGATTATTTTGGGTGTGGCAATCCTCAAGCCCTGCACTAAGCCTAGTTAAGAAATGGGCACTAGAATAGCCCGCTTTGATTGAAGCCTCCGATCGCAGGCTGTGGGCATAGGCCATTTCGGGTAGTTTGAATTGAACCAGCAACAGTTTGAACTGAGACTTGTGAGTTGTCGAAGAATGGAATTGTAGCGTTACAAAATTTGATCGCAGCGCCATTGCCAATTACAAGTAGCTGAGTGAATGACAATAATATAAGGAAGCTTAAAATCGGAAGATATTCCACTGTGGTTGCGCCCTTCTGGGCGCTCCACTGGATCGCGTTAGAAGCTAACCTGTTAATTGTAGGACTGCTTTGTGGCTGTGCGCGATATGACATAGCGATATGCATTATATCGCGCGCAAATTACACGCACTAAAGCTGCTGCTTTTAAAAGCAAACTGAAACCAACAGATTCCAACACTTCTGGCAAAGTAGTAGGCAGAGAACACTTCAGAGCTAACTGCATATAATTTACCAGCAAGGCATAAAAGCTAATGATTCCAAAAAGTTTAGTCAGCCTTGGAGCTTAAGTTATTGAAACTATATACAAAAAAAATATGTCAGCAGTGCCCTAGATACTCAGATAAGTAAGTTTCCTAGCCGACATAAGAGAAAGGCATAGAAACGCACATATCGGTTGGTCGGTGTATGGAAAGTGCTGTTCGATTTATCAAGATAGTCACCTTGGTGGTGACCATACCTTTACTCCTCTCGGCTGTCCCAGTGTGGGCTGACGGAGATACTGCCTCCAGCGCGGATGACCAGGCTGGAGTCTCTGAGCATTCAAGCAGTGTCAGCCTACCACTAGCTAGAATCCAAGATACCTGGCGCAATATTCTTGAAGCGATGGGGCAGCATGATCTTAAGCGTGTCAATCAACTCGTGATTGAGCTTGATAGCTTGAAGTTAATCGCTGATGTACGAGGGCTAGACTCGTACGCACTGTCACTCATAGATGTGGCCAGAAGACACTTCAAGGTAGGGCAACGCTCCGAGGCAGCATTTTATATTCGAAAGGCGCTCCAGCTTTCTCCTGATTCTCCGATTGTCTTGGCTAAAGCCTTTCCGCTTGTGCGCGAGACAAGCTCAATTTCAGTTCCGTCTTACCTTTCTCGAATTATGAATGGTGTGTGGAGTCATCCCAAAGTATGGCTACAGCTGCTAAAGGGCTCCATCTATCCGCTACTTTTGGCATTTACCTTCGGAGTCATGGTTGCCATTCTGCTTACCTTTGTCATCAAGGTGGATAGTCTCATCCGCATGATCGGAAAGCCAATTTCATCCGCTTATAGAGGATTGATCGCGCCCTTGCTGCTAACGTTGCTAGTTTTGTTGCCACTCACCCTTGGCCCATTGTGGACAGTCTGCGCCTGGTGTTTGTGCCTATATATCTTTCTACCACAACATCGCTGGCTTGGTTTCATCGGGTCAGCTGTGCTGGTGGCCTGGGGATGTCTTATCCCAGTGCGCGAAAGTTTGCAGACTTGGCTCATGAACCCTGGCATTCAGACTATGCTTGATGGTTCTTCGGGTGAGTTCCGCGAGGGAGCCAGCGAGCGTCTAGAGGCCTTGGCCGCGCAGCGATCTCGAGACGGAGCTCTGTTTTTTTCGCTTGGGCAAGCGCTAAGACGAAGTGGGCGCTACGCTGACGCTGAGCATGCTTTCCTACGCGCAGAAGTGCTGCTCGGTTCGCAGGCTTGGACACGCGCAGAGCGTGCGGTAAATGCGTACCTTAGTGGTAATGCACAGCAAGCCGACGCATTATTTATTGAAGCTGAGAAACTGGGCCTTCGGAATGCAGCCTTCTACTTCAATTATTCCAAAGTAAAGCTTGAGTTGCTGGATACTGAGAAGTCACGTGAATATTTGGGGCGCACTGTATCCATGGATCCAGAGCTGGCGCGTACACTTCAACAGAGAGAAGAGCTGTTGGGACCAGATGCGCGTCTGGCAGTGGCTGAGACACACTTGCCTTTTTACCATATTTTAAACTCCGCCTTGATGCCGACGCAGAATTTGCAAACGCGCTTGGATGAGTTTTCGCAGATTCTTATGCCGGGCGCGAGTCCGCCGCTGATGTCTCTGGTGGGAGCTGCTCTGATAGGGATGTTCTTCTTTGTCCAAAGACGTCGCAGTCGTGTGGTGCCGCTATCTTCTTACGCAAATACTGGCTTCCCGCAATTGGTCCAGCGCTGTATGCGCATAATCCCGGGTGGAGCCTGGATTGCCGTCAACCGTCCTGTAATAGCGTGTGCACTATTGAGCGTGTCCTTGTTTCTACTGATGCCGATTTTGCACTGGCCGTTTGAAAGTTCCGGATTGATGGAAATTATACCAGAGCTTGCGCCTTATTACGTATCATTTGTAAGCCTGCTGGTTCTCGGCACGTGCTACGTGGGAGTGCATGTAGAGGAGTGACCTTATGCAAACGGAGTTGATGAATCAGGATAATTTCGCCGACGTGCTACGAGGCATTTCGCAGCGGCGGCGTCAGGGAACGCTAGAGGTTCGATTTGCAGACCGTGCTTATCGCCTAGTCTTTGTGCAGGGAAAAATAATCGAAGTTCTGCAACCTGGTATAAGTCCAGCCAAGGAGCTCAGCAAGAGGCTAAAAGCTGCTGGTGTTCTACCGGAGAGCTTTGAGTTGGCAGCCGCAGGTTACAAGGCACTGTGGCAGGAGATTCAAAAGCATCCCGTGGCGAGCTCACAGTTGGACCAAGTTTCATTTGAACGTGCTGTTAAGCACCGCGTGCTCGACAAGTTGTACGAAATTTCTGCCGCACAGGGTGCCTTCCTGAACTTTGATAGCGCGCTGTTGGATATTGAACGAGATTTTTTACCTAGCGTTTCGGTGGGGCAGTTCTTGCTGGATGTCGTTTCGCTAGAGGCCGAAGCATCGCGTATGGCTGGTCTAGAAACGCCGGGCAAGTATTTGCGGCGTGGAGAAGCTCAGCCTCAATCTCTGTCCGAGGGAGAGCAGGTACTGTTTTCGCTACTTAATGAGCCTTGCCTTTGTGAGGAATTAAGAACGCGCTCGCTTTTATCCAAATTTGCGTTCCAAGAGGCAGTTCTAGAGCTAATTGAAAAGGGGCACATAGTTGTTGAAAACGACTCACCCTTGCTGTCGTCCGAAGAGTTTCTTGATAAGGGCTTACTCGATGGAATTGACGCTTCTATCGATGAAGCGTTTGGCGAGCTTGCCATGCAGCAGGAAAACTCAGTGCCTGAGCCTCAAGTGCTAGCGCAAGCTGTTGAGCCAGTTCTAACCATTTCTCCAAGCTCCAGTGGTCCACAACGTGGAGCGTTTACGGCTCGTGTGGCGCTAATGAGCGCTCGCCTTGCGCATAATCCATTTGTCCCTGCCGTGGTTGTGCTGTGCTGGGTTTGTGCAGCGGTAATCTTACCCTGGTTACTCTGGGATTCTGTATTTCTAAGCTTTGTCTCTCCATAGCTGCTCAGTAGTGGTTTCCATATTCCCAAAGTTCTTCCAGTTGGGAAGCGCTATAGTGAGTAGCTATTTAATGTCGTCGCCACTTACATCCAGAAAAAATATACCCGCCAAAAAATCGATTATTTCATCTACGCA
Organism: Oligoflexia bacterium; assembly: GCA_019694465.1. Taxonomy (GTDB): domain Bacteria; phylum Bdellovibrionota_C; class UBA2361; order UBA2361; family JAFLCA01; genus JAIBBV01. Next base: position 59,983 of record JAIBBV010000003.1, read on the forward strand.
TACTCCGGCATAGGCGCCAGCTACAAATGCATCTGCGCCAACTCCAATTTCACCCTTACAAACGCTGCGGTCCTTTGATGATATAAATCCAGGCCCCAGTCCGAATTCGCTGGAGTGCTCGAGCATGACCGGGGCTTTGCGCCCGAAAAGGCCAACCCTCACACTAAGAGGAGTCATTTGTCGGTATCCCACCTGGCCGTAGCGTGTAACACGCACTACGCCACCCATAGCCGGGCCGACCCCGACATCAGCCCGAAATATGTCGACAAAGTCCATGACCCGATTTGGAATCCAAAGCAGCACCTGCGCCCACCAGGGGGATTGTTCCGAGGGGGCATCGCCTTTATCCAGGGCGAAATCACCCCACGGGCGTTTTGGGCTAGCACCAACACGCTCTGAGTCGGGCTCGGCCCAGGCGTAAGATGACGCTAGCGTTAGGATCAACCCAAGTCCAATAGCCAAGAAGAGTGAGATCCAGGTCTGATGCTGCTTCATTCCAACAATGCTGACATGAGAGCCAAGAAGCGACAATACAGCTTTGAAAGACAACTTGGGATAGCTACGTCACTCCAATCGGGCTGGCCCCATGAATGCGCTATCCCAAGAATACGTGCGTTACGCCTGGATTAAACATGTCTAGTTCGAACTTACGCACAGCTGGAATGGCTGAGAGCCTGGCATAAACTGCGTCCCGTACCCGCCCGGAGCCCAGGCCATGCACTATGTCGGTGCGATCCAGTCCAGCTAATATCGCTTGGTTGAGGTGCTGATCCAATGCTGCTATTGCCTCGTTTGTTGTTAGTCCATGCAAATCCAGAGATTGCAAGGATTTTCGCTGCTGTGGCGAGAATTGGGGGAGTTGCACTGTGGGCGCAGTTTTTTTAGCTGGCGGAGTTTCCTGCGATGCTTCCAAATTGCTTAATGCGCACTCGATGCCCATGTTTTCAAGTTGAATCTTGGCACGCTTGCCGCGAATGGCAGTAACTCTGCCAAGCTTGCCTAAAGATCGTATGCGAACGACGTCGCCAGCCTTGAAGGACATTAGCTTAGCTCGCCACGCGTAGCAGGTGATACTGTTTCTTGCCAGCACGTAGCACTAGCATTGAGGCATTAGAGTAGGGGGCTTTGGCCATGCTCAAGGTCGGGTCACTGATGCGGCCATTATTGATGTAGGCTCCTCCGCTGCTAATCAGGCGGCGCGCTTCCCCCTTGGACTGGGAGAGCTTCGTCTCAGCCAACAAGTCTACAACAGTCATGGCATTAAACTTCGCTCGTGCAAGCGTAGTTGATGGCACGTCGCTAAAAATTTCAGCGAGTTTAGTTTCTGGAATGCCATCTAGTGAGCCGCCAAAGAGGACTTGCGCGCAGCGCTTGGCGTCCTGGGTTGCTTCCTCTCCATGCACCAGGGTGCACACCGCATCGGCCAAGGCAATCTGCGCTTCGCGCTTTTCAGGTGCAGCTTTTGTGCGCTCCTCCAGAGCTAAAATTTCATCTTTGCTCTTAAATGTGAATATCCTAAGGAACTTTCCGACGCTGGCATCTTCAACGTTCAACCAGAATTGATGGAACTTGTATGGGCTGGTCATGCTGCCATCGAGCCATACCGCGCCACCTTCACTCTTTCCAAATTTGCGACCCTGGTTATCGGTGATCAGAGGAATTGATAGGGCATAGGCCTCTCCTCCATTTTTACGGCGAATTAATTCAAGTCCAGCCGTAATATTGCCCCACTGATCCGATCCGCCCACCTGCAAACGACACTGTCGCTGCGTGAATAGGTGGTAAAAGTCAAACGCCTGCAAAAGCATGTAGCTAAATTCTGTGTAGGAAATCGAATCGGTTTCAACGCGACTCTTAACAAACTCCTTGGCAAGCATGTAGTTGATGGTGAAGTGCTTGCCGACATCGCGAAGGAAATCCAGCACGCTGACTCCAGCGGTCCAGTCGTAGTTGTTAACAAAATCGGCGCTTAAGCCCGCACGCTTAAAAATTTCTAGCACCTTGGCGCTATGCTTACGAACATTTTCATCGATTGTGGCTCGATCAAGCAGCTGACGCTCGGTCCTGCGACCGGATGGGTCGCCGATCGAGCCAGTTGAGCCCCCGAATAGCATAATTGGCTTGAGGCCGTGCTTAGCTAGGTGCAGCGACACTACAATTGGCACCAGATTTCCAATTTGAAGGCTAGGGGCGGTAGGGTCCATCCCCAGATAAAAAGCTGTACCGGCTGGAAGTTTCCGTAGTCCATCGGGGTCTGACATGTCCTGGATCAGTCCGCGCCATTCAAGTTCTTCTATGAAGGTCATATTACCTCAGCGATTCTCGTTCAGCAGAGCTAGCAAGTATTGGCCGTAGCTATTCTTACTCATAGCCTGACCTAGTTCTTGAAGCTTACTCGCTTTGATATAGCCAAGTCGGTAGGCGATTTCCTCGATACATGCCACCATCTGGCCTTGGCGTTCCTCAATGGTTTGAATAAACATCGAGGCTTGCAACAGTGATTCGTAAGTTCCCGTGTCAAGCCAAGCTATGCCACGTCCAAATTTTTCAACGTTCAGCTTTCCTTGTTGTAAGTAAACTCGATTTACGTCGGTAATTTCAAGCTCTCCACGCGCTGATGGTTTCAGCTTGGCGGCGATATCAATTACCGCATTGTCGTAGAAGTACAGTCCCGTTACAGCCCAATTGGACTTTGGTTGTGTTGGCTTCTCTTCAATCGAATTGGGGCGCCCCTTTTCGTCAAAGGCCACAACCCCATAGCGTTCTGGATCTCTAACTACATAACCGAACACCGTGGCCCCGTTCTTGGCATCAGAGGCTCGTTTTAGGTGTTCGGTAAGTCCATGTCCGAAAAAGATGTTATCCCCAAGGCATAGAGCAACCCGATCTTGGCCAATGAAGTCCTTGCCAATTATGAAAGCTTGCGCCAGCCCTTCTGGGCGTGGCTGAACAGCGTAGTTAATATTGAGGCCAATAAAGCTGCCATCACCCAGTAGGCGCTTGAAGCCTTCTTGTTCATGGGGAGTGGTGATGATCAGAATATCCCGAATCCCTGACAGCATTAGGGTCGATAGGGGATAGTAAATCATGGGCTTACTGTAGATTGGCAGTAACTGCTTGGAGACAGACCTTGTCACTGGATAGAGGCGAGTTCCTGAACCGCCTGCGAGAATTATTCCCTTCATCTCGTAGTTCTCCTTTTGCTCTTAGCTGATCGCAGCCGTAGCGTGCAGAATTTCCACACTCTTAATGATGCGTGCGGCTGCTTCAGGTACGTCTTTCTCCCAGCCTGTCTCTCCTGCCAGTATTTTTTTAAGCACATCACGAGAGGAAATCTCTAGTACGTTTGGATTAAAATCTGTCAAAGCGCTTATGCATCCTAACGATTTTAGGTGTTGATAGAGGAACTTAAGCTTATCTGGCATCGGAACATTGTCGGCCGTGATGATTGCGTCTTGTTGCGCAGCTGGAAGATCTTCATATCCAGGCACCCCAGCTATGTAAGTGCGATACATATGCGCTGTCATCGGGTAGATGTAGAGCTTTGTGTTCAATTGGAACAGCTTACCCATCGATTCCAAAATTCCACCTTCCAGGTGCTGGTAATACTTTTCATTGAACATTTGCAGCAGACTGTTGATGCCCAACACTAGACCTAGAGTTTCTTTGCTATATTGGCGCAAATATAGCGCTAGTCGGTAATACTCAGGATAATTGGAGATTAATACGTTATACCCAAGCGCCGAGAGTGTTTCAGCGCGAGCTACAAAGTCGACGTGCGCCAGGGCGCCAGTGGACAGTAGGTTGTTTAAGGTAATTTCTACGAGTACCAGCGGCTCTTTTCCGGCATTGCATGGTTCGCTAGCAAAGCGGCGCTTGGCGCTCTCCAACATATCTACGTTTAGGTTGGTAATAGGACGGAAACTGCCTCGTTCTACTAATACGGGGCGCTTGTATAGTACCTCCGACGGTTGCAGGATTTCCCGTTTGGGGCCAAACATCACGGCGTTGGTGAGCGAGTTTTGCACAAGCTTCAAGCTTAGTAGGCGGCTATCGAGATGTCTAAACTTTGGGCCGCTCCATTCAAGCATATCGACTTCAATGCGATCGGCGCTAAGTTCATCCAGCAAACTTTTAACGAAAGCCTCCTGATCGTTGTGCATGTAGAAAGCGCCATACATCAAGTTGACGCCAAATACTCCAAGCGCCTGCTGTTGAAGCAGATTCTCACGATCTTTCATGCGCACATGTAGCATGATGTCATGTGGAGGGCCGTTTGGCTCGAGTTGCATGCGCACACCCATCCAACCATGGCATTCATTGGTGCCCTTGAAGTTGCGCGCCGATACGGTATCGGCGAAAACAAAAAAGCGTGTCTCGTTTCCACGCGATGCCGCAAGGCGTTGAATTAGCAGTTCATACTCGTGATCGAGCATGGCCAGTAAGCGCTTTTTAGAAACATATCGATCGCTCTTGCCGTAGATCTCATCACTGAACTTCATGTCGTAGGCCGACATGGTCTTAGCGACGGTACCAGCTGCTCCACCTACACGAAAAAAATGACGCGCGACCTCTTGCCCAGCGCCGATTTCCGCAAAGGTACCATAAAGGGCCTTGTCTAGATTAATAAGTAGGGCCTTGCGATCGGTTGTTAGTTCCTTTGCTTCCATGCCAACTCTTGAACGATAAAAAAGCCTGGTCTTAGAGCTCGATACTATGTTTGGGGCGTCCCAACTCCTAACTACCTGAGTATACGCCTATTTATGTATGCAGGAATAGGGGCGACTAGTCCGAAATCATGAGCCTCATCAGCCAGTTGATGGTAGTTTCGGCACTTGAATTTTGAAGGCACATGAGGCATATTTTGCGACTTAATAGCAGGCGCAAGAAGTAATGTCGCGTACTTCATGCGATACAGCAGCTATAAGACGTAAGTTTATTGGCGGTGAATAACCCCTGCTTGCGTGATTTTTGGCCTATTGCGACCGCTATTTTGTATCCCCCTGGGGGGATGATTTTTTAACGATGGCTACCAAGCCCAACTTTCTGGATATACAGAGCGTCGGTCGGGAGCATTTAACGTAAGCACATATGGCTAAGGCATCCAAAGAAACAATCTTTCTCGTATCAAGTGCAAACAGCGGGTACTTCTACTCAAATCGCAAAAATAAGAAGAAGACCAAGGGCGAGAAAAAGCTCAGTTTGAAGAAGTATGATCCAAAGACCCGTAAGCATGTCTTGTTTGAAGACAAGAAGCTCTCCAAGGTGAAGGCTAAGAAGGCCGCTCCAGCCCCAACGGCTGAAGCTGCTAAGCCTGCAGCCTAAGGCGCGAAGCGGGGTAAATGCCTCGCCTTGTGTGAGATGGGTTGGCGGTAATGAGTTTGCTCTACCTGATCGCAGCCGTAATTTTTGCGGAAGTGGGCAGGTAGCTTAGCGGGAGTAGTTATGGGGCTTCCCTCCGTCAACGCCGAAGTAGTTCCCGCGGGGGAATTCTCTGTCGCAAATGTCACTGCCAGCGAGTCTCAGCCAGACTCTCTCCCTAATCTAAATGATCGCCTTTTTGTAGCAGGTTTCGCTTCCGCAAATTTGCTGCTGATCCGCCTTATCCTTTGCGGAACAGATTTCCCGGTGGTGCATCCAGAGCTGCAGCGCTTATGGGGCATTAGTGCGCTGCTATTAGGTGCTTTGGCGTTTTTGTTTTGCTTTCCGCCAGTAGCAGTTCAGGCTTGGCAAGATATCCTGCGTGCAGGGTTCAGCTTGGCGTTAGCTAAAGCGATCATCCTTGTGCTTGCAGCAATAGCGACAGTTAACGCAGCATTTTTTGAGCCATCCGCCTATCAGTCTCAGCTGCTGTTCGATGAATTGGCTTTGTTGTGTTTATTCTTGTCGATTGAAGAGTTTATTGCCGCAAAAATTGAGGCGGGGCTTGAAGTTGCCAAATCATTTGATGCAAAAAGATTTATTGCTCCTGTCTCTAAGCTAGAGCCGTACCCTGATCATGCCCCGGTAGAAACACAAACCACAGGCAGTGAGCTGAAGGTAGGCGGGCTGTTTAAGGCAAGTGTGGGGCTGCTCGTGCCCTGTGATGGCCTAATCATCGAGGGAATGGCTGAGGTTAGTGAAAGAAGGTTGAGCGGGGCGGCCATTACCAAGCTCAAGCATAAGGGCGATAAAATATTTGCTGGTTCTATAGTTCGGCGCGGTGAGCTTTTGTGTGAAGTCACTAATGCTGCTTCTGATGCGTTGATTTCTAACTTCGTCGAAGTATTGGATCAACGTTTAGCAACAGAGGCGGACAGGAGCTTATTAGGCGAGACGTGGCAGACGCGGATCGGCGTGGCCATTATGTTTGTGAGTTTTTCTTCGGCCGCTTATGCCTATGGAGTAGGTTCTGGTATCACTCGTGCAGCGACAATTGCAGCTGAAGTGATGATGCTATGCCTACTAACACGCCTATCGCTGATAGATACAGCTCTGGCTCAAGTTATGCTGGTAAGAGCATTTTTCCGTGGCATGCTGTTGCGGGCAGCGCGCACTCTAAAGTCACTAGAGTCAGTTAAGAATTTCATTGTTGATGTTATCTCGCCGTTCCCGCATGAAGCGCTTTTTGTGCGCAGTTTTAGGATTATCGATGAGCGTCTGGAGCGAGAAAAACTTATAAGCGTGATACTGAATTTGCTGGGAGCCTCAGACGAGCAGCGCGATGAGGCAATGGCAAAGTACCTGCTAAAGTTGGTGCCTCAACCTGAGCTGCATCGGATCGCTGATTTACGCACCTATGATGGGCGCGGCTTGAGCGGAGTGGTTGGCGGAGTTGACTTTACTATCGGAAGCGAAGCGTTCTTGATCGAACGGGGTGTTCAGCTTCAAATGAACGAGTTGGTTCTTCTGCAAGATAATGAGCAAGCCCTATATGTGGCGATGCGCGACGAAGTGGTGGCGGCCTTTACGCTACGAAGTTCAGCTGTTGAAGATCCGCAGGGTTTGGGGCAGATGCTGAAGGGAAGAGGAGTACGTTTCATGGCCTGCTCAACTGAGCCTCTCGATAAGGTTGATCGGGCTGGCAAACTTTTGGGTCTTGAACTGAGTGACGTATTTGGGGAGCTCGCCCCTGAGCGTTATATTGAAAAGATGCGTGGGGCCGGGCTGAGTGCGCTCTTGATCGATCAGCAGACTAATCCAAGTTTAGCTGCGGAGAGCGCCGTGCGTTTTTCACTATTTGATCAGTTACGATGGGACTTGTCTCAAGGTGATGTGCTTTTGCTGCAGGACGATCTATCCAGCGTCGGTGAGGCCTTCCGGTTGAGGGATACTTATCGCCACGCCAGATTGGGTATTCAGGCTATGGTCTGTTTAGCTGTGTTACTTGCAATATTAAGTGCAGCTTTGGGTCTAGCTTCCGCTGGCTTGGCGCTGGGCCTATTGCTTCTAGCTTTCGCTGGCGCCAGTTTTATCATTACAGCTTTGTCGCCTAATAGCGGCTATAGCTGCCCATAAGTGTTGTTCATTTGGTCCGACCCGATAAGGGTAAGGGCGATTAACTAAAATTATTGCCGCATTAGAACGTTCGTTCTCAGGGGTGGCGGATTTTTGACACGATTTCTACGCTCCCGCATCACAAGGTTAAGAACCTTGCTTGGGAGGAGTGCAGCAATGGGAACTGGTGCTTTACGCTATGCAGAGGATGAAATCACTTGTGTCGTAGACGAGCTTGTCGATACACAGCGTGGATATGCGCGAGGGCCTGAGAGAGCTTTGTTGTCGGCTCTGCTTTTCGATGGAATCCAATCCTACATGAGCTACGTGCTCACACGTAATAAACCCAAAATGTCACGCTTTGCGGAGGCCTATCATTGGGTAAGTAGCCATTCGCGCGACTATGTATTCTCCTTCGAGTGCGTGTGTGAAGCGCTCGGCATTGATGCTGAGTTCTTGCGAATTGGCCTTGCTAATGCCACGCATACTCAACGTGAGGCTTTGGCTAAGTCGCGCCGACACTACTGAGTATTTAAGCATTCGCCACTAGAATTTACTGGGGTCAGGCCTGTGTGGGCGGGGAAGCCTTTATTCTTCAGCCGCACCTTTTGATGGCTGGTTTGAGGCCGGCAGCTCGTTGTGCACCGGGATGCGGTACTTCTCGCTGGCCCATGCGCCTAAGTCAAGCAGCCTGCATCTGTGTGAGCAGAACGGGAAAAACTTGTTTTCGCCTTGTGGTAGCGATGATTGGCAGGTGGGGCATCGCTTTTCTGACATGTGACTATCTCTCTCGACTTGTTTCCTAGTGTGCAAAGTGCATCGCCGCTGCGTAGCTTCCCTAAGTTTGCCTGAACTTGGCGAAAATCTGCAAGATCGTGCAGCTACACAGGAGTCAGGAGACGCTGTTGAGTCCGCCTCTATGGTTGGGCACTTTTGATTTTTACTTTTTCAACTTTACAGGCCAGCTGCGCAAAAATCTGAAGCTGTTGCAGCGCAGAGTCCTTTTGAAGGTACTTTAGGTCGTTTGCATCGCCCGGTTCGATATAGAGAGTCTCTGCTTCAAAGTGGTATGAGGTGGCTCGCCTTAACCGGTCGAGTAGTCCAAGCTGGAGCTTTTCATCAAGCTCATGTAGGAGCTTGTTCCATAGTTCCGAGTTGTTTCCTCTTGTTACGAGGTCTCCCATACTTCGAATTCCTACACGGAAACAATGGGTTACGCAGACTGATTAAACCACTTACTATTATTATACCTTACTTTCTAAGATGCGGGTAGCCGCCGAATGGAAGCTAGAGCAGGCGCAAGGTCGGAGTAAGTTTGTTGGGCTGTAGCACTAGTGTCCGTTAACGGGAGGTCCCAAGTAGTATGCAATCCACAGGTGCTATCTACGTCCACTCTGTGGTCGATGCGTGCTCAGCGAATCGGGGGTGACAATAACTAATCACTCAAAAAAGCTGCACACGCCATCAGTGTTTGCCCCTCGCATCAGATTTGACAAAAATGTAGCGCTATAACCACCAGGCAAACCTTAGATTATTAACCCGCTGAACGGTTGCCAGTAAACAAGGCCCCCAAAATGAGACGAATATGTCATCTCATTTTGGGGGCCTTGTTTAAATTTATGGGAAGTGCAGATTTATACTGCTGCTTCTTGAACCAACGCTGGTGACTGTGTCTCGGCCTGGAACATGATGGCCTTACGTAGACCCTTCATGTCGAGGTCCAAGGCTTCACAAATGAACTTGAACGTTAGCGGAGCGTCTGTAGGTTCGTCGTCAAATAACCACAATCGGGCGCCTTCTTTGAGTTCGCCGTCGCCGCTTACAAAGTCTGTAATTGCGCGCTGTAATACAGCAGCGAGTAGGCGCTTCTCTGGAATATAGCTGCCGGCGCCAGGAATTTCTGAGTTAGACCATGATTTCATGTTATGCGTCCTTGTCTAAATAATTAAGCGACAAAGTTCCCCAAAAACTTGGTGGCGAATATGCCAACCAGCAGGGGACTTTTAAAGGGCATTACTACCACAACCCTTGAGTTGCGCCGCCGACACCAGCAATATCCGAAAATTTTCGGAGCCTGCTTCACAAATTCTACGAAAATTTGTGATTGGGTTAAGCTGCGCTACCAAACAATGCTCGTTGTTCAAGCAACCAACTCAGAGCTAAGAATATAAAGACACCTCAACGATCCATGGCTCGTAATACAAAGTCGAAACCATGACGCTTCTTGGCAATTGCCTAAGCGAAAAAGATGTCACTCTCAGTTGAGTGGTGCAGGCGAGGACAAAAAGACTCAAGCGACCCGAAGCTGAAAGTTCGGAAGCTCAAAAGAAGATGCCTCACGAGCTAGAACCGATAACTGCTTGCCTTTTAATGATTACCGAACGGTCATTCGGTAGTCAACAAAAAACAGGCTAACCCTCACGCTGTTACCAACGAAGAGGTCGGTATTATAGTTTGTCGCTCATGCCCAATTCAAGAAAAATATGCAATGCCTCGGTAATAATAAATATGTCCTGATTTCAGGTGGTTATGTTCGTAGCTGGGCCTGAAAACTCTGGCCAAAGCAGATTGATCTGTTTGGCTGTCATATCTTATGAGGCAGGACAGCGGAGCACAAACATCAGCCTGCCAGTTGGTTGCTAGAGACTGCATGCTAGAGGCCTAATCTGTTAGCGCAGTAGGCTAGGCGCTGACAGGATTTGCTCGAGCATGTTCGTCAGGCGCTTGGATAAGCTCTGGCGAATGGGTTTTGTCGCCGCATTGAGTGAATCAAATTGGGTAAGCGCCTCATGGTGCGCCTGATCCGCGCTGTTGAAGCGAGTCAGGGCTGACTTCATAGCGCTACGTAATTTGTCGGTACGCTCGATGAAGGCCTGATGTTTATTTTCACCCTCGAGCTTTACAGTAGCTTTCAGGCCCTCCAATTCGATTTGTAGGCGGCCGAGATCTCCGATGTTGTCACGCAGTCCGTTAAGCTTGGGGAGGCCTGAAAGTACACCAACACTATACATTGGTGGAAATTCATCTGCTCCAGCGCTCACGGGTGCAAGGCCAAATATTTCAGAGAAGTCTCGTGCGATTAGACGACCCTCAGCCAGGGTCGCATTTACTTCATTTTCAGATTCTTTAAGGCGTGTTTGCAGCTCTGCTAAATGCCGCGTCGAGTTGAGTAGTCCTCCCATTGCCGTGATGGTAGTAGAGTACTGCTCAGCATGTGCTCCATAGCTCATGACTGCATCAAAGTGTTGCTGCGCTAGAGTTAAGTTGTTTGCATCAAGCGCTGCTAGTACCCCTAGTACCTCCGATGCCAGGGGACCAGGAATATCCTGAATGCTGGGTTTTCCCAACAAACGGGCAGGGTAAAGCGCCCTGAACATGCGGGGTTGCTCAAGGTATTTTTTTAGCAATTTTTCGGACTGTGCAAATGCTTTGGCGTTTACCCGATCAACCAGCTCGGCGTAAAGCGATTGTTGGCGGTAGATGCTACCGAGCACCATAAGTCCAATAGTCAAAAGCAATGGCGCAGTGGCGGCACAAATAGCCAGTATCCAGCGCATGAAGCTAGGGCGAGGGGCAATCGAATTAATGTTTGTAGAGATGGTAGTCACCACGGCAGGATAGCAAAGCCATTCTCATTCAAACAAGGCGCCTTGCTTGGCTTGATTATCCTTGGTGCGGCGGTTACGCTAAGGGGCATGAACGCTATTAAACATGAGGGTGAAAGGGCTGCTCTAGGAGTTGCTATCCGCCCTGAATTCCCAATATTTGCTGAGAGGTCGCATAAAAAAGCGCTGGCTTACCTTGATACGGCAGCTAGTGCGCAGAAGCCCACCTGCGTTATTGAGCGCCTGAGTTCTTATCTATCAAGGGAACACGCTAATATCCATAGAGGCGCTTATGCTTTGAGCGCCGACGCGACTCAGATGTATGACCAGGCCCGATCTAAGATCGCCAACTTTATTGGTGCTAAAAATGAGCGGGAAGTCATTTTTACCCGCGGCACCACAGAGAGCATTAATCTAGTAGCGCATGCTTATGAGAAGTTTTTTAACGCCGGGGATGTAATATTGCTAACGCTGCTTGAGCATCATAGCAATATCGTTCCATGGCAGCTGCTGGCTAAACGCAAGGGACTGCGACTTGAGTTCGTGGATATTACGGCCCAGGGCGAGCTGGATCGGGAGGATTTTGCGCGTAAGCTGAAAACATTGCGTCCCAAACTTGTCTCCATGACACAGGTGTCCAACGCATTGGGGACAATCGTTCAATTACAGGATTTAGTTCCTTTGGCGCAGGCCAGTGGGGCCAGAGTGATGATTGACGCAGCGCAGTCAGCCCCTCACACGATAATTGATGTCGCTAAGATGGGAGCCGATTTTCTGGCTCTGTCTGGGCATAAGCTATACGGGCCGACTGGTATCGGGGTTCTTTATGGTCGCTTGGAGTTGTTGGAAGCGATGGATCCCTTTATGGGAGGCGGGGATATGATCCGTAGTGTAACTACGGAAGGATCAACTTGGGCTGAGCCCCCTTCAAAATTTGAGGCTGGGACACCGGCCATAGCTGAAGCAATAGCGTTCAGTACAGCAATCGATTTTGTGCAAAAAGTGGGACTAGAAGCTATTCATCGACATGAAGAGGAAGTATTTGGTTATGGGCTTGAGCTACTGCGCGCTGAGAGGGGAGTCACGCTCTATGGCCCCGCAGCATATGGCAGACCGCAGGCATCCATAATTTCATTCAATGTCGAAGGAATTCATGCCCATGATCTTTCAACGGTAGCGGATGATTGCAATGTGCAGTTCCGCGCTGGACATCACTGCGCGATGCCACTATTGAAGCGTTTAGGAATTCAATCCTCTGCCCGCGCTAGCCTAGGAATGTACAGTTGCCGCGAAGATTTTGAGCAGCTGCGTGAAGCTGTTCGATACGCTCTAAAGCTGTTTCGCTAGAAGCTATTTCAAAAATAGCTTCTAGTCGCGCCAAGGATGGCGCGGCTAGTGTCCAGAGCTACAATTATTAAAAAAATCACTGACGCAGGACACTAGGATTGATCAAAAAAGTACTGCCCGCAGGGCGGGCAGTACTTTTTAACGCGAGTAGGAGAGCGCACTACGCTACTACACTTAGCGCTTTGCCCGCTGATGCTAATACTTGTGGACTCACTTGTTGAGCAACTTGCTTGGACACATCCTGTTGGTCGGAGATAGGGGGTAGCCCAAGTTCCTCGCGCTTGAACGCTTCGAATGCCTTAAGCTTGTCTTCGATTAATGCTTTTGTCTTCTCAATGCCTTCTTTGACTCCGTCGAACTGAAACGCGCCAAGACCATCTAAAATCTGAAAAGCTTCGTCATATCCTTGATCAATACCTTTGCGAACCTGATCCATAAAGCTATTTAGCAACTCTTCGGAATCCAGATTTGGATTCTGTTTGGCGTAAGCATCAAAAAGAGCTGTTGACTGGGAAACGATACGATCAGCTGTAGCTTCGGGGGTGGTATCCTCAGGTTTCAGACTTTCAATCCCCTCCGGTAAGCTGTCCTTCAACATCTCGTTAAGCTTTTGCACAATTTCATCGGCGCTTAACGAGAGCGCTTTTGGAAGATCATCTATTCCCGCGCTCACCTGGTCTGATTCAACGCTAAAGCTAGCTTTAATGATCAGCACATCAGCTTGATAGCGAGTTGAGCGGTAATTTGAAGGGATTGGATTGCTTGAGTTAGATTGGGCTACACTAGCGGGGGCGAAACTTTCCATGTTGTACTCCTTTAGAAACTTCCATGTTTCTCGAGTCACATACGCAGCATGTGACCCTGTACTAGAAACTATCGACGGCAGGGCCGGAAGCTAAAGTAGAAAGTAGCTAAGCTGCTGGAATGATTATAGTAATTCGCTGATTTTGGCCTGTAGCGGGTTGCGATAGAATTAACCCGTTAGTTGCAAATTGTTAAGAAAAAATGAAGCCGCGTTGCCATCTACAGAATCCGAGCGTTTCTGTCTCAGTGCCATCTGAGCGCTCTGTGGTTAATTAATAAAGTAGGCTATATAATGCCCCGCTTGTCTAAACCACAGAGAGTTCATAGTCCACAGAGACAGGACTTTCAACCAAACAAAGCTGCAGACTTTTGGTCGTAGGCTTTGACTTATGCCGATTACCCGCATTGATTGCTCATTTTTGTGCCCCCAAGAGCGTGCTGATTATGCGACGTGCGTAATGCTTAATCCATCTGCCGAACCAGGCAGCCTTGTTTTCGCTGGTTCTGTGGCAGCCCGAGAGAGCATTGGGGCACAAGTCGCCTGCAAGTTGGCACTAGAGCATTTTGTTGAGGGGGTGCTCGATTTTTTCACGCGACGCCGAGTGGAGCAGGGGGCACTTTCCTTAGAGGCGCTTAGTACGGCAGTGCTAGAGAATGCATTCAAGAGTGCCAACACATCCGTTTACGCCTTTGGCCATAGGCTGGCTGCTGCGGGTCGCATGGCCGCCAGTTTATTGGGGCTTGTAGTGCAGGACACCACAGTCGCCGCGGGCCGGGTTGGACCAGGCGCAGTTTATCTTTTCCGAGATGGAGAGCTGTTCCCATTTTTCGAGGAGCGCCAATTCTCAAATCGCGACATTGAGAGTGAGCGTTTGATTGGGGCGCACTCGATAGTGTCTGTAGAACTTTCCTCGATCTCAATCGCTCCGCGTGATGTTCTTTTCGCGATATCTGAGCCCTTGTCAAAAGATCAAGAATTGCAATTGGCAGTTTTGTTGGCCGAACTCCAATCGTTAGAGTCCACAGCCGCAACAGTCGAGGATTATAGCAGGCGTGTTTCTAAACGCTTATTTGGTGTAGAGCGTAGCTTCGATTTTCAGCTTTTGGCATTGGCTGGTCCCGAGGCGGTATTGCTGACGCAGCGTATATAATTTGTAGAAATCTGTATTTGATGAAACAGGCAGTGTTTGATCTAACCGACGCTCTGTGGTTTTTAATTAGCTACATTAATGTCTGACACTGTTTGTCAGATCGAATAGCGACTATTGCATATAATTACAGCTGCTAACGCCTAGTGGCCCAAGCCTCCGAACTTGTTTTTTAGCCTATTTCCGACCCGGAACACTAGGCCCAAAGTGCTTCGCGAATTTCTTCATCGCTTGCAGGCCGAACTTCGCCCCACGCGACTGCCTTAACACGATCGATAATTTCAACCACCCTCAAAGCGTCCTTTAGGCGACCGTCGCCACCCAGTCTGTTATCGAAAAAGAGCCGGGCTTCTCGCAGCCCAAGCCGATAAATATCATCGCGTACGAAGATTTCAGCGCTGGGCTTGTCACTGCCTGCCTCAAATAACTTAGTTCGACCGCCACGACGTGTGCACATATCCAGCATGCCTTTATCTCCCTTGACCAATGTGCGCCAATTGTCCCAACTGTCCGGTTCCCAAGTTTTTCCAACTAGGATTTTGACGGCTACAGGCCTACCATCTTCTGGGGATAGTGCCTCCAATTCCACTTCGGCCTTAGCTTCTAATGATCCACGAGCTGAAATTGGTTGCCATGCGCGTTCGAACTTGCCATCAGCCGCGCGTTGGAGTGTATGCATTTTAGCCGACACCACCCTAATTGTTTCGGGATCCAGCAAGCCGTTTGAGATCAAGGGATGCAAGGCGTGAGGGAAGAGCCCCAATAGCATGCCGCCGCTGTGTGGATCGCTCATCAAGTAGGGAATGTTTTCCAAATCGGGAATTCCCCATTGTCCACCCTCGAATACTATCGCTTCAATGCTGCGCACTGGTCCGATCTTTGCCTTGAAGGACCCGTGCAGGCTCTGGTCCAGCTCCGCCTTTCCGGCTTGAGCTAGCCAAGTGCAACGATCATCATCAAGCGGCATGCCGGCACACAGATAGGTAAGCGGGAGCGCTTTAGTACAATATGATTCCAGAACAAATATTTTGGCGTCCGTGTACTTCCCTAATAGAGTGCGTATTTTCTGCGCCTCTCCAGCCGAGTTGGCTACGGGTTTTTCCATTATTATTCTTCTAAAGCCAGCCTCCAGAGCGCGTTGTAATGGCTCTAGCTTCATAGGAGTAGCGACAATTGCGATATGAGAGGCCGCCTGCCTTCCTCCAACCTTAAATGGCAAAACTTCTGTGGCATCCAGAGTCTCCCGGGTTGCAGCAAGATCGACGAAGGGGCCCAGCTTACGGCGGTCTATGTCACAGACGAAAAGCCCGCGTGGTAGTAGTTCTTCTATATTTGGAACGCGATGATCGCGTGTAGCAGCTCCTGCCCCTAAGATGTAAACGAAATTACTGCCGAAGGTCGTGCAAATAGCAGCTTTGGTTGCTCGGCTAGGCTCCGTGCCTATTAGCGCTGGGATAAGAGATTCGCTCGCGCTGTATGCATCTAGAGCTTGTGCCAACCGGTCCTGCCGCCATTGAGCCAGTTTTTGATTCGTGCTGCGTGTCGCGCCTAGGTACCAACAGCCACGCATTAACAAAAGGTCTTGCATGTGCCCTTCAAGCGTAGCGCCGAGACCATCGCGCAGAGCCCTTTCACAAGCTTGTATGACATCCTGTATTTGCTCGACGCCTAGACTCCATGGGCGCTGGCGCTCTGCCACGCCCCGTTCAGCAGGATACCAAAGAAAATTTGTGACAGCAGAAATCTGATCGTAGCCGATTGGACCCCAAAAAGGATGCTCAAAATCAATGCTTCCGTCTTGGAAGAGATTCGCTCCACCGAAGTCCCCGTGGCACAGCGTGGCGGGTAGACTATTGATGGCCGAGACTAGTCGGTCGCGCACGCGCTGTAGCTGCTCAGTCCGATCTGGAAATTTATGAAATAGTTCATCAAAGTGTATGGCATCAAGCACAACGTGCGGATCGCTCCGGTGATCTAGCCGGAAAATTGCCATCTGGGCATGCATAAACTTTAGCACTTGGGCTTGGTAATCAGCCAAAGTTGCTGGCTGCACGTCACCGCTAGCTTGAATATCTGCATTGAAGCGACGAGAAAAGCTAAACCCTGTCAGGCCGGACATCACATAGTGTGCTGTTGGGTGCAGCGCTACAGCCTCGACTGATGGAACGGGAGCGCCCTTTGAACTCAGGTAATTCACGAGAGCAGCTTCCGCTTCCACGCGCCTTGCTTCGCCAACTACAGCGTAACTAGTTTGATCCTGATTGGTTAATACCGTGGCTCCGTCATGCCGTTCTGAAACTTTGGAAGGAAATCCAGGTAGAGATAGTGTCGAGCTCATACAACCCCCAATTGGCGCACAATACTGCGAGCGTGCTTAATAAATCGAAGCGCATACTCCAAACTTGTTTGCCGATATACTTAGGGCCGATAACAAAAATGCCCTAGGCGACTTTAATCGGCTCGCGTTGCGAACAACGCGAAGCAACTTGCTTAATTTAGTTACGCACTCTTATTGAGACTTTGTAGAATTGCCAACTTGCAGATCGCAGCTGGCTTGGACACCACTTAGGTAGCTTATGCCACTTAGTTCCCCTAAGCAAACCTGCTCGAAGCTGCTGTCAGCTTAAGTATAAACCCAGCCTCATTCATTTTTGACAAAAAATGGATGAGGTTGGGCGAGCGAAATCTTGGTGTAGCCAAGTCGAGCCGCAGAAGACGAGTAAACCCTAAGCCCCGAGGGTCAAATGCCGAATTGCCTCAAGCTAACTGCTATTCCTTCCTTATGGCCATAAATATAGGCTTTCATTTTGTTATGCACGCTAAGTAGTGTCGCCACTTGTAGGCTGGATTTGTGTGATCCACTGGTCCACTTGGGTTCGCCAAGATGGCCCTGCGATTGCGAGTGAGTTTTTGTCAAAACTCACTCGCGCAGGGTTTATCGGGCTTGGTAATGAACGAGGCCGTGGGGTGCTGTATCTATGAGCTGAGTTCTAAGGGAGCGTTGAAGCTTGATGCCTCTGAGCTATCTTCAATGGTTACAAATTTGCTCACCAGCGACCGGTAGTTAGGAATCAGCACCTTGAGTGCTTCTGCCCGTTCAATAACGAGGTGCGCCGGAGTAAAGCGAGAGTTATGGGCGGATCGTGATTCGATACGAGCTAAGGCCAGCTCAGGCTGGCACGGCAAATAGTGCATCTCTGTTCGGTAGCCAAGCGCGCTCACAGTTCGCATTATCTCGATATGTTTGGGGTTAGATGCGCTGTGATCAAAAATGATTGAACGACGATGCTCCAGCAAGCTAATCAATAGACGATAGCCAACCAGACGTGCTGGTATCTCCCAAGCTCGAAAGGCGGATTCCAATCCATGCTCTTCACAGTGTTGACGATAGGCGGGTAGGGACTCCATGACACCGTCAAAATCGAGCAGATAGGCGTCAGGGTGAGCAGCGCTTAAACGCTTCGAGTATGTTGACTTGCCGCTGCCGGGTACCCCCGCCAGGTGAATAAAGAAAGGTCTTAGTTGGAGCGGGGAACGTTTAAGCGCTGCTGAAGTCAGCTCATGATAGTCTCGCCGCAGGGGGGAAGACAGCGCATCGAGTTCAAGTATCTCAGCCAAGTCTTGCAGCATAGGCATAAAAACATGAGCATAGCACACAGTTGGTACTCTAAGCGAGCCTAGCTTGGCGCGGCGTCAAAGCGACGACTTTAGTGACGCTCTTTCGCTGGCTGGTGAGGAAAAATAAGAATGCCGATTGCTATAAATGCAAACAGGGCAAATGATGCGGAGTAACGGCTTAGCGCCAGGCCGCCTTCATTCATTGGCTTGTCTAAGAAATCGCCGACTACTGCCCCCAGTGGGCGGGTAAGTACAAATGCAATCCAAAACAGAATAGTAGATGAAATATTAGTGGCGTAGTAGCTAATGAGTACAATAATAATTAATAGAGTGAACAAGCTAGCGCTGCCTAGGTAGCCAATACCAGCTGTATCTGCAGACCAGTCTCCTAGAGCGGTACCCAGTGTCTGGGAACACATTAAAGTTGTCCAATACCAAAATTCCGCTTGCTTAGAGGTAATAGACGTAACCGCAACCGAGCCAAGCGTGCTGCGCCAAGCAGCCAGTGAACCTAACAAAAGCAAAAGTAAGATTGCTGAGCCGCCGGTATATCCAATACCAAAGGAGCGGTCCGCTAAATCAGCTAGGGTGGTACCGACAGTAGTTGAAGCGACTATCGTACCCCAATAAAGTGGAGGGTAAAATTTGCGTGCATAAATTTGCCAGTATACTAGCACCCCAAACAGCGCACCAAAAATGATGGTGCTTACCAAGTACCCCAGACCCATAGACATTGAAAGTGCATCTCCACCGGTCTCGCCTAGGGTAGTGGCAGCTACTTTTAGGATCCAAAACCACAGAGTGACCTCAGGTACTTTCGATTCTAATGCATTACTCACTTTGTTCATGCTTTCACCATTACTTGTTATGTGGCGAACATCACTTAGTGCTGGGGCTCTCTTTTTGATGGCCTTTAACTCAAACTCAAATATAGGCGGCAGATTTCGGAATTCCTATGGGGGAGCGCGATAGAAGTTGTATAAAAAATATCTACGAGTTCTCAATATAAGCTCGGCCTGTTGTTGAGAAAAGCCAGCTAGAAAGGGTTTCATCTTCTAGGAGCATTTTGGCCTGCAAGTTTCGTGAGACGCACAAGTGCTCATCCCACAAATACACTGTAGGACTTTTGGAGTGCCACGCCAGAAGAAATCTGGCGCGCAATACGAAGCGGATTAAGTCTTCGGTATCCATGAACCGCTTCCAGTCTAGCCCACTTTTTCCGCTTATTTCTCACGATAGGCGATGGAGCTTAATTACTGGCCATCAACTTGGCACCAATTTGCATGCCCTGAATCCAGAACTGTGTCTTGTCGTGCTCCATAGCATGGACTAGCTCGGCAAAGCCGCCAGCCACAGTTTTAATATGCTCTTCAGGAAAGTTCAGTGCTGGCAGCAGTTTTAGAGAATTAAAGTCGTGTCCTGCCATTTGTGTCAGCATATACGAGTTGCGGAACAATCTGCGTACGCACATTTGCCCGAAAAGACCTGGGTGAATTCGCGCGAATCCTGAAAATAGTAGCTTGAGTGCTAAGCTTCGCGGCGCCATAAACTCGACTGCATTCATCATGCCAAGGCCACGAATCTCGCGAACAAACTGAGAGTTTCCTATGGCTACCTTTAGCTCCGAGCGTATACGCTCTCCCAAAACAGCACCTCTCTTTGCAAGTCCATCACTTTCAATTACGTCCAGCGTTGCAAGCCCAGCACGCATGGCCAGAGAATTCTCTCCAAAAGTTGATGCATGGACAAAGGCTTTCTCGGGCGACCGATAAACCGATTTGGCAATATCGTCACGCATGAGAGTTGCTGAAACAGGTACGAAGCCGCCACTAAGCGCCTTAGCCAGGATTACTATGTCAGGGTTTACTTGGTAGTGTTGGGCAGCAAGAAATTGTCCAGTCCGATACATTCCGGTTTGCACTTCGTCCAGCACGAGCAGTGAGCCATATTTATCGCATAGCATTGAAGCACTTTTCAGGTACTCGTTTGCTGGAAAGCGCACTCCGCTTTCGCCTTGTATCGGCTCAACAATAAAGGCTGCAAATCGTTCAGTGCGCAAAGCGTACTCAAGAGAGGTAATATCTCCAAACGGCACAAACTCCGTGCCACTCAGAAGTGTGCCGAAGCCATCTTTCCACCAAGGATTACTCTGAAGGGATAAGGCTCCGATAGTAAGTCCATGGAATGCGCCTGAAGCAGCCAAAAAAGAGTCTCGCCTGGTGAAGGCACGGGCAAACTTCATGGCGGTTTCCACGCCTTCGCTGCCCGAGTTCCCAAAATAGACCTTGCCAATTCGTCCACCAGCCAGCTGGCATAGGCGCCCAGCAAGTTCGGCCGCAAGCTCTGGAATATTGCTTTGCAACATGGAGGGACTCAAACTCTGTAGTTCAGAAATTAGTTGGCGAGCTATTAGTGGGTGGTTGTGACCTGCATTGTAAACCCCATATCCGCCCAGCAAGTCCAAATAGGTTGATCCATCGTCGCAAGTAAGCTCGGAGCCTTGCGCACGAACGAAGTGCTTGTCCAACCCAATTGACTGGATTAGGCGCACCCACTGAGGGTTCACAAAGTCGGAGTACAATTTGGCTGTTGCTTCAGCAGTGAGAACTGGAGTGGGGTGTAACATAGTGTATGCCTGGTAGAGAGTTAATTACGGGCGTAGTTTTAGGACGAATGGGCCAGTGGAATATTCAACGCTGACGCCAAGGCATTCAGGTAGTGCGCAGAAGTGATTAAGAGTCCGTACTAAAATGAAAGCGCAGCGAGCTAAGCGGAATATGAACCGAAACAAGGAAGGCAAGCAAAACAACAAGAAACGTAGCATGGCTACATTGAGGACTGTTTTGTGCAGCCTGACCCTATCGCAGGCCGTATATCGCTTGGCGCAGGAGTTTTCGTTGTGTTACGCACTCTAATTACTTTCTAACTGATTTGCTTTGTTCTGCGACTCTGCCGGTCTTTGATTATTGAATTAGGCGATCGACTTTAAGTAGCCCAGTCTGTCCCGCGATGGCGAAGTCAAACTCAAGGCGCCACAGTCCAGAGGCAGCCAGCCGCATTGGTGCGCTATATACTCCGGGTGCAGTAGCTATTAAGTCAGCCGCTGTATCAAGAGTGCGATCTGCAAAGCGTAGTGCACGGGCGTGGACAAATTCAATTCCTGTTGGTGCTGGTGCAATTTTTAGCATTACGCGCACAGTCTCAGGGCCCTCTCGTTGAGTGAGAACTTCAGCCTTGAGTCCAAGTGAGCTAATTAGATTCTCTTTGGTGATCGTGTTTTGATATTCAATGCCGCGCTTATAGGGGGCGTTTTCAATATATCCGCGGCTGCTATTTAAGGCCAGCTTAACTAATAGGACATTGAATAAAACCACCAGTGCGAAGAAAGTGAATATTGCAATTACCCAAGGTGAATGGCGAGTCGTTGGTTTATAGGTCATAGCTTACTCCGGCCCCAGAACGCTTAGCGATAAGATGCTTGACGAGCCATCGCTAGACTTCACCAAAATTCTGACTGGTGCCCGCCCCGCATGTAGCACTTGCTTGTCGAAGTTGAGAAAGAGCGGAACATTCTGAAGCTGCTCGGAGTCCACCGGGAATGGATTGACCGGGATTACTGCCTGCACCGTAGTTGGTTCTTCCACATGAAATTCAAATGACAAGCGCTCGCGTGACTTGTTGGAAATTCGAATTGTGAGGTGATTGCTAATCTTGTCGCCTTCCATTGCGGTGAAGGGGACATCATGCGCTCCGCGCACCACCTCTACCTCCCACATTGGTCGGGTAGAAATTCGATAAGCAAAAAATACTAAGTAGGCTATGAGTATGCATCCATAAATAATCGGTCGAGGACGCAGCCAGCGCCAAGCCTTTCCGGTCAGCTCATTCTCCGATGCGTATCTAATTAGTCCCTGTGGTTTGCCAATCTGGACCATAACCGAATTGCAGGCATCAATGCAGGCGGCGCAGTTAATGCACTCAAGTTGTAGGCCATTACGAATGTCGATCCCAGTCGGGCACACGCGTACACACAAGCCACAGTCTATGCAATCACCCTTTGTGCCGTCGTGATCGCCCTTGCGGTGCTTGCCGCGTGGCTCTCCACGCCGCGAGTCGTAGCCAATCACGAGGGAATTTAAGTCTAGCAATACTGACTGGAACCTCGCGTATGGGCAGATCACGGTACAGAATTGCTCGCGGAACCATCCGAATTGGAAAAGCATCAGGCCCATCAGGAAGAGCGTGGCCAGAAAGGGTCCTGGATTCTCCCAAGGTGCTGCACTCATCATGTGCAGTAGAACATGGGCGCCAATGAAGTAGGCTAGAAAAGTACTGGCTAAGATCCACGCAGTAGCGGCGAATAAGACGTATTTGAGAAACTTTTTTCTGATTTTTTCTGCGTTCCAAGGGGCACGATCTAATCGTTGACGCTGAGCGCTATCGCCCTCAACCCAGCGCTCGATCGGCCTAAACAAAAATTCTAGAAAGACAGTTTCTGGGCAAGCCCAACCGCACCAAAGCCGACCAAATAGCGCCGTAAAGAAAAATAAGGAAAGCGCTAAAGCCCCAAATATCAAGACCAAATAGAATGTATCTGTAGCCCAAAAAACAGAGCCAAAAAACACGAAGCGGCGATGCGGGAGGTCAAGGAATATAGCTTGTTCGCCACCGATTTGTAGCCAAGGCATCACCAAATATATCGCCATCAACACCGTGGTGACGACTTGGCGTCGGGTAAAGAACCAGCCTTTAACTAGTCCTGGATAGACCCAACGCCGATGGCCCTGCTTGTCGACCGTGTATAGGGTCTCTCGAAAGTCCTCGCTCATAGCACATCGTCGTAAGCTTATTGCCGAGGAGCAAGCTGGCCCTCGGGTGCTTTGGCATTTGGAGGATTTGTGCCATGCAGTGACCACACAAACGCGACTACAGAGTTAATATCGTCAGAAGTGAGCATGGTCTTCCATGACAACATGCCTTTAGCAGGCACACCTTCCATAACTGTGGTGCGAATGTCGAGGATCTTTCCGCCATGTATCCAATAGTCATCGGTCAAGTTAGGACCAACTAAGCCCTGGCCCTGTGGCATATGACAAGCTGCACAGCGCGACTGGAAGACTTCGTTGCCTTTGGCAAGGACTTCGGTGCTCTTAGCCAGTGTTAGTAAAGACTCTTCACTGGGCCCTGAAGCCTGAGTCGGCGAGGCCGGCTTCATCGCATGCAACTCGTCCATACGAGCAGCAAGAGCCTGTTCCGGCGTGGGGGTACTGGGCATATGGAAATAGATTGAGTAAATAACGCCGAATATGGCCGTTATCCAAAAAATTGCGACCCACCAACGTGGCAAATCGTTGTCATATTCGCGGATTCCATCATAGTTATGATCTAGAATTTTATCTTGTTCAGCCATAGGTCCTCACTGTACTTCGATACTCAAAATTTTTTACTGCCTTGGTCTTCCAAAAGTGGCAGCTCGCTCATTTCTTTATAAAACGTGCGCCGCTTAGAAGCATAAACGCGGAAAACTAAGACCAGAAAGACTCCCAAAAATACAAGCGTAGAGATGAGCTTCCACTCTGGTGGGGAGAATCCGTGTAACAGGTCGTTCATGCTTTCTCCTTGCTCTTTGCTCTGAAAGTTGCCGTCATGGCAAGCTCTGGAGCCAAGATTCCTACAACAAGTTAGTTGCCACTCTTAATGTCAGTTCCAAGTCTTTGTAGATAGGCGATAAGAGCAACTATCTCCTTCTTCGCAGACTCCGAGGCTGAACCGGCGCCCTGTGCGCTTAGCTCTGCAGCAAGTTTCTCAGCTTGTGCTGTGAGCGCGGCCTGGGCTCCGTTGATCTCCTCGTCGGAATAGGGGACTCCGATCGTCTTCATGGCCTGTAGCTTTTTGACGGTCAGACTTGTGTCCAAATCTCGATCATATAGCCAAGGATAGGCCGGCATGATCGACCCGGGGGTTGTGGCAGTTGGTTCCTTCATGTGGCGATAATGCCAGAAGTGAGGATACTTGCCGCCAACGCGGGCTAGGTCAGGACCAGTGCGTTTCGATCCAAATTGGAACGGATGGTCGTATACCGACTCGCCAGCCTTCGAGTATTCGCCGTAGCGTACGACTTCTTCTCGGAATGGACGAATCATCTGCGAGTGGCAGTTGTAGCAACCTTCGCGTATGTAAATGTCACGCCCTTCAAGCTCAAGTGCGGTGTATGGCTTAACTGATGGGATAGTCGCAACATTCGTCTTGATGGCAGCCATCGGAATAATTTCAGCTGCTCCACCAATCAAAACGGATATCAGTACCAACACGCCAAACACGGCTGGCGCACCTTCCAGGCGATGATGCCATGGGTTGGGATGGCCAACAGGTTCATGCTCAGCTGCCATTGGCGCTGCTTGTACTCTTGTATCACTTAGGTCAGCGCCAGAGGCGTGTGAGAGGCCAACAGTCTTGATGACGTTGATAGCGCACATGACAACGCCAGACAGATAAAGTAGACCACCAAAGGCGCGGATCCAGTAAAATGGAATCAGCTTTACCACGGTCTCTACAAAGTCAGGATACAGCAACGTCCCTTCATTGGTGAAGGCGCGCCACATCAAGGCTTGAGTGATACCAGCCACCCACATCGATGTCATGTAGAGCACTATTCCGATTGTGCCGACCCAGAAATGAGTCATCACCAACTTGGGGCTCCAAATCTCGTGTTTCCACAAACGTGGCAAGAGATAGTAGATCATTCCAAAGGCAATAAACCCATTCCAGCCTAAGGCTCCACCGTGCACGTGACCAATGGTGTAGTCCGTGTAATGGGTGAAGGCATTGATGGCTCGAATTGACATCATTGGCCCTTCAAATGTCGACATTCCGTAAAATGTTATTCCCACCACGAAGAACTTGAGCACTGGATCGCGGCGCAACTTATCCCAGGCTCCGCGTAGGGTGAGGAGGCCATTGATCATGCCGCCCCATGATGGCGCAATCAGTACTACTGAAAACACCATGCCCACTGTTTGGGCCCAGTCGGGCAGAGCTGTATTTAGGAGGTGGTGCGGTCCGGCCCAAATGTACAAGAACACTAAAGACCAGAAATGCAGGATCGAAAGGCGGTAGGAGTAGACTGGACGCTCTGCTGCCTTAGGCATGAAATAATACATCAAACCTAGGAATGGGGTGGTCAAGAAAAATGCTACAGCATTGTGCCCGTACCACCACTGCACAAGAGCATCTTGTATACCGGCAAAAATCGAGTAGCTCTTGAATGCTGAGACGGGAATCGCAAGGGAGTTCACGATATGCAGCATCGCTACTGTCAGAATTGTGGCGATGTAGAACCACAAAGCTACGTAGATATGTCGCTCACGCCTGCGGAACAGAGTGCCAAAGAAGTTAAGCGCGAAAACGACCCAAATTAATGTGATGGCTATATCGATAGGCCACTCAAGTTCGGCATACTCCTTTCCAGATGTAATGCCTTGGGGCAGCGTAAGCGCGGCAGCCACAATGATGGCCTGCCAACCCCAAAAGTGAAGGCTACTCAAGAAATCACTAAACATCCGCGCTTTGCATAGGCGCTGAGTCGAATAGTAAATGCCGGCGAAGATGGCGTTGCCGGCAAAGGCGAAGATAACCGCGTTTGTATGGAGCGGCCTTAGCCTTCCGAAGCTAGTCCAGGGTAGCCCGAGGTTAAGTGCCGGGATTCCTAGTTGGAGGGCTATCAGCACTCCAACTAGCATGCCAACAAATGCCCACAAGACCGTAGCTAATACGAACTTACGGACGATTGAGTCGTTGAACGAGAATGTTTCTAAGTTTTGTGAAGTGTTCATAGTGCTAAAGGAACATCTTAATAGACTTTCTAGTCTATTGTTTATCGTAGCTTGTAACTAGATGCTAGAGGTGAATAGTGAATTATTGCCATGTCTTTTTTAGGCCTATTTCTGAACCAATGTTTGCAATCTCAAGTTGCTGCGTACTCGTTGCAACTTGGCTGTTGCAGTGATTTGCTGGCCCTAGCGAATAGCTCCAGGCAAGCCAAGTGCCCGAGCTAACTTGCTATTCAATTTTTACGCTGATTCTCTAGTAAGATAGTCAAGATTAGCTTGGGCTGCTTCAAGTCGCGCTTTGATCCTGGTAGACGACTTCAGCCAGCGCCGGGGAAAAGCTGGGCGCTGCACGTGCGGCTTAAGCCTTGTTATCATCGTCGTCGAAGAGTACTCGCTGCGGTGGGGTCTCAAGATCGTCAAATTGGCCTGATCGAGCAGCCCAAAAATATGCGCCTAAGGCTAATGCTGCGAGAATTACAGAAGCAGGGAGTAGGACAACAATTATTTCCATCAGTAAGACCGCCCTAAACGCGCATGTAATACAACGCTAAGTGAGCTAATTGGCATCAGTACCGCCGCACCAAGTGGCCCAAGCATACCAGTAACAGCAAGCGTTGAGCCCAGTAGATTATAGAAACCAGAAAAAATAAGGTTCCGCTTAACGATGTGCAACGTGCGCTGCGCTCCCTCAAGACACTCAACTACGCACTGTAGTCCAGCCTGACGCGAGTAAACATCCGCCACTTTCAGGCAGGCCTCAGCGCTGCCATGCACGCCGAGACCTACATCTGCTAGGCTTAGAGCAGCAGTATCATTTACCCCATCTCCAACCATTAGAACCGGACCAATCCGCTTTAGTTCCTGAACCTTGGCGGCCTTTTGCTCCGGGCTGAGTTCGCCCATCGCTAGCTCAACAGGTATTCCTAAGTCATGCGCTGCTTTGGTAACCACAGCTTGTGAGTCCCCTGATAAGATCGCTAGCGTGAAGCCGCGGTTTTGCATTTGCTTAACGACTGTAGCGCTTTCTGGTCTCAGGCTATCGGAGACTCCAATAACACAAAGTGGCCTATCTTGCGCGATTACTACAGGAGTTTGCGCGGCGCGCGTAATTTGGGCCAAGCTGGCAGCGTAATGTGCATCGAGGGCTGCGCTTCCCAGTAAACTAGCAATCCAGCGTGGAGAGCCAATGTACCAGGATTCCCCGTCGATAATCGCCTGCACTCCGCATCCAGCTATATTTTTAACTGTACTTGGCGGGCAGGTTGGCGCGCTAGGCAATTGCTGCAGAGCAAACTCACGCAAGCAGCGAGCGAGCGGGTGACTCTGATTCTGCTCGAGCAGTGCCAGAGCTGTAAGTGCGCTCAGCTTATCATCCTCAGATGACAGACATGTAAAGGTCTGAACACTTAGCCCACCACTGGTTAACGTGCGTGTCTTGTCCAGGGCGATTACTTTCACCGCAGTGAGGCGCTCAATTGCTTCGCCACTTTTTATAAGCATACCTGAGCGGGCTGCTCGTGAGAGTGCCATGCTGAATGTGAGTGGTGTGGCTAGTGCCAAGACGCAGGGACAGCTTACAACTAACAGTGCTACGGTTGCGTCGAGCGCCTGCGTGGCCCCAGAGGAAAACCAAGCCAAGCCGGTTACTATCGAAGCTACTAGCAGTAGTGCCACAAAGCGACGACTGACACGGTCTAGAAACATTTCAATTGCAGGTCGGGCGCTGCTTTGAGCCTCCACTTGGGCCATAATTTGTCCGAGTCGGGTCTCACGCCCCAAGCGTTGCACTATGGCGACCACTGGCGCGCCAACGTTGGTAGTGCCAGCGAAGAGTATATCGTCACGACGTGCTTCAACTGGTAGCGACTCTCCAGTTAGTACAGATAAGTCCAAATGCGTGTGACCGTCTACAAGTCGCGCATCGGCCGGGATTATAGCATTAGCCGGTATCTCAATTGCATCGCCTGGCTTGAGTGACTCGACAAAAATTTCCTCCGTTTTGCCAGCGACGATTCGGCGGGCCCAACGAGGAGTGAAAGACGCAATTAGATCGGAAGCATCCAAGGCCTTTTGTACGCTGCGGCGCTGCAGCCAGCGTCCTACAAGCAATAAAAAGATGAGACTTGCGATTGAATCAAAGTAAATCTGGTCGCGCCCTATGAAAGTATTTACACAACTAGCCAGGAAGGCCAGCACGATTGCCGCTGCGATTGGCAAATCAATGTGTAGAATTCCGCGTTGTAGGCCGTTCCAGGCGTTCTCATAAAACGGAACCGCCGAAAAAAGCATTGGTGGAAGGCTTAGTATTAAACAGCCCCACATTAGAAGCCCCCGATACATAGGCTCAATACCACTTACTGCGCCCTCGTAAAGCGAGACTGACAGCATCATGATATTCATAGCGCAGGCTGCCGCTACACCCATGCGCAAAAGAAATATACGATTGTGTTGCTGTTCTTTTTCTCGCAGGCCGTCGGCTTCACATGGAGATGGTGGGTAACCAATAGCATGTAGTATGCGCGCAATTTCTGAAACGCTAATTCCCTCTGTCTTAAAGTTGACATGTACTAAGTTGCGTCCGAAATCAACGCGAGCCGCGCTGATAGCCTTTGATAGCTGGGGCAGACGTTCTAGAAGCCAAATGCAGGCTGCGCAATGTATGCCATCCAAGAAAAATGTAATACGCGATTGTGCCTTGGTGATCGAGCGCACATAACGCTGCAGAAATACAGGATCGTCCATGAAGCGGTAAGAATCCATCAGCTCGCGGCGGCGCTTACCTGGCGCATCCTTCTTGAAAATATAGTATTGGCCGAGTCCAGATGAATTGATGAAGCTATGTACGGCCTCGCAGCCGGCACAACAAAAATCGGAAGTGCTACGGGTAGGCGGGACGCTAAGGCGGCAGTGCTTGCAGAAGTGCTCGCTCCTGGTTTCTGGCACCTCAGCGGCTGCTGTGATAGATGAGTTAATGTATGTCATTGCTGTCTATTCTAATCGCAAGTTTTTTGGGGAGTCTACACTGTGCCGCTATGTGTGGTGGCTTTGCTGCTTTTTGTGGTGGACAAAGGGGCGCCGGACTGACATTGGCTGCCGTATATAACCTTGGCAGGCTAGTAACTTACGTTAGCTTGGGTCTATTTGCTGGATTTGTCGGGGAGCGAATTGATCAGCTCGGGGCAAGTTTTGGGTTGCCACGAAGCGCTGCCATAGTGTTGGGGGCGCTGCTAGTTTTTTGGGGGCTGATTGAATTGGTTCCAGTATTGCAGCGATTGACCGCTCCGCTTAGAGGCAAAATTCATCAATCCATGTTTCGCATGTACGAGCGTGTTGCTCCACGTATCCCTGGGCCTCAAACTGCTTTTATTGTGGGACTGCTTTCTACGCTCTTGCCGTGCGCTTGGTTGTACGGCTTTGTGGCGTTAGCGGCCTCAAGCGGGAGTATGCTTGGCGGAGCTGCTACTATGCTTTTCTTTTGGTTTGGAACGCTCCCGATGATGTTGGCGATGGGAACGGTGGCCCGCGGTGCAATAAATAAGTTTGGCGCTGCTGCGCGTCCACTTAGTGCTCTTCTAGTCGTGGCAGCAGGACTGCTGAGTATCTCGGGCCATTTTGAACCGATGTCCCACCACCATCATCAGCATATTGCTGAGAGCCAAGGCTGACCGGTGCGGCCTGATTCTTAAGTCAGGCGCCGAAACTTCGATCGAAAGTGTCTTAGTACCGTGTATTCTTCGCTAAATTCGAAGCCACGCGCCGCACCGCTCTGGCGATACAGGCTTGCCAGCACCTCTACAACATAGCCCATATGAGCTTCCGTGTAGACTCGGCGTGGTATCGCCAAGCGCACTAAATCTAAGGGGGGTAGAACATGTTTGCCGTTTTTGTCGCGAAACCCAAAAGCTACCGATCCAAGTTCACATCCACGAATGCCGCCTTCAATATAGAGATCGGTTGTAAGGGCGATGCCAGGAAATTGTTCACGCGGGATATGCGGGTAAAAGCGCGAGGCCTCTATGTAGACCGCGTGCCCACCGGCTGGCTGGATTACTGGTACGCCTAGGGCGGCCAAGCGCTCCACCATCCAATCAATAGTGCGCAGGCGGTAGGCCAGATAGCGTTCATCCAATACTTCATGCAGACCTTGGTTCATAGCTGCAAGTGAGTATCCGGCGAGTCCTCCGTAAGTTGGAAATCCCTCTACTACTAGCATCGAAGCCTTAATGTCCTCACTGATAGCGTGATCACGCAGGCATAACAGGCCCCCGATATTAGCAAGTGCATCCTTTTTTCCTGAGAAAGTAACCGCGTCTGCACATGCAAAGCAGCGCGAGGCTATCTCACGGACGGCGAGGTTATCGAAACCTGCTTCACGTTGCTTAATTAGCATGGAATTTTCAGCAAAACGGCAAGCATCTAGCACCAGCAGCTTACCCGCTGCATGCGTGATACGAGCGGCTTCCTGCAAATTGGATAGGCTAACCGGCTGGCCACCACCTGTATTGTTGGTAATTGTCATTACCACTAGGGCCGCCTTTTCGCCTTCAGAGCTGAGAGTTGCTTGAAGCTGCTCCAAGTCTATATTTCCCTTGAATGGCGCCAGAGCAAAAGGATCACACGCTTCCTTGCAGCGTAAATTAACGCCTTGAGCACCCACGGCTTGAATATTTGCTAGCGTTGTGTCGAAAAGGCCATTTGAAAGCACCTTCTGTCCTGACTTTAGTAAACGTGGGAACAAGAGGTGCTCTGCGGCGCGCCCCTGATGGACTGGTATGATATAGTCCATTCCAGTGAGCTTGCGGGCAGTATCCTCCAACTCAATAAAGCTTCGGCTACCAGCGTAAGACTCGTCGGCCTTCATCATCTCGGCCCACTGCTTATCGCTCATGGCGGATGTGCCAGAGTCAGTGAGCAGGTCAATAATTACCTGCGAGGAGGTGAGCGAAAATACGTTATATCCGGCGGTACGGATCCAGGACTCGCGCTCCGACGCGCTCGAAGCTGGTAGGGGCTCAACTGACTTAATTTTGAAGGGTTCAAAGTGTACGGCGCTGCTCATAGTCATAATCTCAAAAGTATGCGCTGTTACGAAAGCTCGCTAGTGGCACCAAACGGCTTATGTTGGGAGTACTAGCCTAAAGGTGCAGCAAAACCTCGTTGCCAAGCAAGCGATATGGTATACTATTATTTGCTTTATGCCTTCATTCGATATTGTGAGTAAAGTCAATATTCAGGAGGTCAAGAACGGTCTTGACCAAGCGCGTCGTGAAATAGAGACGCGCTATGACTTCCGTGACTCTAAGAGTAGCATTGAGCTCAAGGACGAGGCGATGATCGTTGTGCTTGCTGACGATCAGATGCGTCTTAAGGCAATGCAAGAAATCTTGCGCACTCGTTTGGCCAAGCGCGGCGTCAGTGCTAAGTCTTTGGAGTTTAAGGACTCCGCCAAGGCTGGCGGTGACATGCTGCGCCAAGAGATAGTGATTAAGCAGGGCATTAAAGAAGACGATCTGAAACGCATAAATAAGTTTCTAAAAGACACCAAGCTTAAGGTGACAAGTCAGATCCAGGGCGATCAGCTGCGCGTAAGCGGAAAAAAGAAGGATGAATTGCAGCAATGCATCGCCCAGGTTAAGGCTGCGATTACAGACTTAGATTTACAATTCTTGAATTTCAGAGATTAGTGAAGGAGAGATCCAATGGAAGCAAAAGACTTTGCTGTGGCAGAGAAACATTACAAGGGATTGTCTGACAAAGTGGCGCAGGCGCGCCAGAAGCTTGGGCATCCGCTGACGCTAGCGGAGAAGATTCTGTTTTCTCACTTGGATCGCTGGCCGACCGAAAAAGCGCAGCGAGGGACTTCTACTTTGTTCTTCAGGCCCGATCGGGTTGCCATGCAAGATGCTACTGCTCAGATGGCATTGCTGCAATTCATGGTCACCGGACATGACACCGCCAATGTCCCTTCCAGTATCCATTGCGATCATCTTATTCAGGCTAAAGTTGGCGCAGAAAAGGATTTGCTGCGTGCCATCGACGAGAATAAAGAAGTTTACGAGTTCTTGCGTTCGGCTGCGGAGAGGTACGGTATAGATTTTTGGGGTGCCGGAGCGGGGATTATTCATCAAGTCGTCCTAGAGCAATACGCATTTCCAGGCGGCATGATGATTGGCACTGATTCGCACACGCCGAATGCCGGTGGGCTTGGCATGCTGGCGATTGGCGTCGGTGGAGCCGATGCAGTTGATGTTATGGCTGGCCAGGCTTGGGGGCTCTTAAATCCAAAGTTAATTGGGGTTCATCTGACCGGCAAGCTTAACGGTTGGACTGCGCCAAAGGATGTGATTCTGAAAGTTGCAGGTGCTCTTACTGTTAAGGGCGGCACCGGAAAAATTGTGGAGTACTTTGGGCCGGGAACGGAAAGCATAAGCTGCACCGGTAAGGCTACTATTACAAACATGGGTGCCGAATTAGGGGCAACTACTTCAGTCTTCCCATATGACGCACGTATGGCTGCCTATTTGAACGCGACTAATCGTCGCGATGTAGCTACTTGGTGTGACAAGGTAGCTGAGCATTTGCGTCCGGATCCAGAGGTGCTTAAGGATCCCAAGAAATATTATGATGAAATCCTAGAGATTGACCTCTCAAAGCTCGAGCCACAGTGGGTGGGGCCGCATACCCCAGACCTCTTGCGATCGGTGTCGGAGATGAAGAAGGCGGTGCCAGAGAATGGTTACCCTGACAATATTCGTTTCGCGTTGATCGGTTCGTGTACCAACTCCTCTTATGAAGATATCAGTAGAGCAGCCTTTGTCGCTAAACAGGCCAAGGAGCGCGGGTTAAAACTAACTATGCCGTTAATGGTGACGCCTGGTTCCGATCAAGTCTACCGAACGATTGAGCGTGATGGACTGCTTAAAATTTTTACTGACATCGGAGCAACGGTGTTGGCAAATGCTTGTGGGCCTTGTATCGGACAGTGGAGCCGCAGCGATATTAAGAAGGATGAACTGAATACTATTGTTACGAGTTATAATCGTAACTTTAGAAAGCGCAACGACGGCAATAACGAGACGCTGGCATTTATTGGATCGCCTGAGCTAGTTACAGCCGTGGCTTTGGCTGGCAAGCTATCTTTCAATCCAATTACAGACAAGCTTAAGGATTCGTCGGGTAAGGAATTCGTATTGAACGAGCCACGTGGAGACGAGTTGCCTGGCAAGGGCTTTGTTTTTAGTCGCGAAGGCTTTATTTCCCCGTCCGGCAATGTCGCGGAACGTAAGAAACTTAAGGTTGCGATATCTACGAGTAGTGATCGCTTGGCGGCGCTGGAGCCATTTCCGGCCTGGAACGGTAAGGACTTTACAGATCTTGTTGTTCTGCTAAAGGCCAAGGGTAAGTGCACAACTGATCACATATCTCAGGCTGGGCCATGGCTAAAGTACCGTGGACACTTGGCCAATATCTCCAACAATATGTTAATTGGCGCGACTAATGCCTTCAGCGGCGAAGTTGGTAAGGCAACAAATGTATTAACCGGGGCAAAGTCAGTCGCGCTGCCTGAGTTGGCCAAGGAATATAAGTCAAAAGGACAGGGCTGGGTAGTGATTGGAGATGAGAACTATGGCGAGGGATCTTCGCGTGAACACGCTGCAATGTCGCCGCGCTTTTTGGGCTGCAAGGCGATTATCGTTCGTAGCTTCGCCAGAATCCATGAGACCAACTTAAAGGCGCAGGGTATTTTACCACTGACCTTTGTTGATCCTGCTGCGTACGACCAAATCGGGGAGACAGACCGGCTAAGTATTACCGGTCTTACTGCGCTGGCACCTGGTTCTAAGGTCACACTTGTCGTTAAGAGTGCTTCTGGACAGAAGGAGTTCGCGCTTAAGCATACGCTCACACCAGAGCAGTTGACCTGGTTTAAGGCAGGCTCGGCACTTAACTGCTTGCGCCCGCATTAATGAAAGCCCGCAACTTTCTCCCTAGCGCGTTGCATCAGCTTCGGCGCCTTTATTGGCGCATCATGCGGCCCCGCACGTTTGGTGTGTCAGTGATTGTAGTAGACAAGGCCGGACGAGTTGTTCTGATACGCAATACATACAGACCAGGCTGGCATCTTCCTGGCGGTGCGGTAAAGCGAGCAGAGCGAGCGGCTGATGCGGCGGTGCGAGAGTTGCGTGAAGAAACAAACATTGAGTGCTTGGGGTTGCCATCGCAGCTACTTGGAATTTACGCAAATTTCTCCGAAGGGAACTTTGATCACGTAACGGTATATGTGGTTCGCGAGTGGCAGCAAATTGCTGCGCAGGAGACAAACTTCGAGATTGAGGAGATGGCTTGGGTAGAGCTAATGAATTTGCCGGAAGAGACTGGCGCCGGAACACGCAGGCGCATCGAAGAGTTCCTGGGGTTAAGCCCAATTAGGCATGATTGGTGAAGATTTTTTCTTTGCTGCAGGAGGAGGAGTTCTCAGACTTTGGGCGCATGGCGTCCAAGCGGCGCTGCAATTCTTCTTTCTCCAATCGTCGGCGGCTAAAGCTGCGACGGGTGTGGGCGGCAGCTAGTCTTTCAAGCCCAATACAACGCGCAATATTTACGAAGAAATCGCCAAAGCTTAGGGGTGACATCTTGTATCTCCACACAACCAACCGACCATTAGGGTCGGAATCGATGAACCAAACCACCACCATGGTTATGGTGACTATTAACGGAAAGTTAGCTTGGTGCGCAGGTGGTGCTTGGCCTATGGTCTAACTGATTGAACTTGCTTGCTTATTCAAGCGTCATGCGCACAAGTTGTCCAGCTGGGATAACTCTCGTGCTACTAGTCTCAGGTATAAGCAGTGGCTCGATGTCATACTTAGCTTTGTCGGGAGCGTAATCGCGCAGAAGATTGGCGCTGACGGCGCCGCCATTTTCAATCATGTGTGAGGTTAAGTAGAGCACACCAAGTTCTGGATTCATGACCTGTACAAGTAATTTGCAAAGTTCGGGAAGGATAGTGTCTAGTTCCCAGCTTTGTTTATCACTAACCCGACTAAAGCTGGGTGGATCAGCGATCACCAAATCGTAGAGTTTCTCCCGACGCACTTCTTTTCGTAAAAATTCTAGTGCGTCCTCACGAATAAAGCGCAGATGCTGTTTTGGGGCGTTGTTAGCCAAAATATTTTGCTGGGCCCAGTCTAAAGCGCGCTTTGAAATTTCCACGTGCGTAACTATGGCTCCCGCGGCAAGGGCGACCAGGCTCGCCATGCCCGTGTATGCGAATAAGTTCAACACCTGTGGCGCCTTGCCCAATCGTTTGGCGATGTGTTCTATATCGTGCCGGACGCGTGGTAGGTAGGAAGCGTGCTCTGGGAAAAACCCAACTTGCCCGTTATCTTGCAAGCGCAAAATTAGCTGAACGCCTTGAACCTGGGTCTGCCAAGTTTCAAAGGGTGTGCCACTAACGTCCCAACGCTTCTTTTTTGGATCGAAACGCGCAGCGACTGATTGCCAAGCGTTCGGATTCCTCCGTTGCCAAATGCATAAGGAGCTAGGTCGTATGAGCAGTTTCTCGCCGAGACGCTCAAGTCGTGCTCCTTCCCCTGAATCGATGAGTTGGTACGCGTTATTATCGGCTTTTGAGCTGGGGGCCACTATATTCACCACACACTCAAATGAAGAGTGCCTAACAAAATGAAGCTGATTGCTTCGCTCGCAATACGAGCCTGTTAAGTATGCCCAGGGTGGGCTGTAAGTCAAACGGAGGACGGACTACCTCTCCTATAATATCCACTTTTCTGCTCCGAGAAAGGAGCTCTTTAGCTCAGGCGCAACAATGCCGATATGGCCTATGGGAAGCCCCGACCAATAGTTGTTGTAAACAGCGATATACTAATCTGCAGCGCAATTAAAGTTGCGCGGCTGAAATCTGCTTTTATCGCTAAATTCTAAGTAGTACGGACCCATGAAGGAGTTGGCTGTAAACGAAGGCGCACAGAAAGCGCTCGTGCGCTTACTAGTGAAGCTAGGGCTAATCGACCAAAAGGCCGCCGACACCTACGCTGACAGCGATAATTGTCCAATCCTATTCTTTGCGCGCCAGGGCCTGCTGACTGAAGCAAGCGCCTTGGAAAAAGTTGCGCGCGCGCTTGGCGTTCCACTTGCCAATATCGATACAGCCCTCACCGGTCGCGTTAGTGAGCTGCTTGAGAAGGATCATCTTAAAGATGTTGGCTTTGAGCGTTGGCGTTCGCTGCGTGTTGTTCCATTGTCGATGAGTGAAACTTCGGTAGAGCTAGCGGTCGCAAATCCCTATGATCAAGAAGCGATTGCAGCACTCGAGTTTGAGTTAGGGCGTAGTGTGCGCGCAGTCCTGGCGCCTGAGGAAAAGATTCTGGCTCTGCTAACACAGCAAGTGCACAAGTCGGCACATTTCGACATGGATTCGCTCGCGCCAAATGAAAATTCGACGCTCTTAGATTCAGCCGCTGGTGCTGCGGCGTCCCAAGAGTCGAGCTTGCTGCAGACAGATGCGGCTTCTCCGCCGATTGTGAGATTGGTGAATAAAATTCTAGGAGATGCAATTGCCCTGGGGGCAAGTGACATCCACATTACCCCAGAAAAAGACATTTTGGTGGTTAAGGCCCGCGTAGACGGCATTATGCAGCCGGTGCTAGAGGTTCCAGCTGTAGCGCGCCGTGGAGTCACAGCACGCATTAAGCTGTTGTGCGGCATGGACATTACTGAGCATCGCAAGCCGCAAGACGGGCGTTTGCGGGTCAGGGCGGCCAGTGGCCCACGCGACCTTCGAATATCTGTTGTCCCAACCATGCACGGTGAGAATATTGTAGCCCGTATTTTATCTGCTGAGTTAGCGCATGTGTCTTTCTCGTCGCTAGGGGTATCGGCGGACACGGAGGCACAAATAACACGTGCCCTAAAGGCTACCTCACGCGTTGTGCTTGTGACGGGGCCAACTGGTTCGGGAAAAACCTCGTCCCTGTATGCAGCACTGCTAAAATTGCGTGACGGTGAAACAAACATAATAACGATAGAAGATCCGATTGAATACCGCCTGAGCGGTATCACCCAAATTCAAGTCAATGCAAAATTAGGAATGGGCTTTTCTGAGGGTTTGCGGGCAGTGTTGCGGCAGGATCCAGACGTTGTCATGATCGGTGAAATCCGCGATGGCGAGACTGCACAGATAGCGATGCAGGTCGCTCAGACAGGTCATTTGGTCTTGTCGACGTTGCATACCAACACAGCACCGGCGGCGATAACACGCTTGCGTGATCTAGGCATCGCGCCTTTTATGATCTCATCCTCGCTAGGCTGCGTTGTCGCGCAGCGCTTAGTGCGTAGACTTTGCTCATGCGCAAAGGCAGCCTCCGAAGAGGAACGCGCCAAACTGAAGGCATTCGGTAGGTCGACAGAAAATATGCGCACTGCCTGTGGCTGCGAGCAATGTGCCGGTGCTGGCTATAAGGGGCGTTCCGGTGTTTTTAGCATCCTAGAAATTGATGATGCTGTACGCGAAGTTGTTCGGAGTGGGGGCGGGGAGCCAGAAATTGAAAAAGCCGCCAAGGGATTTAAGTCACTTGATGTGGCTGGACTTGATTTGGTTGAGGCAGGGGTAACCTCGTTCGACGAGGTTGAGCGTGCGCTTGGGCTAATAGAAGTGCGTGCAAGTGTTCCAGCAGCCACAGTTGCGCCAGGCACTCCAAATGCTGGGTCTGGAATCGCCAGACGCCGTGTGTTGTTGGTGGAAGACGAGGAAAACACTCGCACGGTACTATCGTTGATTTTACAACGCGAGTGTTTTGAAGTGCGAGAGGCTGAAACAGGCCTGGAAGGATTGGAGCAAGTCTATAATTTTGCGCCCGAGCTAATTATCACTGATCTTATGATGCCTAAAATGAGTGGGATGGAATTGCTGCAAAAAGTGAAGAGCGATCCGCGAACTCGGCATATACCAGTTTTGGTATTAACCGCTGCTGATGATGAGAGTAACGAGCTGAAGCTGGTAAGTGGTGGCGCAGATGACTTTGTATCGAAGGGCAGTGACCCTAAAATAATGGTGGCGCGAGTACACCGGCTATTTGATAGAAGTCGCAGTTAAGTAGCCCAGCCTCCCAAATTGTTTCCCCACTGATAATGCGCATTCCCTGGCTCACTTAATAGGGCCAATTTTATTGCCTGGTTGCTGTTATTTTCTCTCGAAAAATGTTGTGCTCTATTGTAGTCTTTCGGGGGTCGGTTGCCGCTGTCTGAGATACGGAAGACAAGGGCGAGCAGTCTGCCGTGCGTTAGATCAGGCAAGTCACTGTTACTGCGACCAGGAGTTTGAATGAAACAGTATTTAGAGTTGGTAAAAGATATTTTGGACAACGGCCGACCTGCTGATGGCTTTGTGCGACCAGATCGGACCGGGGTGGGCACTTACTCGGTATTCGGTCGCCAACTGCGATTCAACTTGGATCAGGGTTTCCCGCTAGTAACGACTAAAAAGGTCCACCTGCGCTCGATTATTCATGAGCTTTTGTGGTTTTTGCAGGGCGATACCAACGTTAAGTATTTGCATGATAATAAGGTCACAATTTGGGACGAGTGGGCTGATGGGCAAGGCGACTTGGGCCCAATTTATGGGAAGCAGTGGCGCTCCTGGCAAGGGGGGCCTAGTGCGAAACGCGTCGATCAAATCTCTGACTTGATAGAGAGGATTAAGCGCGATCCGACTAGCCGTCGTCTGCTTGTTGTATCTTTCAATCCTGCCGATTTGCCCGTTAAGGCACCGCCAGAGATCGGAAG